>CAYVOB010000094.1:0-6307 GCA_964452945.1 uncultured Bdellovibrionales bacterium
TTATTTTCTCTGCTGCGTAATAGACCTCGTCGTTTAGGCTTGGGAATTCCTGTACGTCCAATCCGCTCGTTCTTTTGTCCTCTACCTCTATGACTTTAAAGCCCATGGAGCTTATCAACTCGTTCTTTAGTGTCTTTATATAATCGATATCCAAGCTGAGTATGTCCGGGCTTACTATATATGTATTCGCCATCCTAGAGACTGTGTCTATTATTTCAAGGTCTAAGGAAGAGAATTCATTAAAACCAGCGAATATGTATGTGCATTCAGCATCTATTATCCTTGATCCTGGGGTTTTGGCCTCGTTGACGAATTCGTTTTTATAATCAGCAGAATCACAAACGTTCCATTTTTTTAAAAGTTCCTGGTATTCCTTGAAGACCTTTATGAGTAGTGATCCTTCCATCTCTGATCTTTTTTGCAGCTTTTCTGCATAGGAACTTTCAAAGTTTGCGTTCTTAAGCTCCAGTATAGTGTTCAAGAGGGGCCTGCATAGTGTTCTTGGATAACGACTGTGGAAATGTTCGGACAATTTTATTTGATCTATCTTTTTTGGAAGGTCCAGCCTTCCACAGGCCTTTAACATGTTTACGGGAAAGGTTGATATTCCTTCTATTTTTATTTTGCTAAAATAGTCCACGTCCCTAAGCAGCAGTTCCTCGAATTTTGAAGGGTCTATGTGTTTGGGCAGTAGCACGTGGGATTTTTTTGAGTTTCGGACCAGATCCTTTGCATGTTGCATGCAATTTAAGGGGGCCTTTAGTGAGTAAAAGACTTTCTGAGCAGGCATGATTACACAGGTATAGCACAGACTTTAATGCGTTTATAGTTGTTTATGGAGCAGTATCCCTGTTAGACGGCTCTATACTTAAAAAGCCCTTTTGCTTCCTTGGGGGATAACTCTTTCAGCTCATAAAGTTTTAACAGTTTTTCCTTTAGCTTATAAGCGCAAAGGATCACATAACAAGGGGGTGAAAAGGATCCAAAAGATCCTTCCAGTTCGCCACGTATTGGGGCCTGACAAATTCCTTCACCACACTCAGCACTTGAATAGACAAAGTTTATCACAGAGGGGCTCTTGTTCGAATTTTTGAGTTGTTGCAAGAATGATATCAACCAGTCTATTCTTTTGTCCATTAAAGCAAGATAATCCGGACAGCTTTCTGTCATACATCCTCTAAGGTAACTGTGGAAAAAGAAATCAAGATCTATATCAAGTATAAAATTATCCTCTATTTTTAGACTGGTAAGATCCTTTGACGGAGTATAGTCGCTAGGTACCAGGGATGCATTTACGCTAACACCATCCCCACAGGATATAAAAGGGGCTTCCTGAGAAAGGAATACGTCTCTAGTTAAATCAGGCTCGGCTTTCCATTTATCTTCCGTGTATAAGTACCATCCGGTGTAGGTTTTGTTTTTTCTGGATATCCTTGTGGCATCACCCGCATTGATCCAGATGAGATCCTTGGATATTCCGGTGCAGCAGGCACCTATCAGGGTGTCATTTATGTTCGGGAAAGCAGTTTTTATGCTTTCCAGCCTTACAAAATTCTTGGGATCGCTCGCCACCTCTTTAAATAATTTATCAAAGAACACTCTTGGTTTTTTGTCTTTAAGGTCTATCGTTTTACTTATTAAGTTATCGCCGGTTATTAGCTCATCAAGATTGACCTGCTCACCTGTCCAATCCGGGTGGTTGTCAACATGCAGCAATGTCGTGCCGATACTGAACGGGAATTTGTATTCCATATTGTACTTTAACTCAACCCACCTTTGTATCGTCAAATAGTTATGTTCCGTGACATCAAAAAAGATGATCTTCTTTTTAGGTCCCGACAAAATGGAATAAAAGAACCTTGGGCTGTCAGGATCTGATGCTATCTTGCTGTCCTCGAATTTATCTCTGTATTGTGAATAAATCGCCCACAGGGCTGCCCTGGTCTCACAACCGCTGGATGCAGAATCTATCTTCGAAAGATATGAGGAGACCATGTCCTTTATACCAAGATCATAAAGTTCTACCGGTGTTGTTATTGACTGACTTAATAAAATGCGTTCAATATCAGCGATATTTTTCCTAAATGAGTCTCCTCCAAAATCATTTTGCACATAAGGTATAGGATCCGTTTTTGTGAGTGATGTGGCTTTGTTGCGCTGTCTTGCAGTGGAAGGGTCTTTGGTAAACATTAATTCTGAAGTAACAGGAGGAGGAAGTTGAGAAAAAGCATATTCGCTAAACAGTATCGATATTGAAACAAGGAAAAGAACAATGCGGCCAGATCTTTGTGTCATATGTCAAAACCTCTCCAGCTATTCTACCATTAGTTGTCCCTGGGGCTCCAATGTTAATAAGTAGTATCATTGTCAAAACTATAGCCACAAAGCCCCAGGTCCTCCAATATAAGGTATTGATATCGTTATTAAAATACTTGGCCCAAAACTTGCAATTACCCCTACCATGGCCTTGGTCAGAACCCAAATCTATGTCCTGTTGTTGTCATTTTTCTTCTCTGTAAGTTTATTCTCACAGACCCAAGCCCTTAGTCCCACAACAAATTTTGCAAGTACTAACGATCAAGAGGATCCGCAATCACTTAAGGAACTAAAGGAACTTTGCAAACTAGTCCCGTTTGATTCAAAGGCAAACAAGGCCTTTCACGAATACATGACTAAGATCATGAAACGCCTTCTGCCAAAACATGACTTTGAAAGATATCCCGTTCAGTTCTTTATTTCTGATTATTCTGCAGTGAGCGCCTTTGAGACGAAATTAAGTGAGGGTGGTAAAGTAAGATACATAATTGCGATGACAAAAGGTGCGATAAAGTTGTTTGAGGACGAGGATTCTTTTGCGGCCATACTTGGGCATGAACTTGTACACCTTAACTTAGAGAAACAATTTGGCGAACACAAGAACTCAAGGATAGAGGAGTATGCTTCTGACCTGAAGCCTATAAGCTGGCTTCAAGAAGCCGGTTACAGACCAGAGGCTTATCTTGAGGTGATGCAGAAATTAATGAAGCTAGAAAACGAGGAAGAATCTGGTCAGACAGATTTCATACAGGATATGCTGGACGTTCACGGTGGTACGCAGAATAGGATAGAACTGGTCAAGGGTGAGTTGACCCGCTTGGAAAAAATTGAAAAAGGGAAGCTTAACCAGGTGGCAACACCTGTGGATGAGATCCAAAGGGAGCTTTTCCTTACGGCAACACACACCTCATATTTTGATGCCGTCTTAAATAAAGAATATTTAGCAATGACCAGTGCTGAACAGATGACGCTTTTAAAGAATGAGTTCAAGAACGTGACTAACAGCGCACGTTATGATGATTTTGTTTACAAGGGTATCCATAATATAAATGTGCCTCTTGATGCTGCGGGTGTGGAAGCACTGCATAAGCTTGCGGACGAGATGATGGACCCGACGTACGAGACCAATCTCAGCCTGATCCAGAAAAGTTACGTGAATAACCTGCGGTCTTTGCTTGGCAGTCTTGCCAGCATCCTTGATAACCGCACTAACAGCATTGGTTACAATTATAAGATCACACCAATAGGTAAGTTAAGGGACATAGATACAGAATTAAAAGGTATCTCAGATATGAAGATTACCGACGATTTCATGGAGCATGTAAGAAAGTTCAAAGAGTTGATAAGCATTTATCCTATTTCCTCTTTTTATAAACGTGGAGGTACTGTAATAATAAAATATGATTTTGAAAGTTCTTTTAAATGGACCAAAATACCAGCTCCTTCAGAAGAGCTGATAGAAAAGGCAGTAAAGGATTTTAGGGCTGGGGAAAAGGATTTATTATATGTGCTTGCCATTCTAAATGATTCTGAAGAATTATATGATGACCTAAGCGCCGCTGAACTTAGAGAGCTAATCGATTACAGCAAGCAGTTCACGTTCTCATCAAAACACAATGCAGAATGGATGCTAGAAAGGAAGGAAGCTCACGATGAGTATGCAAAGGAGATGTCTCTACGTGAGGCCATGAACAGCAATGGGAAAACAGAAGCGGACATTAAGTTAAGGTTAAATACAGCTGTATCGTTCTCAACGGACTTTTCCTTAAAATCTTATGGAAGTGTCATCGCTGACGATTGTGCCGCTCTTTTAGAGCTTGATCCAAGTGTAGAGAACATAGAGCTTATAAAGGAAGTCGTTGGGAATTTCCGTGTTAATGTTGATTGGAACGTAAAGGCCTTTGTAATTAATCACAGTGATGTACTTTATACCCAAGCTGAATATGTGCATGTCCTAAGTACGATGATCAGGGACCATGATATCCTGTGGGGGATAGTCCCTTACCGTAAAGGTGAGATACTTGACCTTGCTCCTTATGACAGCAATCTTATTTTTTATCATATAAGTAAGGGGCTCGGTTTTAAGGAAGCTGGATCTTCCAAGGACCTGTATGACCACTATAAGACGATAATTTCTTATTTATCCACTAAGGATAGTAGCTCCTTTTTTGCCAGGAATTTTTTGACGGTTGAATCCATGTATTATCTGGATGACTACGAAGGGCATAAGGAATTCGATTATGTTACCTTATTGCCACTGATATATAATAGTTTTTACCTCAACGGAGGTTCTCAAAATTATATTGCAGAGGACATTAATTTTATTTCCCGCCTTGCTGTTTTTTTGGAAAAGAACGGTTATTGGGAAGGTGACCTGGATAAGGTCATAACGTTATACGGTGCCATCACTGATAATGGACTTTGGGGAACAACCTTTAATAAGACTAAAAAATTCGAGGCTATACTGGAAAAGATCAAGGGCACGGATATTGACCTTGATACCAAGATAAAGTCGCTGGAGAGATTATTGCAAGGCCCTGTACCTGAACGACTGGCCCTTGCAAACGAGGCCGTTGACCTTTGGGCAGTATCGATGAAGGAAAAATATGGGACGAACGTTGACAATCCGACTGCTGCTTATTTGAACCTGATAAAAGAAAAAACTGCAATTCTTGACAATGATGATGTACCAGATGTCCTAAAGAGCAGAATGAAGGAAAAACTTTCCTCTGCACTTCTTGCACAGGAGGAACTGTCAGGATATTTGGGAACGCAGTACACTGTTTCCAGGAGCAGCATAACAAAAGACCATTTGGCCATTGTTGGTTCAGAAGCCTTACTTGAATATATTGGATCGAAGAGCGAGAGGATAGAAAAATGCATAGAGTTCCTTATTAAACCAAGGACGGAAGAGAATATAAAGGCATTTTATGATTATATAGTAGATGACATCAAAGAGTCCTTTGATTATGGGCCGGGCGGGCGTTTAAAAAATAATATAAAGTCAGGCGGCTTTGACAAGTCACACCTGACACTGCTTCATGAGAATTTTTGGGGGGCGGACTTTATGCTAAAGGTAGCAGTGATGAACATGCTACTCACCAAAATGTCCAGTGACTGGGAAGAGACCTTTGATTACGTCTTCGAAAGGACTTTGGGCTCCGGTACGCAGAATGATGCCGATATGGAGATAGGGAAGAAAGCACTTAAGTCCTACGTTAAGGCGATGAAGGATTATAAGAAAGTATATTTTATATCTGCGATGATGATAGCTGCAAAACAGAATCAGGAGGTCAGCGGGAATTTTAGCATTGGCGAAGCTTTGGCAAAGATCGCCGAGTTCGAGGACAATCCCATAATCAAAAAACTTGCACAACAGCTGCATTCAAGTCCCGACGTCAGAAAGGATATAAGAGAGGCGTTCAGCAGCTTTAAGGGGCAGTCCAATATGCCTTTAAGAAGTGAGCTGTGGTCCCTATATAACGAGAGTGTCCCAAAGGCGGTAAGGGATAAGATCTCTTATCTTGGTGGTGTTCTGGGTGCTGGAAAGTCATTCATAGTAGTGGAAGGTATAATGACTGACGGCTCGAAAGTGGCAATACGTCTTTTGAGGCCTAACGTTGATACTAAGGCAGAGGCCGCTTATGAATTGATAACGGATGCGATAAAGAACATGAGGGAATATCCTGAATTGAACTCTGTGGTAGAGATACTCATACCGCTATTGGAGAATGCAAAGGAAAAGGTAGATATAGAAACAAAACTTGAAATAGGTGTTGAACAGTCCAAAATGGCAGACAAGCAGTACAACGATACAAAGGTTACAATAGATGGGAAAGAGTTCAACTTTAATTCTGCAAAATGGCTGTATTACGGAGAGGATGATGTGCCTGGAACAAATTCCAAGACTGGTTATGTAGTTATGGAATTGATGACCAACACCACGTTCAACAGTTTAGTAAAGGGCGATGAAGGTTCCGCCGACCTTAAG
>CAYVOB010000095.1:0-5692 GCA_964452945.1 uncultured Bdellovibrionales bacterium
GAATCTATTTGATCTATAAGATGGATCAGCGACTCATCATTGATCTTGTTGGTCTTACAAAGTGAATAAGTAAGTTCTCCAAGATGCTGGAACATATTCCTTCTTTTCCTTTCAACAAGGGACTTCCTCATTAAAAGGACTGCCACTGAGGAGGACTTCCTGAGCATTTCAAAGGTAGAATGTATGAAGTTCTTTGTACTGGACATGGTAGGTACCTATATACCAAAAAAACTGACTACTTGTCCAACAAAAAGGTTCTTGCCTTACTTTTAAAGACCCTGATGTCATTGATATAGGTCTCTCCCTTTGAGGGTTTTAGATTATAAGGACCGGCATATACAGAAACACTAGCCCTCTTATGGCCCAAAAGGGCGTTCTCAAAGGCCTGGACCACCTCTTTCAAGGATAATGCAGCCACCTCTTTTGAAAGTTTTTTTGCATAATCGGTGTCACCCTTGAAGATCGATGTAAGGAATATGTCGTTCATCCAATCCTCAAGGGTCCTGTTATTCTTGTTGACCCTTTCCGTAAGCACTCGCTTGTTGTTCTCGAAGACGTCAATAGGCAAGTTCTCCAGATAGTGCAGAAAATCTTTTAATGTACTTTCTGCTTCCTTAGCCAATGTGTCAGAAGAATTATCATCGGACAATATGACAAAAGAAAGTCCAAGGACTTTTTCAAAGAACTCTACCCGGGTCTCTGCCACATAACCAAGTTGCTTCTTTCCCCTGATCTCACCAAAGAAGAACGGTGCAAGGAACATGTGCCCAAGCTGTATTATCGCACTCAGCCTTATTGTCCTTTCACCGAACTGATAAAAAGAGGACCAGCAATGGTCGAGTGAATTTGTATTAACAACATATGCATACGAATTACCTTCACCGTAGTCCATAACTGCATCCCTTGGGATATCCTTTTTGTTCAAGCACCTTGCAGAAAGCTCATTGAACACAGTGTTATAAAGTTCCCCAACCCTTGATGGTGATATGTTGCCGTATATGTGACTCTCCAATGAAATATTATCGTATATCGACTTAGAGAAGTTGTTAATATCAGCGATAGTAACTTTATCTAGCAGATCCATGTATTCAGTGTATGGGATACTGTTCTTATGTATAAGTTGATATTTGAAGTACTGGGCCAAAGAGAATGAAGATCCATTCTCCAAAGCAAGATAATCATTCCTCAGGATCTCCTTTACGGACTGCAGCATCTTGTCGTCCAGCCCATGCAGTTTAAGTGTTGAAAGAACATTATTGAACAACAAAGGCATTTTTTGTGAGTAGCCGCTAAAGAATAGTGATATCCCCCTATCGTCTCTGTCCAGACCAAAAGAGAGCCCTGCCTCCCCGGCTTCATCAAGAGTTTCCTCAAGCATTTCAGACACGATCCTGGTATAAAATATGGAAAGTAGTTTTGAGAACGGGTCCTTGTTAACAACAGGGGTCAATATCAAAAGGTTAAAGTATAACATTGGAAGTTTTAAGACGGAGTCCTGCTGGAACCAAGCCGTACCCCTTTTATCGTTTATCAGCCTGTATGGCAGAGTATGTTTTTTATCGTCCTCATGGATCATCGGATTATCCATTACAAAACGATTCTCTTCCGGATATTTAAAATAAGTGCCTTTGACTATCTCTACATCCTTTATTTTTTCTACATCATAAGCTACGTCGTAATATGGCTCCTGTTTTTTCGGATTAAGCTGATCGTTGCAGATCAAGATCTTCATATTATCGAGCTTTAAAAGCCCCAAGATACTGTTAAGCTCCTCTATCCCATGATCAAATATAAGACTATTGAACCGTTCCGCGTCTGCAGCAGGATAATAGTGCATCAATCTTGCAAGGTCCTTCACTATTACCATTCCCTCGTTCTGTTCATGGAACCTAAAACCAGCCTCGCAAATACGTTTTTGTTCATTAAATATATATTCAGGATATCCAGTATCTTTGATGAACTCCAGATACGAGAATAATTCACCGACTATCAACTCGGGGGCCTCAAGCCCCTTTTTAGTTGGTCTTAACTCAATAAACAACAGCGAAGAAAAAGAAAACGGCTGTACACTTGCCAGCACATCCGTGGCAAGACCCTTTTCCTTTAAGCTTCGTAAAAGTGAGCCACTCCTTTTGGTGTTTAGCAGATAGTTCAATATCCAATGTGGTTTAGTCCTATACTGCTCGTATGTAGACCCAAGTTCGAAACAAAGGAGCATGCTGTCATCAAGTTTGGCACACACCTTTTGAGGAAGCTCCATCCCCGTAAATATCTTTGAGAACGACCTTATGCCAGTTTGTTTTGCAGGCCTAAAATCCCTAAAAGCCTCACGTACTATCATGTCGATCTCTTCATAAGGAAGTGCAGAAACTATCGCCACCTTTGAATTCGAAGCGAAGTAATTACTGTTGATGAACTCATCAAGGTCCTTGCTGGAAATATCTTTGAGTGTTCTCATGTTACCATGGTGAAAACCAGACAAGGGATGTTTAGGATCATTGGTCATATTAAAGATATGTGATCTGAGCACCGTTTGGTCATATCTGTTCTGTTCGAATTCGGAGTTTATGACACGCTTTTCTGCCTCGATCCTGGATCTTTCCAGTGATGGCGAATTGAGTACTTTTGCAAAGACCTTAAGAGCTTTGGCGAATGACTTGTGGTCAGTATCAAACCTAAAATTGGTATGTTCCGGTGATGTAGACGCATTGAACATCCCTATACACCCGTCGGAGAATCGTGAGGACACCACATGTTCTAAAAGATGTGATAATCCCAGCTTAGAGGCTGGATCGCTCATTGAACCTGTCTTGAAGTCGACCGCACAGGCTGACTTGTTGGCCATAGGATCACTGATGATTCTTAAAGAAGAAAACATTAGCCTTGCCCCATTTTTTTGTCTTTAAAACATCAAAAGGCACATCTATGTCGGCTGTTATATCCCTATCACTTTCTGCGATTACTATCGTATGTGAAGGTACCTTAAGCAGCATCTTGGAAAGTAATTCCCCGTACCCTGCATATTTATATGGAGGATCAAGGTACACCAGATCATAATTTGAAAGATCGTTCCTTTCTATGAACGATATCGCATCGCTTTTAACAAGCCTTACCCTGTCAGTTATCATCAATTTTTGGGCGTTCCTTGATATAACATCCAGGGAGTTCTTACTGTCATCGACCAGTACAGCAGCTCTTCCACCTCTGCTTATGGCTTCAAAGCTTATGAGCCCTGTACCAGCGAACAGTTCAAGCACCACAGATCCCTGAGGCTCAAAACCCATTGAAAAAAGTGTATTGAATATTCCCTGACGTGTCTTGGAAGAAGTAGGTCGGATGTCCTTTCCTGGAGGACACTCAATGTTCCTTCCCTTGAACTCTCCACCAGTAAGTTTAAGCATTACCTACCACAGCATTTCTTGAATTTTTTCCCGCTGCCACAAGGACAAGGATCGTTCCTGCCTACCTTATCGTGGGTCCTTTTTACAGGTTGAGGAGCATCGTCACTGCTTCGGCTCATGATCAGGTTCTTTTGTAAGGCTTCTTGCTGCTTTTTATATTGCTCCAGCGCAGACATCATCTGTGCGGTCTCTTTTTCCTCTGCTTTTCTGGCGCTCTCTGCTTCTGCATATTGAGGAGAGACCTTTACCTTGAACAGCTTGCCTAGTGTACTCATCTTGATATTGTAATCAAGTTCAACGAACATATTGAAAGCTTCTTTTTTATATTCAACAAGAGGATTGACCTGTGCATAACCCCTTAGGCCGACGCCCTCCTTTAGATAATCTAAATTTTTCAGATGTTCCTTCCAAAGCGTATCCAGCGACTGCAGAAAGATAGTCCTGCAAACATCAAGAAAGATGCCCTCAGGTAGTTCATTTATTTTTTGATCGAACATTGCACTGGCTGTCTCAAAAAGATACGCAGAAAGTTTTTTGCCAGACAGAACAAAGTCCGCCTTTTTTATTTTGAAGTTGAACTCTTCAGATATCTGTTTGTTCAGCTCCTCAAAATCCCATTCCTCCACCGTCTTAAAGTGGGCCAGGGAATTCTCTATTGCATCACACTCTTCTCTGACTATATCTATGAAGAAATCCCTCAAGTGTTCACCCATAAGCATGCTTTTACGCATTGAATATATAACGTCCCTTTGCTGGTTCATTACATCGTCATATTCAAGAAGGTGTTTTCTTATATCAAAGTTATGCCCTTCCACTCTCTTTTGCGAATTCTCTATAGCCTTGGTTACCCATCTGTGCTCTATAGGCTCGTTCTCATCCATCCTTAACGTATCCATCAACTTCAATATACGTTCACTACCGAATATCCTCATCAGGTCATCTTCAAGTGAAAGATAGAACCTGGAGGAGCCAGGATCACCCTGACGGCCGGAACGGCCTCTCAACTGATTGTCTATACGTCGTGATTCGTGTCGTTCTGTTCCTATTACATGAAGACCGCCAACAGTCGGTACGCCCTGCCCAAGCTTTATGTCCGTTCCACGACCCGCCATGTTGGTAGAGATGGTAACAGCCCCAGGCTGACCGGCAAGAGCGATTATTTCCGCCTCTTTTTCATGATATTTAGCGTTTAATACGCTGTGCTTTACACCCTGCATTTTCAGCATCTTTGATAGTTTTTCTGATTTCTCTATCGAGATGGTACCAACAAGGACTGGCTGCCCTTTTTGGTGACGCGTGGCTATATCGTTAACGACAGCCTTGAATTTTGCTTTTTCATTTTTATAGACCTGATCTGCAAGGTCCTTTCTTACCATCGGCATATTGGTTGGTATAACAACTACATCAAGTTTATAGATCTTAGAGAACTCGGCTGCTTCCGTTGCTGCGGTACCGGTCATGCCTGAAAGTTTTTGGTACATCCTGAAATAGTTCTGAAAAGTTATGGTAGCAAGCGTTTGGTTCTCGCTCTCTACCCTGACCTTTTCCTTTGCCTCCAAGGCTTGATGAAGACCATCAGAATAACGTCGACCAGGCAAAAGCCTTCCTGTGAACTCATCAACTATAAGCACTTTGTCTTCCTGAATTACATAATCAACATCCCTCTTAAAAAGAGCATGTGCCCTGAGGGCCTGTGTAACATAGTGTAGCCACTCTATGTTGTGCGGATCATAAAGGTTCCCTACCTTCAAGACCTTCTCAAGTTTCTGCACCCCTTCTTCAGTAAGTGCGACTGATTTACTTTTCTCGTCGATAGTATAGTCCTTGTCTTTAATCAGGGAAGGAATGAAAGTATCGACATGATAATACTTGCTTATATCGTCATCGGTAGGTCCGGATATTATAAGAGGAGTCCTTGCCTCGTCCACGAGTATGGAGTCGACTTCATCGACGATGGCGTAGTGAAGTGGCCTTTGGACAAGATCCTTAAGGTCATACTTCATGTTGTCCCTTAGGTAGTCAAAACCAAACTCATTATTGGTTCCATAGGTTATGTCAGAGGCATAAGCAACTCTCCTTTCGGTGTCACTTATGGAGTGATGTATACAACCTACAGACATCCCGAGGAACTTATATATCTGACCCATCCACTCACTATCTCTTTTAGCTAGATAATCATTCACGGTTACCAGATGAGCGCCCTTACCCGTTATCGCATTAAGGTACATGGGACATGTTGAGGTCAGCGTCTTACCTTCACCGGTCCTCATCTCTGAGATCTTTCCCTGATG
>CAYVOB010000095.1:5712-6254 GCA_964452945.1 uncultured Bdellovibrionales bacterium
CATTATCTGGACGTCAAAATGCCTTTCACCCAAGACCCTCCTGCCTGCTTCCCTTACAACAGAAAAGGCCTCCGGTGCCATCGCCTCAAGGTCCTCTCCGTTACTGTATCTTTGTTTAAAATCTGCGGTCCTAGCCTTTAGATCGTCGTCGGATAAT
This sequence comes from uncultured Bdellovibrionales bacterium, assembly GCA_964452945.1. Lineage (GTDB taxonomy): Bacteria > Bdellovibrionota > JAFGOL01 > JAFGOL01 > JAFGOL01 > CAYVOB01. Next base: position 5,870 of record CAYVOB010000095.1, read on the forward strand.
GGTTTAAATTTATCCTCAAGTTCATTTACCCTGTTAACAAAGCCCCAAAGTTCCTTTACAACCCTCTCGTTCTTTGTACCAATGAGTTTACCAAGAATATAACTGATCATTTTTTTAAACACTCCACGGACCTAACTATATTTGAAGTGAAGCCTATGTCAAATTGTATCAGATTACGCCGATAGATTATTCTGCTTTGTTGTCTGTAGTCGTTGTCGGTTCTATGTAGCTTACTTCTTCTCTCTTTATTCTGGCTGCCTTACCCTTTAGCTTTTTGAAGTAAGAAAGGTTTGCCCTTCTGACCTTACCCTTATTGACCACCTCTATCTTGCTGATAGTCGGGCTATGCAGAGGATATATCCTTTCTACGCCGACACCGTCAGAT
>CAYVOB010000096.1:0-6171 GCA_964452945.1 uncultured Bdellovibrionales bacterium
AAGACAAAAAAAGCTTTTTGTGTTGATAAGAAAAGTTATGAAAATAAAAAATACCAGTATGTTGCTGCTGCTATTTATGAATACTGTGATGTGGTGATCAATCAGACTGATTTCAGTATTTCTTATAAAAACTGTGTAAATTTACAAGATCTTGCTATTGATAGACTTTCAAAAGGGATAAAAGCGAAGGACACAACATACTGGAGCCCACGCCTTACTTATGAATTTAATGATAAGGGACTGGTTAGTAATATGTCGCTTGAAACCTTACTTGGTGGTACGCAATCACTTTCAGTTCCAGAGTGGGGGCCAGCGATCCCCTTGGTACAAGTTTTTTCCCCTACCTTAGCGAGTGCACAAATTGCTTGTAATTTTGAGCATAAAGTTCTTCCAGCTGCTCAAGTTGTTACTGTAGTAGTTCTTACATTTGCCACCTATGGTATTGTTGGTCAGGCTGTAGGTGCGACTTTAACAAGCCAAGCATTGTCTACTTCCCTGACCGTTGGGACTAGACAGTCCATAATTATAAGTGCAGCTTCATTTACTGCCGGTCTTCTTCCTGTTGAAATCGTTAGCGCTATTAACTCTGAAATAAATAAAAGTGCTATAAAAAAACAGATTCAAGATAATGTTTTCCTGCCGGTTGTATCGGACCCTAATTTAAGCGCTAACGACCGAGCAAGGCAGGTGTATATGCCACAAATCCTTTCTGGTGGTAAGAATAGCTCTATTAGCAAGACCTTTTCGGGCACGAGTATAGAAGAAATGAAAGAAAAGATAGTTGACGAAATCGCATCATATTATGTGCGCAAGGGTATTTGCAGCGAGTGTGTTTCTGAGTCTGCAAATTGTTTAATGCCCAATGGTATGCCTTTTACGGATGAAGCGCAGCTTGCAAAGCAAAATAAATGGCAGTAACCTTTCCGCTTAGCCACTACTATAAACAATCCATTAAAAGGGATTTGTGTAGTATAAAAAGAGCACTACCTTATGAAGACTTCTAGTTTTTATCTTTTCATCACTGTTTTTTTTACGGTGTATCTTTTTGTCAACTTCTACCTGTTCATAAGCCTTCGTCGCGGGTTGTTGCTTTCAAGGAGCTTAAGTTTGTACCTTGCGTTGGCTTTTGTTGTGCTTGCGAGCCTTTATCCTTTATCGCTACTCATTAAGAGGATGGACCTTTTAATATATCCGGCCAGCATTTGGCTTGGGATCATCTCTATTTGCTTTAGTGTATTTTTGCTAAAGGACCTCATCTCGTTATTCTTGCCATCGTACAAGTTTTATATCACATCCATATCGATATTCATTGTGCTTTCACTTTCGTTATATTCACTGCTCAACGAAAGAAGGCTGGTGGTAAGGGAAATAATGCTTCCGGTCCGAAGCGAACTTAAAGGTTTGGCCGGGACCACCTTTGTTCAGCTTAGTGATCTTCATTTGGACCACATAAAGGACCCCGTTTGGCTTAACAGGGTGGTAGAAAAAGTGAATGCACTCGATCCCGATTTTGTCCTGATAACGGGCGACTTAGTCGATGTTGGTGCGGTGCTGGACAAGGAAAAGGCGGAAGGGTTAAAAAAGATAAAGACCAGGTACGGTGTTTATGCCTGCCTTGGGAATCATGAATATTATTCTGATGTAAAAAAAGCACGGGAATTTATCTCGCAAGGTAATGTCCATCTTCTTGTGAACCAGGGTTTGGAGCTAAAGGACAAGATAAATATAGTCGGTGTGGATAGCATTCAAGGCCCGCGTTTTGGGGCAGAAGGCCCTGATCTTAAAAAGGGCCTATCAGGACTGAACAAGGAGGCCTACACGATACTACTTACCCACGAGCCTGATAACTACAAGGTGGCTTATGACGCTGGCATTGATCTTATGCTTTCGGGCCACACCCACGCTGGGCAGATCCCGCCGTTAGATATTTTGGTGTTTTTAATATACAAGCATGGCTATGGCCTGTATCCGAATGGGAAAGGCTTTGCCTATACGTCTTCAGGAACGGGTAGTTGGGGGCCTCCAATGAGGTTCTTGAATGCTTCCGAAATAGTTAAGTTCACTCTTATTGCTAATTAATTTATTATTTTTGAACATTGCCTTGAAGCAGAGACTCTTTTTGTGATAAACTCACTTGTAACTAACAGCAACGAGAGAAGGTAAAAGTTATGAAAACATTGTTGGTGCTTTTAATAACTGTAGTGCTTGCGACCCCCTTACTAGGCCAGGGCCTCAAATTTAGACAAAAAAGCGTGGATATAACAGCCTGTGCCCTTACACCGGAACAAGTTTTGGAATACCGTGATTTTTATGAAAAACAAGCGTCCTGTGACGGGATCAAACTACTTATAGCGAACAACATCAGCGCTAAGGAACTTTTATTATATCCTAAAAATTTTTCAGCAGCAGATATGGTAGCAGCAAAACAAATTGGCTGGACATTTGAAAATACAGCAAAAAATAAAAGGTTTACAGACACGGACATTTTGTTCTTAGTAAGGTCTGAAGTGCCTCCTAGTTATGCCACACAGTATGCTACAAGGTTCACAGGAGATGAGATCGCAGCTATGTACTCTGTAGGGCTTTCACCATCCGTGGCTGGCACATATCCAGAAAAATTTAGTGGACAGGAAATTGCCTCACTATATCTAGATAAAATTGATCTAAAGACGATTAACGCCTACGATAGTTATTATACGACCAACGACATAATAACCTTTATAAGTAGCGGTATAAATTATAGAAAAGCTAATAGATATTTAAACAAAAACCCTTATGCGAACTTAACGGCAGAAGACGTCAAAAGATTTATTAAAGATAGAGTAAGCCCCAAAAAAACAAAGCGCTATTCATCCAAAGCATTCATCGATGCAAGAACAAAATTATTAGCTCTAGAACCACTACTTTCTGATCGTTCTTACCCAAATAAGATAATTTTTTATCCACAGTATCACGCTACAAGAACAGCAGAATCCGCTAAAACCATTGATGAGGTTGCCGCTATCCAATTCAATATACTAAAATCCTTAAAAGCCAACTCGGTAAAGCATATCTGGCCAGAAGGTAATTCCAGCGAACTGACTCCATCAAACAAGGGCAGTATCTACTCCCATTCGGTACCTGAAATGAAATTGACGAAGGTTGTTAAAGCATTTTTCCCTAATGATGAGATACAAACCTTGAATAGAGAACAAAAACTAGTCTTATATTTTGAAGGCGCTGCAGAGGTATTTTATGCCTTAAATAATGATGTTTATATACATCCTACCTCTTATTCAGAATTGGACAGCGTAATGCTAGAGTATTTATTTGAATTTGATCCAGCGCAATTTGCTTATTTGTTGGGCTACACAGAGCAGGCTTGGTCAACTGGCAAGTATGCAAAAGGGACTAATCCTGGGATCACATCTAAAGATTTTTTGTCCGTTAGAGAAAAGACAGCAGTTAAGCTTATGCAAGATTTCATGGATAAAGACAAGGAATCTAGTCTGGCTCTGATTTACGGAGCAGGGCATGACATGGCTAAATATTTTAAATTATGCAATAATTATAAAGAGATATCTTCTATGGATGCTACCAAAAACTATACTGAAGAAGACTGGGGAAACAAGAAGAAAGAAGACCTCAAAAAAGAGCTAAGTGATAAGATCATATGAACTCTTTGATGATTAGCTCTTTTTTAACTTGAAGCCGTTTTAAGCGCCTAGAGCAGAGCTTTATTCCTAAACCATCAGCCTGGTTTATTTTTCTTTTACCAATCCTTATGTAGGAGCCACCCTTTATGTATTTAGGTAGATCTATATCCGTATCGAGATCGGTCAGGACCAGATTGCTATTGGATACAGCAAAATGTGCATCGGCTGTAAGGCCTATGGTGTCTTCTATCATTGCACCTGCCATGATCTTTAACCCGTGTTTTTTACAGTACTGCGCTATCTGTATGGAAGGATATATGCCACCAGCCTTTTGTACTTTTATGTTCACGCCATGCGCCGCTTTTTTTACGACTATTTTTTTTACATCTTCAAGAGTTGCCGCGGCTTCATCAGCAAAGACCATCATACCTTTCAAATTGTCAGTAATGTATTTCAAGCTCTTAAGGTCTTTTTTAGGGCAGGGCTGTTCAACCAAAATAATGTTGCCTAGGATCTTTCCCATCTTGCTCAGCTCTTTAACAGCGACTATAGGATCCTTGTATGCCTGGTTGGCATCCAGAACGAACTTTATATTCTTTGGAGAGACTTTTTTTATCGCTGTGACCCTTTCTAGGTCCTTTTTGCCACTTAACTTTATCTTTAATACCTTTAGCTCGGGAAAAGCCTTATAGATCTTAACAGCCTCTTCCTGAGTATGTTTTATTGAGTCTTTCAGGAACACTGTGATGGAGTTATCAACATAAGTCAGTTTTTTTGCATATAACCTATATACTGGAATACCTTTTATCTGACTGACAAGATCGTGGTATGCCACATCCACTGCAGCCCTTAAGGTCATGCTCTTGATCTTTTTTTTGTCCATGAGTAAGTGAAGCTTTTTTAAGCCATCCTTATGTGGATCAAGAGGTAATTTCCGTAATTTTTTTGCATCACGTATGACATCTTTTGGAGTATCGCCAGTAATAAGTTTAAAAGGATTTGCAGCACCCAGGCCGAAGAGCTGTTCATGTTTTAGAATGACTAGATATGTTTCGCGTATGAATGTTCCGCTGGCTATAACTATAGGCTCACATTTAGCGAAAAAAAGTCGATATAAGCTTAAATTGGTGCCTATTTTGCTCATAGGACCTTTTCTAGTTTTTTGAGTTCTTCTTTAATGACATCTAAATTACCTTTTTCTACTTTTGAACAGATTTCCTCCAATTTAGGATCTATCTTTCTCTCTCTGTCTACCATGATATCTATGGTACCTATATTTAAACTGAACTTTGAGCTAATAGCTATATATTTGGGAGCAAAGGCCTTTGTTACTTCATTTAGTATCTTCATTGCTGCATAAGATGCAGTCCTGGTATCGCTTTGCTCTGTAAATCCTCTAGCTCTCTGTTTAAGGTATGAGGCAAGGCTACTGTCACCATACAACAAGTCTAATGTTTCTTTATTAAATATTCTTCTAACTCTTGCTCCATCTGCAGCCGCAGATGCATTGAGCTCATTGACCAGTTTTTTTATTACCAGATATGCAAGCTGGTTTGTAGGCAGATCAGCGTCTGTGTTGATATAGTATTTAGCCAAGAGCCTGAACAGTTTAATATTAAAGGATTGAGGTGTTTCTACATAAGAGATACCAGTAGTGTTAAACTCATATATTTTCTTTTGTTGCAGAGGGCTAAGTTTTCCTGCCTGTAGGCGTAGGTATAGGGCTGCTACCTTCGCTTTGTTAAGGTCTCCGATTCTTTCTGCATTAAGGAAATATCTGTACACTAAGGATAAGGTCTCATCCACTCCGTCCTCAAGGGGGGCATCCTTACTTAAAAGTATATCTTCCGCACCTTTTAGTTCTGCCGGGCTTATGTAATTCTCTCTCATTTCATTCAAAACATCGATAGTGATGCAATATGAGTATTTTTGTCCAAGATCATAAGTCTCGACAATAGCTTTTTTTGCCAGATCCAACGGTGTATCCCAAGAACTATTTCTAATATGGGGGTTCGCTCCTTTTTCCTTGAAAACACTCACTGCTTCATGATCTCCGGCTGCAGCCACCTTGTGGAGCATGGTGCTTTTATCATAAGTGAATTGGTAGTCTATTTGTACATTGGGTAATGAAAGTAACCAGTTCAAGGACTGCTTACTCACTCTACTTAAAGGTCCTTGTTTGTAGAGGAGGGCAACAATATCTGCAATGGCCTTAGCGTCGTTAGATCCAGAAATTAGATTATCAAACCTTGTCTCCTCAAAAAGTCCCGGAACAAGTGCAGAGGACTTTAGTGCATTATCTATGGCCCGCACCCCATTATTGTTAAGGATGCTAACATCAATGTCGCTTTGTCCCAAGAGTAGATCAATTATCTTTGAGGTCTCGGAGAGTAAAACTTCGTCGCTTTGACTGGTGTTATTTCTGGGGTTGACTATGTTGTCAATATTTACTGCGACGTTGCTTTGACTCTGGCCCGTGTAGTCGGTGGCATTTTCCGTATAATAGATGTCTGTGGCGTAGTGAAGCGCTGTGTTA
>CAYVOB010000097.1:0-6134 GCA_964452945.1 uncultured Bdellovibrionales bacterium
CTCCATATCCATGGATAATTTTTGATGTTTCACTTATGTCCATGTGTGCAAAACCATCCAATACTTCTCTTAACGATCTTATAAATAGTCTCAAGAACGCTCCTGCTCAAAAATTGACCGCTGCTCCTACAGGCAATACTGAAAAAAAAAACGTGAAACCGTTTGATTGGGATGAACTCCTTGTCAAAATAGCCAAGAATGATCAGAACATATCGGAGATCCTTTCCAAGGCAAAGTTCTCCGGACTAAAACAGGGTAAGACCATTCTGTTGGATTACTCGAACACCCCGGAACTTGTGGGCCTTAACCAGGATTTTTTCAGAAGGGTAGAAGAGACCGTTTACGAACTTTACGGTAGCCTTTACAGGATAGAGATAGTTAACAGCATTGTAATGCAGAGGGTCTCTAATAATGATGCAAGAAAGAGGGACCTGATGGAGAAAGAGGCTGTAGTAGAGGCCCAAAAGATACTTGGTGCAAAGATTGAAAAGGTGAATCTTTTTTAGTATTATAGAGTTAGTTCCCGAGGAGACACTGAATGGCATACAGCCTCAAACCAATAGAGAGACTGACAAGAGAGTTTAGTAAACTCCCAGGCATGGGGATAAAAACAGCCACACGTCTTGCCTATTACGTCGTTAAAATGGGAGAAGATTCCGTTAACGATCTGTCCGAAGCCATAAAAGCTGTACACAGGGAAGTAACTATCTGTCCCAAGTGCTTTGGCTACGCTTTGAACTCAGATGAGTGCGATGTGTGTGCAGATGAGAACAGGGATCACAATTCACTTTGTGTGGTTGAACGTCCTCAGGATGTGTTCGTGATAGAGAGAGGAGATTTTAATGGCAGATACCATGTCCTGAACGGGGTTGTTTCGCCTTTGGATGGAGTAGGTCCTGATGATATAAAATTGAAGGAACTCATAGAAAGGATCAAAAAGGAGAGACCACAAGAAGTGGTAATAGCTTTGAATTCCAGCGTCGAAGGTGATGCAACAACTCTTTATATAGCAAAACTTCTTGGCGGGCTTGATGTTAGGGTGTCACGTCTTGCAAGGGGTGTTCCCGCCGGAGCCAGTATAGATTACGTCGACGATACCACTTTGTGCAGGGCTTTGGAGGAAAGGCAGGATGTAATATGTTGAATCCCCTGTCTGATAAGTTAACTTTTTTGATAGAGAACCTCTATATGTCTACTCACGCTTCCGGACTTGCAATAATGGATAATCTTGGTTCTGTGGCTGCTGAATGCGGCGATATTGATATCAAGGCTGCTTCTGAGATCTTGAGGAAGACCTGTTCTAATACCCAACAGGTGCTTAAATTCTTTACCGGCTTGGCTGATGAGGGTTTTTTTATGCTGACAAAAGGCAGTAATGGCGGGTTTGCCATGGCAAAGGTGCATGAGAACTTTTTTCTAGTTGTCTTTTACCCAAAACAAGTGGATTTATTGCATATAGGACCCGACCTTAAGTTGTTCTCGGAAAAGATAAGGTCATTGTTCAAGGACGTGTAAGATGTCTTTTATAAATTATTCTTCGAAAGAGATTAATTGCAAGATAGTTTATTATGGCCCCGGGCTTAGCGGTAAAACAGCATCTTTAAAATATATATATGAAGTGTCTGATCCGGCGATCAAAGGAAAGCTTATAGCTGTTGAGGGTGATGACAAAAGGACTGTGTTCTTTGATTTTTTACCCCTGGAGCTTGGGGAAATAAACGGCTTTAGGACGAGGTTCCACCTTTATACAGTACCAGGCCAAGTCCTCTTTGAGTCATGCAGGAAGTTCATCCTTAAAGGTCTTGATGGTATTATCTTTGTAGCTGATGCTCAAAGAGAAAGACTTGATGCTAATAAAAAATCGTTACAAAAACTGGGGGAGCACCTTGAAGATTATGGTTATGATATAAAGACCATACCGATGGTCTTTATGTACAACAAAATGGATCTGCACGGTGTAATGAGCCGTGAAGAGTTAAAAGCTGCTCTGAATATACACTCCAGGCCTGATTTTGAAACCGTTGCTCCCAAAGGTGAAGGGGTTTTTGATGCATTAAAGGCTGTTTCCAAACTGGTCCTGGACGAACTTAAAGGGGGATGAACTGATGAGGGTACTTGGCTTTTTATTTAAATTAGTTTTGGTAGCAATAGTCGTAGTTTTGATTCTGCAGGCAGAGTATAAGGGCAGAAAATTAAAGACCTACGTCATGGAATATATTAAGTCGTTGACCTCTACTGCTGAAGTGGCCGAAGAGGAAGTCCCTCCAACAGATGCTTTAAAACCGATAAAAAAGCAGGAAAAGGTTGTATCGCCGGTTAAGAAAGAAGTTCAAGAACATAAAAAAGTAAAACAGCCAAAGTCTGATGCGGTGGATATACCGGAAGAAGACAGGGCTGAACTACAGGACCTTTTGGAAAAGGAGAAAGGTAAATAGGGCTTTTTACAGCTGTCTCTTTTATTGACGCTCCATAGTAGTCATAGGCCAATAACATACTGAAATTATTATTATTTTTATAGGCATGCTATTTGCTTATAAATATATTGTATGAAGAGGATACTAACGCCCTTATTTATATTTTTAGCCTTTATTTGTGCAAGAACTCTGTGTGCACAAGAAGAGCATACAATTATTGAAGAACTTCTGTCTATCCAAACAGGCGGTTCCGTGGATGTTTTTAATGAGGTATATGAGGCCAGAAAAGCTGACCTGGATGGGTTGATCGCACCGGTATTTGAAGGGACCACCCTAATGGATGCTGTGTCCACATATCAAAAAGATAAGTCTAAAGATTCTGTAGTTAAGATCCTTAATCATATTGCTTCTAAGGTATTTACTGACGATAAAGTCAACTTTAACGGTACAGATGTCTTTACTTTAAATAAAGCTCTTGAACCTGACCCAATTACTACTAAATATTCCTTTGATTGTGACACGTCTACTTTTGTATATATGCAGATCATTGAACTTATAGAAAGGGAAACAAAAGAGGATCTCTCTGTAGTATTATTATATTGTCCGCAACATGCGTTACTAAGATGGAAGCTGGACGATGGTAGTTATATTAATTGGGAAACAACAAGTGGCACACAGTCCAGGGAAGAGATCAGTAAGGGATATGAAACTTCATGCTTTGAAGAAGAACTTGGAACAGATTATTTTTACGCTGACGCTTATTTGCGAAGAGGTATGGAACAATATAGTGAAAAGAATTATGCTGATTCAGTATCATCTTTTGATCTTTCACTTGCACTGTATGATAGTAGATTTGGGCGTTATTGCAGAGCATTCGCCAACTATGAATTGAAAAATTATTGGAGATCGATTGAGGACCTTGATCTGATTATTGAGGCCGGATATAAGTTATCAGAGTCTTTTTATAAAAGAGGACTTGCTAAGTACGAACTCAAACAATATTCAAGTGCGATATCTGATCTCAAAAAAGCACTTGTTTTGGATCCACAGAACAAGGAGATATCTGCCTCGCTTGATCTTGCCATGGCCAGTGGTTGTGAAGTTACTGTAGAAGAAATATCTTCTGAAAAAGGTGGCTCTAGGATAATCCTTCCTTTTATAGGCGGTAAACCTGATCTTGCCCAAATGAAGCTTGGTAAGGGATGGTATGGAACAGATGTGTTGACACCGGCGAGCGCTAATAAAAACGCTTTTGTTACAAGAAGTAAAAATGTAAAAGGTATAGAACTCCCTGAGCCAGATAAGAAGGTCTGGACTATAGTTTTAAATGATATTAGTGCTCCGACCAAATATAAACTGGTTGAGGGTACTGTTAATTCACTCTCAAGTGAGTATACGAGCTCGGTATCGAACACCTGTACTGTAAAAATGTTGGAGATCCCCTCTCTCAAAAAAGGCTCTAGGATGATAGTACCTGCAATTGATGACTGGATCGATCTATCTCAAAAGAAACTCGGCAAAGGATGGTATGTAACGGATGAGCTCGGCAAAAATGCTGACTCTTATGTGGTAGTGCGCAGGACCAAGAGCATTAAAGGTGTTCCGCTTGATAAAAAAGATCAAAAAGAGTGGACTGTGTACTTTGAATATGACGATCTTAATCAGCCTACTCATTACATATTAGAACAGGCTATTATTGAGTGATCGGCTGTAACAGCCCCAACATCTATGTCTGTTAACACAACTATTGAAGAGCCAAGTTCGAACATTCCAAGTAAATCTCCCTTAGAAACAGTATCGCCAACAGCTTTGAATATTTTTATTCCTCTTACTGCAGCAGCTCCGACTATCGCAAGGTAAACAACAAACTCAGGGTTTGATATCTGCACTATTACCCTTTCATTCAGAGCATAAAGTTTCTTCTCGCATCTTCCAAGTTTATTCACCGGCAGACAGCAACCAGGGATGTGTTGTATGTACATTATTTTTCCAGCACAGGGGATGTGGAATCTGTGGTAGTTCCTCGGTGAAAGATAGATATTAACATGGTTTAAGTTGTTTAAGATAGATAACGGGACTTCATGCTCCAGTAATTCATGCACGCTGTAAGTAGTTCCTTTTACGCTCACTATGGTACCAGCTAATACTCTGCCTGATTCTAGTATGGTCCCATCACAAGGAAATATGAGCTTACCGTCACCTACAGGCCTTAAGCCTGGCCTTAATGGTCTGGAAAAGAACTCTCCAATACTATTGAACCCTTGAAGATCAGGCAGACATTCTTTGATATCGTTATCGTCCATCCCAAGGAATAAACTCCCGAATGTCCTATAAAGACTTCTTCTGAATGCTCTTGGGATGTAGATGTTGGACAAAGCCTTTATTATCAAGCTATATAGACAAAACAAAGGATCTAAGTATCGCATTTACTTTTTAGCCTATATGGATTATAAAAAAAATACAATAACAACTTATCAAAGAGGAGCGACGATGAAAATTGCTGATGTTAGAGAGGAACTCCAGGATTATCTCCACGAAGTCAGAAAGTCCAACCTTCCACCATGGCTTTTAGAGGCATTGGATAGCTGGTGCAGGTCGGTATTCATGGGTGTTAGTAAGTTTAAGTACTGGGATGGCGACAAGAACAAGAACGAGGTTCCGGTCAGTCTGGAAGTCCTTAGAAGTTTGATAGGACCTTACAAAGAATTCAATAAGTTCAAGGCGTGGCTTGACAGACAGATCGAGAAATAAACGTTTTACAAACCCTTATATCCAAAAGGTTAAGGAGTTTACCGGGATAGTTTTTGACGAAGATTCCCTAAAGTCCCTTATTCCCAAAATTTCATCTCCGATCATTCTAGACATAGGTTGCGGTAATGGTGAATATCTAACGGACCTTGCTTTAAAGGCTCCTCAGAATTTTTATATAGGTTTTGAACTTCAATTCAAAGAAGTGCATAGAACTGCCTTGAAGATAAGTAAAGCTAGGCTTAAGAACTGTGTGGTCGCCAGTATGGACGCAGAAAAGATACCCTTGCTCTTTGAGGAGGCCTCCCTCCTAAGTGTAATAATACTCTTCCCTGATCCGTGGCCAAAAACACAGCAAAAAAAGAACCGCTTGATACAAAAGCAATACGTTCTGGCTCTTGCATCCAAGATAGCAAGTGGGGGGACTTTTAAGATCAGGACCGATAATGATGATTATTTTATGCATATGCTGCAAGTCTTATACGATGATGATGTAAGAAAGGTATTGGATGCCCAGGAACTGTCTAGGGATTACCATAACACACTAAGGGATATCAACGAGTATATTACACCGTTCGAAAGGATCTTTCTTAGGGATAAAATGCTAATAAACCATATCTTGCTTAAGCGACTTTGAGCACAGCCATCACGATCTCTGTTAATATGAGTATCACAATAATGAGTTCCAGCCAAAAACCACTTCTGGAAGATACCAGATTAAGGATCATCGTTAAGTTTTCTTGTATCAGCTTTAGTTTGTAATCAAGAGCCTTGAACCTTGAAGATATATCGAACATTTTCCTTGTTCCTTGGTACAACTTGTCCAGCGTAGGATTCTCCCATACTTCTTCTGGTGCGTCTAAGACGAACAGGTTGGTTATTATGTTCTGTTTTGTCTGCATGCATTCAACCATAAAGTTCCTTAATCTCTTTGGTCCTCTAGGTATCCAACCGCTCTGCTTGCTCTCTGTT
>CAYVOB010000098.1:0-6081 GCA_964452945.1 uncultured Bdellovibrionales bacterium
TGCCAACATAGGTCAGATGGTTCGTCCCTATGTGGTGATCAGTATCAACCTCTGGAAGACCACCATAGTTCTCTGCCCATATCTTGTCGGCGTAACTCTTCCACTCTGTGGCTATTTTATCTACTTCAGCAGCTAGTTTTCCTGACAGCAGGGACTCTCCACCTGGCTGTGAAGCCTTCGCGCCAAATCTCTTAACATGGTCCCTTAATACCTGAGGTCTATCTATTACCATGCAAGGACGTAGAGGATTGTTCATCTCTCCGTGACGGCTCCTGATCGCCCTAAAAAAGTCAGACATTACTGCATCCTTGAGCGAAGTATTCAATATATTATCTACAGAGAACTGCGAGAAAACACATGGTTCAACGTCACCAGCTGCATTTATGTGGAAATATGATCTGCCACCAGCAATGCATCCGCCACTCAATATACCGTCATTCCAAAAATCGCAGACGCTTATGTCCTTGGTGTTCCTTATCTCGTTCATTCTCTTCCACCTGAAAGCTCTTTGAGCAGGAGTGGTCATAAGGTCTGTATCTGGTTCTCTACCTACAGGCATGTAGTTAAAGTACCAGCCTATGCTTGCTCCCTTCTTGACCATCATATCAACGAACTCATCTGATACAAGAAGCTCGTTATTGAACTTTGTAGGTGTAACAGAGTATCCAAAGAAAACACCGTTCTCCCTCAATTCATCCATAGCGCTCATTATCTTTTGATATGTACCCTTTCCACGCCTCTTGTCCGTCTCTTCCTCGTAACCCTCAATGGATATACATGGGACTACGTTACCAAGTTTAGCGAGCTTTGGAGCAAGTTTTTTTGTATGAATGAGTGTTCCGTTGGTATAGGTCATGAACACCATGTCGTTGTGCTTTTCGAACAGTGTCAAAAGATCTTCCCTGGCATATGGCTCTCCACCTGAAACTACGACGTAATAAATACCCATTTCCTTTGCTTCGCGCATGATCCTGTCAAGAGTTGCAAAATCAAGAGCATCGGTCCTGTCATAATTCGCACTGTAGCAACCAACGCATTTTAGATTGCATCTCATTGTTGGGGAGATCACGAACAGCACCGGTGAACAACCGTTCTCTTCTTCCATCTTGTACCTTCTCTCCCTTGCATTTATAAAATAGTTGCCTACAAGGTTCTCTACCATTTTCTTCCTAACATTCGGAGATAGTTTTCTCCATCTGTGCTTCAACATCCTCATTACGCTAAGAATAAAATCCCTGCCCTCAGGGAACTTTATGAGTTTCAACTGGTTCTTGGTCATTTTTTCAAGGATTGAATCTGGAAGTGTGCTAACTACATTAGCCGTGGTAAGGATCGCCTTGTTCATCAATGTGTACTTTAAGTTCATACTATTGGATCTCCTATAAATTTGGTCAGACATTATCACTAACCGTTACTGTTATATGCAAACTTTGTGCCACCGAACAAAACCATAAATACCAAATAGTTACAATCAACAACCATCGTTCTAAAAAGTACTCGTGTACTTTGGGGTGCATAATTATTGTAATACTAGCTGGCTTAAAAGCGACCTGTACTGCAATTTTAAGGTTAATGCACCTTAAGGTGCTCAAAAAGTCACCTAAAAGCCTTTTACAATAATATAAACTTTGCTTATCCTAATGTTATGTCGGATAGAGGATCAATAAAAAGGGCCATGTTAATATTCAGTTCAGGTACCATCCTAAGCAGGGTTACCGGTCTCATAAGGGACGTCACCGCTGCTGCTTTTTTTACCAGCAGCGAGAACGACATATGGGTAGTAGCCTTCAGAATACCGAACCTTTTTAGGGGCTTACTTGCTGAAGGCACAACCAACATGGCTGTAGTCCCTGTACTAACAGATGCCCTAAAAGAAGATAAAGAAAAGGCAAAAAGGGTTGGAAGTTCGATCTTTACAGCGTTCCTTATGGTGTTGCTCGCTGTAAGTCTTGTTGGTGTCATCTTTGCTCCTGAAATAGTAAAGTTGATAGTATCGGATTTTGACAAGGTGCCAGGCAAACTTGAGACAACAGTAGAGCTTACAAGGATCATGTTCCCGTACATATTGCTCATAGGGTTGACGGCCTTTTGCATGGGATCCCTTAACAGTATCGGCCATTTTTTTGCGTCGTCGATCCATCCAGTATTCCTTAACCTTTCGTTGATATATTTTGCATACACAAGTTATATGTTCGAGCCAAGGGTAAAGGCTATTGCGTATGCCGTTATCGTCGGTGGGACCCTACAGCTCCTGGTACATATCCCATACCTTAAAAAATATGACTTCATGCCTCATATTACATTTAAGTTCGAGGTAAAAGAACTGATAAAGACCTGGAAACTATTTGCACCGTCGCTACTTAGTATCTCCGTAGTACCAATAACGGTGGTAATGAACACTTATTTTGCATCGATAGTTGGGCCAGGTGCTATCAGTCATTTTTTTTGGTCCGATAGACTTGTACAATTCCCTATAGGTGTTTTTGCCGTCGCTCTTGGTACCGCAATATTGCCCGTGCTCTCGCGCTCATCTGACGACATGCCAAAGCTCAAGAGCAATTACTCATATGCCTTTAAAATATGCACCCTGTTTATGCTTCCTGCAACAGCGGGGTTAATGGCCATATCTTTACCTTTGGTCAAGGTAGGCTTTAAGCATGGGCACTTCCTTTGGGCTGATACGGTAAGCACGGCAGGCTCCTTGTTCTACCTCATGTTGTCTTTATATCCCTCAGGGATAATAAGAATAACGGTACCTCTCTACTATTCCATGAAAGATTCATTAAGGCCTGCAATTTTCTCGCTGATGGGGTTAGTGATAAACCTTATCATATGTTTCTCAACAGTAAGATACTTTGGTATCAGGGGTATCTCATTTGCTGTATCTGCCGCAAGCATGCTGAACGCCACCATGTTATTGACCTACTTCGCACACAAACATTCAGGACTAAGACCAGTATCGCTCATATTCATGATCAAAATGGCCATAATAACCACAGCAACGTTTTTTGGCGCACATGCAGTTGTAGCCTCTAGGGACTGGAGTATGCAGGGAGTCTTCTTTCATGACACACTATTCCTTGTTATTGCAGTCGCTGCTGGCGGATTGGCATTCTTGGCATTCTCTTTTATTCTCGGCATAAGAAAAGAGATACAAAAACCGTAATACTAAACTTTAATATTAAGACCTTATAATGGATAAAATATCGTCCCTAAGCTTTTCCATATCAGACCTTGTATAAGCCTCGCAGTTCAGCCTCAATAAAGGTTCTGTGTTGCTTTTTCTGATGTTAGCCCACCAGTCCTTTGAGATCAAACTTAGACCGTCTACGTTCAAGACCTGCTCGACCTTACCCTTATACTTTTCCAAGACCTCATTCATTTTTGTATCTGGGTCCTGTACCTTTGAATTTATCTCTCCGCTAATGTAATATCCATTTGTAGCTTCCAGGGCTTTTTCCAAACTTATGTTCTGATCGCTCAAGACCTTCAAGAGCATCAGGGTCGTTAGGTTCCCAGAATCAAAATATGCATCTTTGTATTTGAAATAATAATGCCCGCTAACTTCACCACCGAATTCTGCACCAACTTCCCTCATCAAAAGTTTTGCATAAGCATGTCCAACTTTACCCATTATTGTCTTGCCACCTAGTTCATGAACTGTATCCGTTACGAACCTGGAACACCTGACATCGTATGCTATCATGCTCCCGGGATGTTGCTTTAATACCTCTTTTGCAAGCAGCCCAAGTATAAAATCACCACTACAAAAACGCCCTTTCCCGTCTACAAAGAAAGCCCTATCAGCGTCGCCATCAAGCCCAACGCCAAGATCCGCTCCAAGCTCCTTGACCTTTGCCTCAAGATCGACCCTGTTCTGTTCCTCCAAAGGGTTCGCCTCATGATTAGGAAAACTACCATCAAGCTCATAGAACATCGGTGTTATCTTTAATGGCGAACCTTTAAGCAATTTTGGCATTACAAGACCACCCATGCCGTTACCTGCATCTATGACCACAGAGAGCGCTTTCAAGTCACTCGGTTTTACGAATGAATGCATAAAGCCTATGAACTTGTCCAATAGCTCCACCTTTTTGTATTTTCCTTTTGTACCAGCCTTTGTAAGTTTTGCCGCCCTAACAAGAGCCTCTATGTCGGCAAGACCGCTTTCTATACCTATAGGCACGGCATTCTTTCTTGTGAACTTAAGTCCGTTATATTCCTTAGGATTGTGAGACGCTGTAACCATTATTGCACCATCAGTACTAAGGTCTATGGATGCAAAGTACAACATATCCGTGCTTGCAAGACCTATATCCATAACATCCGCACCAGCATCGGTAAGCCCTTCTATAAGGCTTTTGGACAAAGGATCGGAAGACTTCCTCATATCCCTGCCCACAGCGACGGTCTTTGCCTTTAAATAACTAACAAAGGCCAGACCTATATTATATGCCAGTTCTTCGTTAACATCTTTACCGTAAATACCGCGAACATCGTATGCTTTAAAAGGATGAGCCATTAAATTGAACCTCCAGGGAACGGATAATAGTATCCATGATAAATTTGCGCAAGCACAAATGACATGGGGCCTGTATTGGCCCCTGTAAATGATTTGACAACACATATACTGCTCTGGTAATATGCCCTGGAAATTTTTGGAGGTCCAAAGCAATGGCAAAAGGTAACAACACAGCAGAAAACGTCAACAGAGGAAAACTCACAGTAAAGTGCCCTGCAACAAACTGCGGCAAAGATATGGAGTTCGTAAAGGTAAAGGGAGCGGCAAGCGGAATGTATCTTGTATGTCCAGCATGTGGAAACAGGATCAAGTACAGTAAGGGCGTTTACAAGAATTACGAATACTATTCAAAGATCTAACCAGTTATAAAAATGGATTTCCCTTTTTCCGAAGAGTTCAAAAAGGAAGCGGAGGAGTATGTTCTCAAATATAAATGCTCTGACTGCGTCCACTTTGATGAACCTGCTTTAAAATGCTCATTCGAATATCCCGTCGACCAACATTACCTTTTCTACATATTGGACTTTGGACCTAAGCATGTAAAATACGGTCCACGATTCTCTTTTTGCAAACATTTTGAAATAGAATGACAATAGTCTCAACTACAATCTAACATTCTTAACAATAGCCTGGAAGTGTCTTCCATATATTGTATAGGCAACAGCTTCCGGAAGAGCTCTTGTATTTGTAAACAGTGTCCTTATCATTAATTTCCAAAAAAGGCGTCTCTCACCGCTTGGCATAAGCCCGATCCTCCAGAAAGTTTTGGCAAGGGTGCTTACGTCGTGACGACCTACCCTGTTAACCACAGATGGCTTATAATGTTTTAAGAAGGTATTAATCCTTTTATAATAATTTTCCTTTGAATAGATATCTAAGAGTATCTTTTTGTATCCGGCGCTGAGGTTATCAATACCTATAAGCGGTACGATATTAGTTTTACCGTCTATAATATTATCACCGGAATAGTCAGGCAAAAGCCTATTCTCACTCTTTAGTCTATGCCACAGCCTTGTACCCGGAGGTGCTCCAAGGGTCGCGACCATGGCGGCAGGAATACCGGACTTCTGTATAAAATCTATTTGCATATTAAAAATATCTTCCGGATCGCTGTCAAAGCCGACGATGAATCCGGCCATGACCTGCATACCGTTGGCATTCAGAGTATTTATGGATTTTTTTAGATCAACTTTGAGGTTCTGTTTTTTACCACATTCAGTCAAACTCTCTAAGCTTGGGGTCTCTATGCCCACGAATACCTGGTAAAAATTGGACTCTCTCATTTTTTGTAATAGTTCAGGACTATCGGCAAGATCAATACTCGCCTGACATGCAAATGCAAAAGGACTGTTCAGCTTCTTCTGCCACTCTATGATCAGATCAAGGGTTTTTAGCGCTTTTGGTTTGTTGCCTATAAAATTATCATCTACGATAAAAACACGCCCTCTCCATCCTGCATTGTACAGATCTTCAAGCTCTGCTACCATTCGCTCCGGGGTCTTTGCTCTGGGAACCCTTCCATTGAACACAACTATGTCACAGAATTCACAATCAAAAGG
>CAYVOB010000099.1:0-6004 GCA_964452945.1 uncultured Bdellovibrionales bacterium
TGTTCACTCTTGGTTGCAACATGAAGTGCCCTTACTGTCACAACAAACAAATATCGTTTGATTTTGCGGATACAACAACGCCAATGGACATCAATGAGGTATTTGATTTTTTTGATGAAAGAAAGGACTTTATTGATGCGATATCTTTGAGTGGCGGTGAGCCAACTCTTCAACCAGACCTTTTAGATTTTTGTAAGATCATAAAGAAAAAATATAATTTACTGATAAAGCTGGATACTAATGGTTCTTTTCCAGATGTAATTAAAAATGCCGTAGACCAAAGACTAGTAGATTACATTGCTCTGGATATAAAAACTTCTTTCAGTAGGTATAAAGAGTATCTTGGAGTTGATGGAGAACTTATTTATAGGACTTATAAAATTATAAGTTCTTCCAATATCGGTTATGAGTTGAGGATGACCTGCTTTCCGGATTTTATAGATTCTGAAAGTGTGGCGGAATTGCTTCCCATGTTGAATGTAAAAGACAGGATCTTTTTGCAACAGTGCTATCTTAACAAGAGTCTTGGGGATCCGGTGTATGATGTTCCAACATATGATAAAACCCAGCTAGAACTCTTTGAAAACATAATGAATTCAAAGGGTTTTTCTTCTGCCAGCATAAGGAATAAATTATAAAAAACTAATTGACACCCACCTGGCGTGGGTATAGTTAGGTATACCTACAAATACAAAAACCCTAGTGAGGTGCATAGTATGTCAGGTCCTTACTACAAAACCAACGAACTAGCCCGACTTGTAGGTGTGTCCAAAAACACCCTTATAAGGTGGGAAGAGGAAAGTCTTATACCCCCACCAATGAGGGATGGCAGGGGTTGGAGAGTATGGAGTAAGGATGCACTGGAAAAAATAATAGAGATAAAAAAAACAAAGGACTTTAAAAAACCGTCCAGTGGTGATTATAAAAAAATTGTTGTTAATATAATCGGGTACGGTAATCAAGGTGCCGTTTGGGCTAAAAATCTTAAAGACTCAGGCGCCTTTGTTAATATTCTTCTAAGACCCAAAAGCCAATCTATTAAGACTGCTGTTAACAATGGGTTTGAAGTGATGAGCATCGAACAAGGTTTAAAGCAGGCTCCAAAGAACAGTGTATTTTGTCTTATCATTCCTGACGAAGAACATAAAAACTTCTTTAAAGAGTATGAACATTTAATAGATGAATCTTATTCTTTTATATTTGCACATGGTTTTAGCGTTGCCTTTGATAATATAAAGACCAAAGCAAGAAAAATATTGTTGGCACCAAAGTCTATAGCTAAACTAATAAGAAATAGTTATTTGGATAACAAAACAGTGCCTGCAGTATATAGCGTCAACGGTGATCAAGAACTTGAATTGGTGAAAGGGCTTTCAGAAAAACTTGGTTTTGCCCCGTTGATAAAGTCAACATTTGAGGAAGAAACGATCTCTGATCTTTTTACAGAGCAGGTAATAATGTGCGGAGGAGTTCCTTCTTTGATCATAGAAGCTTTTGAACTGTTGAGAGCCAAGGGGATCAGTGAAGAGATCGCCGTACAAGAATGTTTATTCGAACTTTCATATATCCTGGAAGTAGTTAAAGAAAAAGGCATAGCAGGCATGTACCAGGCAATTAGCCCCGTGGCCGCAAGCGGTGGTTATAAGGTCTTTGGCGACATAGAGAACGGCAGTTCATTAAAAGATGTTTTTAAGAGATCTTTTGCTGATATAGATAACAGAAAGTTTATTAGTTACTTCAATAGAACTAAAAGAGAGGACATTCTAAAATATATAAAAAAGAAAGCATCGAATTTTGATTCGGCTCTAAAGGAGGCTGTAAGATGAGATATCCTTCTAATATCACATCGTACAAAGGTAAGAAAAAACTATCCATGATAACTGCATATGATTATTCAATGGCCGGTGTGGTTAATGGTTCCGATGTTGATATAATACTCGTTGGCGATTCACTTGGTAACGTAATGCTTGGGCACAAGGATACTATAGCGGTGACCATAAATGATATGATCTCTCATGCCGCCTCTGTTGTTAGAGGGGCACCTGACAAAATGGTCATAGTTGATATGCCTTTTATGAGTGTTTCGATGGGGTTTGAAAGATCCTTAGAGAATGTTGTTAGAGTTATGCAGGATACTGGTGCACACGGCGTTAAAATAGAAGGCGGAAAACATTTTATTAAGCTTATAAAAGAATTAAAACATGCTGGTGTTCCGGTAATGGGTCACTTAGGTCTTACCCCACAAAGTTATCTTCAGCTTGGAGGATATAAAATGCAGGGTAATACAAAAGAGTCTGCAGAACACATAATGAACGATGCGCAGGCTTTGGTTGAATCCGGCGTTTTTGCTATAGTTCTTGAATGTGTTAATGAGGAGCTCGCAAAAAAAATAACAGAAAATGTTCCTGTTCCAACAATAGGAATAGGCTCAGGCCAATTTACTGATGGACAGGTTTTGGTGATAAATGATCTTATAGGTCTTACGAATGGAAAGGTGCCGTCTTTTGTTAGACCCAAACTAGATCTTAGTAATGAAATAAAACAAGCCCTGAATGAGTTTGTCAAAGAGGTGAATAGTGGCAACCTTTATTGACATAGGTAATACCAACGTAAAGATACTTGACCAAACGGTCAAGACTGCCCAGTTCAATATTTGTGACTTTTTCGCTTATGACGACTTTGTTGTCTCCAGCGTTGTTCCAAAGTTGTTGAAGGAGACAGTGAGTTCCCTAAAAAAAGCTAACAAGAGATTTGTGATAGTTAACAGAGAAACTAAATTTTCCTTTGAACATGATCATATTATCGGAGTCGGTACAGACCTTCTGCTTGCTGCAGAAGGAGCGTTGACCATATCAAAGCCACCATTTTGTGTGGTGGCGGCTGGTACGGCAGTTGTAGTACTTTTTGTGTCATTAAAGAACGAGAAGGCGTTTTATGAGGGTGGAGTGATAATGCCAGGCTTTGGACTTCAAACGGACATATTGAACACAAGAACGGCTCAGTTGCCAAAGATAGAACTTACAAAACCTACAACGTTCTTTGGTAACAATACCAAAGATGCCATAAACTCAGGGGTATGCATTGGCCTTATCAAAGGGGTGGAGGGTATAATAAAAGGAGCAGAGAACCAGCTTGGGGTTAAGTTCAATAAACTATTCACTACAGGTGGGGATGGGAAGTTCTTAAAAGAGAATTCAAGTTTGGATTTTGAATATGTTGAAGACCTGGTCTTTAAAGGGATGAAAAACATTTACAGGGGGGCAAAATGAATATCTTGATCGGTATATCGGGTGGGATTGCTGCATACAAGGTGTGTGACCTTGCGAGGTTGTTCATTAAGGACGGACACGATGTTAAGACCATCGTGACAGAGAATGCAAAACAATTTGTTACTACTATTACACTGGAAACCCTGACCAAGAACAAGTGCTATTCGGAACTGTTTGCAAATACTAGGGATGTTGAGCATGTTTCACTGGCAAAATGGGCGGATGTTATGGTCATAGCACCTGCTACTGCAAATACTCTAGCAAAAATAGCAAATGGTGTTTGTGATGATCTTTTAACTACTGTTGTAATGGCCCTGGACAAACCATGTTACATATTCCCGTCAATGAATACTACAATGTATGCTCATCCATCAGTTCAGCAAAATATAAGTAAGCTTAGGAGCTGGGGGTATTTGGTATATGATCCTGAAGAAGGAGAACTCGCTTGTGGTGATTCAGGTAGAGGAAGATTACCTGATGTAGAACTCATATATGAGATCGTTATAGGAGAGACGGAAAGGAACAAAATAGATTCTCCTATGAACGGAAAAAATGTGATCATTACTGCCGGCTCTACCAAGGCATATATTGATCCTGTTCGTTATATAGTTAACAGTTCCAGTGGAACTATGGGTGTTGAGCTTGTAAGACAAACATGGTTAAGAGGAGCCAATGTAACGCTTGTCTGTAATAAGGAAGTGGTGGATAGGTTTCCTTGGGTTGCGTACTACGCCGATCTTATAATATTCGTAGAGACTACCCGGGATGTCTTGAATGAAGTAACTACAATATTCAACGATACAGATCTTTACATAAGCGCTGCGGCACTTTGTGACTTTGATGACGATCCACAGCCAAAGAAAATTAAAAAATCAGACAAGGAGATTACTGTTAAGTTAAAGCCTGCGGTAGACGTATTTAGTGAGTTATCAAAACATAAAACAAAACAATTCATGGTCGGGTTTGCTCTTGAGAGTGATTCTATGGAGGCAAATGCTGCTGCAAAACTGAAAGGAAAAGGAATGGATCTTGTTGTAGCAAATACCGTTGATGCTATAGGTTCAAAGTCTAGTATGGTGGCGATAATGGATGTTCACGGAATCAGAAAATATGTCCAGGAAGCTGGCAAGCGTATTATAGCCAGCGAGATATTGAATGAAGTTGAAAAAGTAATGTACGAAAACAATTCTAACAGGGTGACCTTGAATGAGAATAGTATCAAACACAACTGAGCTTACAACGTTTATCATTGAGCAAAAGGCTCATGGGGCAAGTGTCGCATTGGTCCCTACCATGGGCAATCTTCACGATGGTCATTTATCTCTAGTAAAAAAGGCCAAGGAAGAGAATGATCTTGTTGTGGTTAGCATATTTGTTAATCCAATACAATTTGGGCCGAATGAGGATTATAACAATTATCCAAGAACATTAAATAGCGATGTTGAAAAGATCTCCTCATATTGTGATCTTGTTTTTGCCCCATCCGTAAAGGATATGTACGGAGATGCCAGTAGTTCAAATGTATTGGTAGTTGAGACAGAAAAAACCACTAAACTTTGTGGGCGTTTTAGACCAGGTCATTTTGATGGTGTTCTTACAGTTGTATTAAAACTATTTAATATATGTAAGCCGACTACTGCCTATTTTGGTACAAAGGATTATCAGCAGTTTTTACTTATAAAAGATATGGTAAAGAGCCTTGATCTAAAAATTAGCATAGTTGGCTGTCCTATTGTAAGAGAAAAAGATGGTCTTGCAATGAGCTCAAGAAACTCTTATTTGAGTTGTGATAACAGGACAAGAGCAGTAGCTCTAAGCCAATCTCTAAACGCGGTAAAGGAACTGTTCGACAGTGGTGAAAGAGATGTCGTCACACTTAAGAGTAGAGCTTTAGAGTTATTAACTGCCAAGGTGGCTGTACAATATTTTGAAATAGTTAACAACAATAATCTTAAATCAAAAACACTGGCAGAAAAGGGTGATCTAGTCGCAGTGGCAGCATTTTGTGAAGGTGTAAGGTTAATAGATAATATTGTTCTATAAGGAGATAAACATGTTGGTAGAAGTGTTAAAATCAAAGATCCATGGAGCCAGGGTGACAAGGACCGACATCGATTATGAGGGCAGCCTGGGTATTCCTGCCGATCTAATAGAATCTTGCGGTCTTTATGTTAATGAGAGGATAGATGTTTATAATGTTACTAATGGAGAAAGGTTTTCCACTTATGTAATAAAAGAACCAGCAGGAAGTGGTAACTTTTTTGTTAATGGGGCTGCCGCTCATCTTGCAAAAAAAGGTGACAAGATCATAGTGGCTTCTTATGCGCATATAGATGAAAAAGATGCAAAAAATCATAAACCAAATATAATAAGGCTGAACGAACAAAATAAGGTGGTGGGGTAATGGCTAATAAAAAAGAACATAAAGTTTTCATTACTCAAAGATTGATAAAATCAGAAGATCTCAATCATCATGGATCGTTATACGCAGGTCGTAGTGCTGAATGGTTCATAGAATCCGGTTTTATTTCTGCTACTGACTATGTCCGTCCAGAACATCTGGTCTGCTTGAAAGTTCACGGTATACATTTTTATAGGCCGGCACGTATTGGTGATGTTATTTGTTTTGAGAGCAAAGTTGTTTTTGCAGGCAGGACCAGTTTTATAACATACACTAAGGTCTATAAACGCGGGCAGGAAAAACACTGTATGGTCGACGGCTTTTGTACATTCAT
>CAYVOB010000100.1:0-5959 GCA_964452945.1 uncultured Bdellovibrionales bacterium
AAAATAAGTAACGAAGGCGTAACAATATATGCTGTAAACGATGTAGAAACCTACTATTCCCTGCTCCGATACCACTTCGGCGAGAATAAGGTAGCAATAAGCGCTGCTATGAGGCTGGACAGGACCACAACACTCAACATAATTTCAACCCTTATGAACCTTAACATGAACGACTGGACCTACACCGACGTATTCAAAATATTAAACTACATGCCGTTCTGGAAACAACATGACGAGGTATTAAAGTTCATAGGTGTTGCCAACGACCAGCTGACACTTCCCAGGGGACACAAGGCATGGATAAGCCTTGCAAAAGAAAAGGGCCCAGCGGAGATCTTTGATCTTTTCAATGACGTTGTTAAAAAACTACCAATAAAGGCAATACCGTTAGATTTTGAAAAGGCTATTAATATTTTTATATCAAAATGCCCTGAAGACGTACAGAAGTCGCTGGAAATGAAGAGCGTAGTAAACCTTATCGCAAGGGTCACAGAGCACATGGAGAATAAGACAATAACTGCACAGCAGTTCATAAGAAAACTATATAACCATGCGGAAGAAGGTTACGTAGAAAAAGGGCCAATAAACTTTAAACCGCTGAACGTGACTCAGGCAGAACTATGCTCTGCAAATACATCAAATAATGTTTGGTTCACCGGCATGAACCAGGAAGCCTTTGCACAAAGACCACATGAGGATGCGGTTATGAACGATAGCTTCATACTCGCATTCAGGAGCGAAGGTCTTACTTACCCTACCGCCAAGGAATCCTCCGTAATAGCATCAAAGATAATCCAAGACGGTGTAAGGCATGGGCGTGCATCATTCATTACCAATATAGGTCCAGCAGCTGACATCATAAGTCATGCCAGGTTCACAAAAATGGAAAAATCCGCCCCAAAAGTAATACACAAAGTACTCAAAAAAGAACTTACAGAATTAAAGTTGGATCACAAGTATGACTCGCTCAGCGTCTCGCTAATAAAGTCATATATGAACTGCCCATATATATGCCTTGTTGAAAGACTCCTAAAAGTACAGAAACAGGAAGCCAGGGAATTCGGACTTACACCAATAGACACAGGGAACCTTCTCCACTCCGCAATAGAGGTAATGCTCCCAAAAAAATTAAAAAACCCTGATCTCGAAGAGGAAAAGGAGTTGGAAGAGCTCTTTAACAGCAAGGACTTTAAGGGACTGAATCAGCACCCGTTAAGGAATGTTTTCCTTAAACACTATGCTGGGATAATAAAAAAGATACTGGACTCTGAATATAAGTTCATGAAGGAGTATGGACTTGAGATCTTCCAAACACCAGAGCTAAAGTTCAAGGTTGAACTTGGATTCACCAAAGGACTTCCGCTCACAGGCAAGATAGACAGGATAGATCTTGATAAGACGAATAAAAAACTTTACCTCGCTGACTATAAGACATCAGAAATACCAAGCAAGACGGACATAGAAAAAGGAGAGGACATCCAGCTTGCTGTTTACATCATGGCGATATCCAAGATGTATCCGGAATACATCGGTTACGGCGCCTATTACATCAGCATAAAGAACCTCGACAGAACAAGGATGGACGTAGGTTCCGTTGCAGAGGCAGAAAAACAATTCTCAATACTCGGTTCCGCAGCAGTGGAAGGTTTGTTTAGCGGTACCTACACGCCCAACCCAATGGAGCCATCCCTGTGCGAGAAATGCAGCTACAGGAGGTGTTGTGGAGCAGTTTAGTCCAAAAATAAAACTCCTCAGTGCTTCTGCAGGCACAGGAAAGACCTATAACCTTATACAGGAAATAAGCAAGGCCCTGGAGAGCACTCCGGCGGAAAAGATCGCAGCTATTACGTTCACACGTGCCGCAACACGCGACATAAGGAACAAAGTAAAGGACCTTGGCGACCTTAACGTAAACACCATACATGGGTTCTTTGCAGGCATATTAAAAGAACAGTCTGTGTACCTTGTCCAAAGGGCCGACTTCAAGATACTTGAGGAGTTCGACGATAAAAAACTTTTTATGGACAGCGCAGCAGGTGTAATGCTGAACAAGATAAACTCAAGCGAATTCGAGGCGCTCTTTGCAGAATATGGATTTTCCAGGATTATGGACATGCTCCTAAAGATGGAGAAAAAATATTCTGTCATAAAGGACCACCTGAACACGGACATCAACAAGCTTCTGGAACAGGAACGCAATGCTGAATACGAAAGGCTTAATGAGCTTATGCCCAAAGACCTTAACAGCGAGATGATAGAGCCTCTTAGCAACTTTAAGGGAGCCGACTGCGATAGTCTTGAAAAGCTAAGGGCGGCCGCCGTAGGTACTGCACAAAAACTAAAGATCGTTACAGGGTACAAGACATTCAAGGATAACATCGAGCTCCTAAAAAACCTTATTGACTACAACATGAAAACAAAAGGTAGTGCAGCGAACTGGCAAACAGAGGAGAAGCAAAATCAGGTCAAGGAAGCATTAAGAAAACTCAATGATCTAAGAAAGGCAGTTAAGAATGAAAGGCTCGGTGAGGAATGGGTCATAAAGCAAGCAGCAAGGTACAGAAAACTCTTTTTTGAGCTTTTCTTGGACGTACACAAGGCACACGAACAAAAAAAGAATGAGCTGGATGTACTTAGCTACAACGATATAGAGATACTCACGCACAGGCTTGTCACAGAGAACTCAAGGGTTAGGGACTTCTACAGGCAAAAATATAACTACATATTCGTGGACGAGTTCCAGGACACCAACACCATGCAAAGGGACGTCCTGTTCGAGATAGCAAAGAATATCTTTGTAGTAGGTGACGCAAAGCAGTCCATCTACAGGTTCAGGAATGCTGACGTAAGGGTCTTTATGGACACCCAGCAAAAATGCCCAAAGGACCAACTTAAGGAATTAAAGACAAACAGGCGATGTCTACCGGCCATAATCAACGCCGTTAACCTTGCATTCCCGCAGATATTCAGTCACACACACAGCAGTAACGGAAGAAAGAATTTTGAGGCCGATTACCTGGCCTTTGAACCATACAGGACTGATAGCGACGGAATAGTTAAGCTCTTTAAGGCACCTTCTGAAGCCAAACATCACAGGGTATTTAACCATGAGCTTGAGGCAAAGATTTGCACCGACATAATAATGAAGGGCATTAAAGAGGGAAAGACCTACGGCGATTTTTGCCTGCTTTTTAGATCGTCCACACACATGGGCGAGTTCGAAAAACTTTTCAGGGAAAAGGGGCTGCCGTTCGTTGTTTATGGCGGAGAAAGCAGGAACGACCTTCTTAGCAGCCTAAGGAGCCTTTTTAGTGTCATACTGAACCCGTACGACGACCTTTGTATGCTCGAAGTGCTAAAGCTCCCATCGTTCTACACAGATGATGCAACTATATATAGAATGAAACAGGGGCAACCCTCCATATATGAAGGGTTGGGTGACCATCCGGTAAAAAGATTCATAACGGAGATGAGGACAAAAAAGGATCGTGGGAGTTTTACTGAATTCGTCGCAGAGGTGTTGAGCGTTTCAAAGTTCATCCCTTCAGCCTCTTTGATATTTACTGGCCAGGATGCAGGTGCAGAGGAAGCTATCCTTAGGGGAGCAATGCACGTTGAGTCCGAGGGCGAGGGGATCGACTACTTTTTGGATTTCCTTTACAGTATGAAGGAAGATGATCCCAACACAAAGACCAACACCATAAAGTTAATGACCGTCCACGCATCAAAGGGACTGGAGTTCAACGTAGTAATGATACCTTGTCTTGAAGACCCACCAAGACCGCCAAAGGACCTTATAGTCATCTCCGAGGATGGAGAGGTAGCGGTAAAGCTTGGCGACGAGGAAAGTAATACCAAATTCAATACAGTCCTTTATAGGAATATCAAGGGCTCAGAGGAAGAGGCCTCCATTGCAGAATCAAAACGGCTTCTTTACGTCGCGATGACAAGGGCAAGAAACGAGCTATACATGATCAGCGATTTTGACAAGGGTTCAAAAGGCATACAAGGCAAAAGATGGGTTGACTGGCTCTCTGAGATATTCTTTGATAAAAAAGAAGACTACAAACTGCCGAAGGAAATATCCGTCATCGCTCCAAAGATAAAAGCGGTAATGATGGAGGACAAAAATATCGTACTTAACAGCCTTGTAAAACAAAGTGAACACGACATCCTTAAAAGATATTCTGTCTCCTTTATAAGGGATTCCTACAAAAAACAGGGATATAAGCCATCAAGCGGTGAACTGGGTGTTGGTACAATAATCCATAGCATTCTTGAGAACTGGAGCAACAAGGATGAGGTTGCAAAAATATATACTCGTATAGGCGCAGAGACTGCAAAGAACATATCAACGATCGTTGACTCGTTCGCAGATTCTCCGCTCGGACAAAAGATACTATCTGTCCAAGATGCGCTATGTGAACACAGTTTTGCATTCAAGGATGGGAACCAGATAATCGCCGGAAGAATAGACCGTATAAACATATACGATGACCATGTGTGGATTCTGGACTACAAGACAGGGGTCGATCCAGAAGACCTTCCCGCTTACAAAGCCCAAATAGGGTGCTATGTTAGCTATGCCCAAAGGGCCTACAAGGGTAAAAAGGTCGATGCAAGTATTGTGGACGTAACACAGTGTAAAGAGTATAAATAACAAAAAGTGACCGGGAGGTCTTCATGATAGTAATTTCGATCCTCGCTTTCATATTAGGTGCTCTTATAGGAGCAGGAGTATGCTATTTTTTCATAAGCAAACAGAATTTCATCTTAAAGGGAAAAATAACAGCGCTTGAGTCTCAGTTGGAGTCCATCAAAACATCAAAAGAGAACCTAACCGATACATTCAAGGCGTTATCATCTGAGTCACTAAAGAATAATAACGAATCCTTCCTTACACTGGCAAAGTCGGTATTGGAAAAATACACAGAACAGGCAAAGGGCGATCTTGATAAGCGTCAGCAGGCTATAGACTCCATGGTCAAACCAATAAGAGAAACATTGACTGAGTTCGACAATAAGGTCCAGAACATAGAAAAGAACAGAGTTGCCTCCTACGAAGGCCTCAACCAGCTTATCAGCTCATTAAAAAAAGAGACCAGCGGACTAGCCGGAGCCTTGAAATCGCCTACGGTAAGTGGCTCATGGGGGCAGATGCAGTTAAGACGTGCGGTCGAACTTGCGGGCATGATGGAATACTGTGATTTTAGCGAGCAAGCCTCTGTAAATACACCAGAAGGAAGACTGATCCCTGACATGGTAGTGAGGCTCCCAGGCAACAAACAGGTCGTAGTAGACTCAAAGGCCGTGGTGGACTCATACCTTGAAGCGGTGAATACGGACAACGAGCAATTAAAGAACACTAAACTGGATCAGCACGTTAAACACATAAAGGCCAGGGTCGACGACCTTAAGAAAAAAGAATACTGGCAGCAATTTGAGAACTCACCGGAACTTGTAGTCCTGTTCCTGCCGGGAGAATCATTCTTTAGTGCGGCATTAAAGTGTGACCCTACTCTTATGGACCAGAGCATAGAAGAAAAAGTATTGATAGCAACACCGATAACATTGATCGCGCTTCTTAAAGCGGTTGCATACGGATGGAAGCAAGAGGCACTTGAAGAGAATGCAAAGGAAGTCAGCGACCTTGGAAAGGAACTTTATGAAAGACTAGCAATGTTGTCAGAGCATTTTCAGGACCTTGGAGACAGCCTGCATACTTCCGTTGACAGATATAACAAGGCGCTTGGTACCTTGGAGAACCGGGTCCTTGTAAGTGGCAGAAGGTTCAAAGAACTAAAAGTAGACAATCCAAATAAGGAAATAAAATTCATAGAGCCTGTAGACGTAACTGTCAGGGATATGCAGGCAGAAGAGTTAAAAAGATAGTTCTTAAAAATAAAACTCTGCGACGCTGTTAAACGTCGCAGAGAATATTTGCCAAGTCTCAGATTTT
>CAYVOB010000101.1:0-5948 GCA_964452945.1 uncultured Bdellovibrionales bacterium
GTTTTTGAAGGAATAGTTTCAATAAAAAGTGCCGCGCGTGATGCGGGCTCTAGAGCAAAAATAGCAGTTTCTTCCAAGGACAAGGACGTAGATCCAGTTGGAGCTTGCGTTGGAGTAAGAGGAGCAAGAGTACAGAACATAGTTTCTGAACTTAAAGGCGAAAGAATAGACATAATTCCTTTTAATGCAGATATTGCAAAATTTGTTTGTTCAGCGTTGTCTCCTGCAGAAGTTAGCAAAGTTAAAATAGCAGAAGATAGCAAATATATGGAAGTAGTTGTTCCAGATGGACAGTTAAGTCTTGCAATAGGAAGACGAGGACAGAACGTTAGATTGGCAGCTCAGCTTACAGGCTGGAAAATAGACGTTGTTAGTGAAACAGATATGTCTAGACGTTACGATGATGCAAAGTTCTCTTTGACACAAATAGTAAGTGTTAACGAAACAATTGCTACGGCGCTATTCCAAAATGGTTACAGAACTATATTCGAAGTGGCAGAAGCTACTCCAGAAGACATTGTAGGTATTCCTGGTTACGATAATATAGAGGCTGCAACCAAACTTGTTGAAGATGCAAAAGAAGTTGTAAAATCAGGCAAAGTAATAGTAAAAACTGCTGATGAAAAATTCACCGTCGCTACAGTTAAAAAGACTGCAGATGAATTACTAAGAGAAGAGATGCAGCAGCTTCTTGAAAAAGAAAAAGAACAGCTTTCTGGCGCTGATAGCGAGCTTTTAAAGGTAAGAGGCATGGGCCCAAGCCTTGTAAGCGCAATAACAGCAAAAGAAATCGATTCAATAGACAAACTTACAGCAATGTCTAAAGAGGACTTTGTTGCTGCTGTTGAATGGGAGAATAAAGAGGAGCTTTCTCGTGTTTACGATAATGCAACTCTTATCAATAATGAAAAATTAATTACAGAAGGTAAAAAAGAGGACATTTCTGAAAGCGACAAAGAAAAATTTCAAAAATCAATTGAGATAACAAAATCTGTTCTTTTAAGACTTGCTGCGGCAGGTTTTATGACAACAGACTCTGTTTCTGCTGTTAGCTTGCAGGATTTTACAGCTAAAATGGGACTAGAAGAAAGCAAGGCTACAGACGTATACAATGCAATAACAAAGGGGTGACTCGTTAATGAGTGAAAAGATAAAAGTTTTTGAACTTGCGCCTGAGTTTGGTCTAAGACCTCTAGAGCTTGTGAACAAGCTTAAAGAGATAGGGGTCATCGTGAAGAGCCATATGAGCGAGCTCAACGATGACGAAGTTGAAAAGATCAAGGCACATCTTTTAAAGAAGGATGAACCAAAAAAAACTATAGAAAAAAAGGCAACCACAGTAAAAAAGAAGGCTGCAGCTACTACCGCAGAAAAGAAAACAAGTTCTGCAAAGCCGATCGCCAAAACAACGGTGGCAGTAAAGAAAAAAACTGTAGCTACTAAAAAGGAAACGGTGGTTACAGAAGAAAAACAGCCAGAAAAGCTTATTACAAAGACAACAATAGTAAGAAAGAAAAAGGCTGCAGAACCAGAACCTGTTGTTGTAGTAGAGGAAAAGCCAAAGGAAGCTCCTAAGGAAGAAGTTGCTGTTAAAAAAGAAGCTGAGCTTGTTGCTCCAAAGGTAAAAGAGATACCAAAGGACGAAACCCCTGCACAAAAGGAGCTCAGGGAAGAGGAAGAAAGAAAACACGGACATGGTGCAAAACATATTACAACGCGAGCGATCGATACCGTCGAAGATGATAAGAAAAAGAAAAAAGTAAAGGTAGGTAAAAAGGACGGCAAGGTAGAAGTCCTTGATATCTATGAGCTCAAAAAACAATCCAGTACCAGGGCTGTATACGGTGCAAAAAAGAAAGCACCGGCTGGTAAGGAACAAAAGAAAACCTTAATAACCACACCTAAGGCAAGCAAGAGGAAAATAAAGATATCAACAGACGGTATTACCGTAGCTGATCTTGCAAAGGAGATGAGCGTTAAAGCAGCAGAGATCATGCAGAAGCTTTTCAAAATGGGTACGATGGCCACCATAAATCAGAAGCTGGACCTTGATACAGCTACGTTAATAGCCAATGAGTTCTCTTATGAATTGGAATTTGCGGGCTTTGATGAGCAGGAGATATTAGCTACTGAAGCAGAGGATAAGCTAGAGGATATGGTGCCTATATCACCAGTCGTTACCATGATGGGGCACGTTGACCACGGCAAGACATCCATACTTGATGCGATCAGAAAATCCAACGTTGCCGATAAAGAGGCCGGAGGTATTACTCAACACGTAGGTGCACACGAAGTTAAACTTGAAAAGGGTACCATTACCTTTTTGGATACCCCAGGTCACGAAGCATTTACAGAGATGAGAGCAAGGGGATCGCAGGTTACGGATATTGTTGTTTTGGTAGTCGCTGCAGATGACGGTGTTATGCCTCAGACCAGAGAATCAATAGACCACGCTAGAGCTGCGGGTGTTGAAATAGTTGTAGCCATAAATAAGATAGATAAACCTAACGCTAACGTAGACATGGTTAAAAAACAGTTGGCGGAGCTTGAGTTACTTTCGGAGGATTGGGGCGGTCAGACCATAGTTGTGCCTACAGCCGCTAAAAAGGGAGAAGGTATCAAGCAGCTGCTTGAAGCGATCTTGCTGCAGGCAGAAATAATGGAATTAAAGGCTAATCCAAACAGACCGGGGGAAGGTATTGTAATAGAAGGACGCCTTGACAAAGGTATGGGCCCTATAGCGACTGTAATAGTCAAAAAAGGTACACTTAAGACTGGCGATTATATGGTAGCAGGTACAAGCTCAGGAAGGGTTAAGTCCATCAGGGATTCGCACGGGAGCGTAATACAGTCGGTGCTGCCTGGAAGGGTCGGCGAGATATTGGGTTTAGACTCTGTTCCTATGGCTGGAGAAAGATTCAATTGTGTAGCAAGTGAGAACGATGCCAAAAAACTTGTTGAGCATAGGATAGATGAGAACAGGAAGCATAGTTCAACAGAGGCTAAAAAACCTTTGAGCCTTGACGAGATGATGCAAAGTGTTTGTAAGGGTGAAGCCAAGGAATTAAAACTGGTACTAAAGGCGGATACCCAGGGTTCTGTTGAAGCCTTAAAGGCCTCTCTAGAAAAACTGAGCGACGAGGTTGTAGGGGTAAAAATAGTGCATGCTGGTACCGGTGGTGTTACAAGTAACGATGTCAATCTGGCTGTGGCATCTGGAGCGGTCGTAATAGCTTTTAACGTAAGACCGGATTCAAAAGCAAGTTCAGAGGCTGAAGCTGCAAAACTGGACATAAGGTACTATGACGTTATCTACAACTGCCTTGAGGACATGGAAAAGGCTAAAACATGTATGTTGGAGCCTATAGACGTAGAGAAGGTGAATGGTCAAGCAGAGGTGAGACAGATCTTCAATATATCAAAACTTGGCACTATAGCAGGCTGTGGTGTTAAATCCGGAAAGATAATCAGGAACTCCATGGTCAGGGTCATCAGGGATGGTGTTGTGGTATATACCGGCAAAATAAAGTCGCTTAAACGTTTCAAGGATGATGCCAGAGAAGTCGCTGCGGGACTTGAATGCGGTATGTCCATAGACGGTTTTAATGATATCAAGCCGGGTGACATATTTGAATCATACTCAGTAAACAAGGTAGATTCCACGGGCGCCGTGGTCGGGACCAAGAGGGACTAAGATTTGAACCAGAAAGCATTTTCAAGATCGGACAGGGTCGGTGACCTGATACGTGAAGAAGTAGCACGGATATTCGTCAACGATATAGCAGACCCAAGGGTCCATGGTATTACCATTACAGATGTAAAGCTAACCCCTGATCTTTTAACAGCAAGGATCTATTACGTTTCTTCCAACAGGAAAGAGGTCAAGATAATGACCCAGGGTTTGGAGAGTGTAAAAGGTTATATAAGGAAGCAATTATCAAAGATACTTAAATTACGTAAGGTACCCGAACTGGAATTTTATTATGACGAGGTTTTTGAGAACGGTATGCACATGGAAGCGCTGTTGAAGGGCATAAAGCATGGATAAAAAGGCTGTTGTAAAAGAGATAGCGGAGACCTTAAGTAATTCAAAAAATATCTTGATGACCATACATGAGTCTCCTGATGGAGACGCTGTTGGTTCATTACTCGCTCTATATAATATATTAAAGTTGATGAAAAAAGATGTGGTTATGTATGCCCCAAACGTTGTTCCGATGAGGCACAGGTTCCTTAAGGGTTGGGAAGCAATCTCCACAGATACGAAGGTGTTTGAGGGAAGGACCTTTGATGTATTGTTGATGTTGGACTGTGGTACCAGGGACCGTTCAGGCGAAGCCATAAGTTCTTTCAAAGGATATAAAAAACTAGTGAACATAGATCATCACATATCAAATAAGGAGTTTGGTGACCTGAATCTTATTGATGCTCACTCCTCGTGTACAGGAGAAGAGGTTTTTCATGTTATAAAGGAACTGCTCACAACAAATTCATTAGGGGTTTTACCTGTAGAGGTTGCAACTGCTTTACTTACAGCCTTGTATGATGACACCGGCGGGATGCGTTATTCCTCAACCACTTCTACTACACTGAACGTTGCTGCAGAGCTTGTAGCTAGCGGTGCTAACTGCTCCTATGTTTCAGAGAATCTCTTCTTCAACATTTCAAGAGAAAAGATGGAACTTACAAGTCACGTGCTATCTACTCTTACTTTTGAAGCTGAAGGAAAGATAGCTTATGTCGTCATGAGGAAAAAGGATCTTGAGAACACAGGTGCCATCTCAGAGGACAGCGAAGGGCTTATAGACCTTCCACGCTCAATATATGGAGTTGAAGTAGCTTTTTTTATAAAAGAAGTCTCTGACAATAAATTCAAGTTCAGCTTTAGGAGCCGTGGCAAGGTGGACGTTAATAAATTCTGTTCCAATTTTGGCGGAGGTGGTCACAGGGTCGCTTCAGGTTGCACCATCAATGGCACTCTTGAACAGGTCACTAGCACTATCGTTTCTGAACTTAAAAAACTAGTATAAAAAGATCCTCTACTTAATCTTTTTCGTACGCACCTATTGACCAAGGGATGGTCCTTATCACACCATCCTTGTCCACGTTGAAGCCCTCTCCGCTAAGGTCTAGTCCTCCGGACTTTATCTCATCAGGAGTGCTTGCATCCAGCCTAAACTCAGCGTCTAAAAATACAGGCGCAACATCAGCGTTATTTTCTACTGTGAGGGCAGGAAGCCCAGCTGCATTAAGCGTTGTTGCATCATTATAACTTGTAGAGCTCATTGCATCATAGTAAAGCCAACCAAAGCCGTAGATGTCATTATTCTTTATAGTGGACGGCCTTGAGGCACCATTTGTAGTTATACCAATATTGGAGTTAATTTGGTCAAAGAACAGGATATTATTCTCTATGTTAACTACTAGCGTTTCTCCAGGGGTACTAGTTAAAGATAAAGCAGCCGAAAATGTATCTGAAGGTCCACCAATGATAGTATTGTTTTGAACCCTTGCGCTGGAATTACCTTGAATCAAAATCCCTGCTGATGGGCCATCAGTTGTTTCTGCACCTTTCACTAGATTGTTGATTACCTTAATGTCTGCAGAATTATGTATTCCTACTGTGGCAGAATCTTCTGCAACGTTACCATCAATGACGTTACTGGATATCAGTATCCCTGAAGAATCCCAAATCTCCATTCCTCTTGAAAGGATTCCTTCTCCGGCGATTATGTTGTTAGCAGAGACCTCAATATTCGAGGAGCCTTGTGTTATTTTTACAGCATATGTTCCAGAACTGGCACCGCTTGCAAGACCACCATTTATAGTATTAGATAGTATCCTGATATCTGATGAACCTATCATCACTATAGCGTTTGCAGAGGATTTCTCGTAGCTTGTACTGCCAGCATCTATGACGTTGTTCTGTATTGTAGCGGTACCGCTAG
>CAYVOB010000102.1:0-5933 GCA_964452945.1 uncultured Bdellovibrionales bacterium
AAAGAACTGGAACTGTCCAAGATAATTTATATCAGCAACCGAGTTCCCTGTAGTAGGGTTGTAAACAACTACCATCATATAGTTCTTGAACCTGTCCATTGGTACCATGTCCCAATTCCTTCCCAAGACCAAAGGACCACCGCCGGTGTGTGTGCCCCATGCAGCAACTGCTGAACATCCATATATAGCCGATACCATAGAGTTGTTTATCAACTGTAATTGGCTGAGCGTAAGACCGGATGTTTCTGCAACTCCCTGAATAAAATCTTTGGTCTCCTGCAAGGCAGTTTCATATGTAGCAGCAGCTTCTGTTAGGAGTGTGTTGTAGTTCTTTCCTTTTTCCGTTATCAAGTAATCCATTACGACATCTTGGTAGTAAGCAGCCAGGTTGTCCTTTAAAAGAGAACCATACTGCTGTCCCATCTCGGCAAATGTACCGTGCAGCTTTATAACCTTGATGTTTCCATCTCCATCGGGGGTTGTGGTCGTATATAGTGTAGCTCCGTTATGACTGGAAAGCGGCCTTAAGCCATAGTTCGATGAACAAGCTGTGAATGCCACTAGTGATAACAAGACAAAACAGAAAGGAATTCTGCTCATTTTTTTCTCCCTTTGTAGTTCAAGATAACGCTTGGCAAATAATATCATTTCTTTTACTCTTGGTCTAAAATATTCTTATAAAGGAGGTTATATGTTAAAGAAGGTCATTCTATTTTTTGTGTTGTTATTATTCTCTGACAAGTTGTTTTCCTGTTCATCTTTTATAGTAAAAGCTAAAGACGGTTCCGTATTGAGCAGTCGTTCTATGGAATTCCCTGTAGATCTTAGATCAAGGATCTGGCTTATTCCAAGGGGCGCAGAGAATAAATATGGATATCTTGGCTTGGACGGCGTAGGGAAGGCTGACCTTATATCCGAGGGAATGAATGAAAAAGGTCTTTCTGTAAGTGCGTTGATGTTCAGCTCAGCAAAGTATCAGACAGTAGTGCAGGGTAAAAAGGTCGTTCCCATAACACACTTTGTTTCATATTTACTGGGTAGTTGCGCTACGGTAACCGAGGTAAAGCAAGAGTTAGAAAAGATAAGGGTTGTTAACGAAAATGTAAAAGAACTGGGTGGCTTTATGGGTTTTCACTTTGCTATATATGATGCTAACAAAGGCAGTATAGTCGTTGAATTCATAGATGGGGAAACCAGGATACATGATAATCCTTTGGGAGTAGCGACGAATATGCCTGAATTCTCGTGGCACATGACGAATCTTTCTAACTATATGAACCTTGATCCTCACGATAAATCTGTAACATATATTAATGGCGTAAAGGTCGCTCCAATAGGAGTTGGTACAGGACTCTTAGGTCTGCCTGGTGACTGGACCCCTCCATCGAGATTTGTAAGGCTGGCATGGAGCGTAAGTTCAGCCTTGCCTGCAAAGGACTATAAAGAGGCGATGATACTTTCCTCTCACTTGTTGAATTCCATAGATATACCTAAGGGGGTCATCAAGGAACATGACGGCCTGTACGGATATGCTCAGTGGATAGTGATAAAAGACCTGACCAATAAAGTCTTATATTATCGCACTTACGAGAACCAAACATTAAAATCCATTGACATGAAAAAACTGAACTTTAATGTTGGCTCAAGGCCTAAGAGTCTTTCTGTGGAAGGCGTACCTTATGTCGCTGACCTTACAGATCAACTATAATTAGGACTATATAGGGCACAAGATTAAGGACTATCGTCGCTATCTTATAAAAAGCAAGAGCTTTATATAGGCTGGTGCTAACTTCTTTTTCTGTCATCTTGAACCAAGTTGCGTGCAGTTTGCAGATGAACTTTCTAGCTGATACGAAGATTATGAAGTAGATAGTGATCACACAAAGATTGATGATCGTCATCCAAAGGAAGATCTCCTTTAAGGTGTCCATTGTAATAGGATCCATGCTTCACCTCCATTTTCAATACTTGCATAATATTATACCTGTATTGCTATGATTTACAAACTAGCCTGCTGCTAATATACTTAGCGGTGTGAAAGTACTAATGTTTGTTTTTATTGGTCTTGGTTTACCATATTATTGTTACTCCGACGAACTTGTAGACTTTAACAATAAGGCCAAAGGGGTGCTCCTTGATATGAGGTATTATGGTCCCCATAACTTTGTTGGCAGAAGAATAAAGGGCTATAACGCGCCTAAATGTTTACTGACAAGTAAGGCTTCGGACGCTTTGGCTAAGGTGCAAAATGAGATAAGCCCTTTCGGTTTATCTCTTAAGATATATGACTGTTATAGACCGCAGAAAGCGGTGAATGATTTTGTTGCTTGGGCAAAAGATCTTTCTGACACAAAAATGAAAAGTGAGTTCTACCCCAATGAGGAGAAAAAGGAACTTTTCAAAAAAGGGTACATAGCCTCAAAGTCTGCTCATAGCAGAGGGAGCACAGTTGATCTTACTATAGTCTCCACCAGTGGTGACCTAGATATGGGCTCAAAGTTCGATTATTTTGGCACAAGCTCCAATACGAGAAACCCTAATATGAGTGAAGTACAAAAACGGAATAGATTATTATTAAAGACCGTGATGGAGAAGAACGGTTTTGTTAATTATGAGAAGGAGTGGTGGCACTACACCCTTAAAAAAGAGCCTTATCCGAATGATTACTTTGATATAGATGTGGAGTAATACCTGCAGTACCCTATTAACCTATTATTATTGTTGATTTTTATTTATAAAAACTGTTATACATCCTGTATTAAGAGAGGTTTTTGAAATATGAAAGTTTTATTAAGTATCGTTTTGTTTGCAATATCAACAATTGCAACAGCACAACAGACAAGAGTGACACCAGTAACTGTAACTGGAGGAACTATCGAGATCGAAGACGCTGGTACTGACGCTGACGCTCTTCCTCCTATCATGCCGGAAGATGGTATGAGCGATGAAGATGCAAGGAATGTAGTTATGTCCAGGATACATCTTCAAGAAGAAGAAAGACTTCAACTTCAGCAGAAGATCGATGACATGATGAAGAGGCGCTTTAGAAGTTTTTACTATGACCATTTGGACGTTATAGACTACACAAGACCATAGCTCTTCTTAAGAGCTTAACATGTTGTTATTATTGGCTAGATTTGTTTATAAACAAGTTGACCTATTAATAAATCTATGGTACAATAACGGCAATGTCATTTGTCCTTTAAGGGGGGAGAAAGATGAGAACAAGAATATCTTTGTCGATCCTGTTTTTGTTGTTTCTAACGAGTTGCACGAGTTCATTGATGACAGCAAAGTCCGTTGAAAGTATCGCTTCTGTTGGTGGCTGCCCGGATGGAGTTACCACCGCTGCTTCTGGCAACATATACATAACCGATATATGTAGCGGAGAGGTGAAAAAGGTTAACGCTGACGGCACTACGACTACCGTAGTAGGGGCAGGTCAAATAGATGCTGCTGATGGAATAACTACAGTTACAACACCTGAAGGTAAAGAGGTTCTGTATGTAACAGAAACAGGTACTGATCCTTCAAGCGGTGAAATAATCTCTAGTGACGGAAGTATTAAGAAGATAGATGTGGAGACGGGTACGGTAACGGAGTTTGTTGACAACACTGTTATAACAAACCCAACAGGTATAGCTGCTGATACTTCGGGCAACATCTATGTTGCAGACCAGGCTGGAGCCGTTTATAAAATACCGGTTGATGAAAGTGGAACAGCTGGTACCCCAATAGATCTTACTGCAGAGCTACCTAGCGGTGTTGATGTTGAAGCTCCTCATGGACTTACTCTTGTAGAGAACGCCGATAATACGACCAGCATCTACGTCACTGATCAGGGTGTAAGCAGTAATAACGTTATAAAGATAGATGTCGATGCATCTTCAAACGTTGTGGTTACCGAAGTTACGCCGCCTACAACCGCTAGTACAGAGGAAGGCAAGTTCAATAAACCACATGGTATATCTGTTGATAAGAGCAACGGAGCTATTTTTGTTGCTGATGAAAATAACAACAGGGTCGCTATAATAACACCTGGTGGAAATGTGGTTACCTTTGCTGGTGCTAGCGACGCTACAAGCGGAGATGTCAGCGGGGATCCTACGACATCAAAGTTGGATAAACCTCGAGGTATAGCCGTGGACAGTGCAGGCAGTGTGCTCGTATGCGATTATGCTAACGCTAAAGTTAAAAAGGTCACTAAATAGATCCAAGGAACTCTACTGTTACAGAACCACCGTGGTTTACGGCATCTCTTTGTATATTACAAATAGGTTCTGACTGTGGCGTCTCGTATTCGGGGTGCCCTTCACAGAATGGTGGTTCGTCGCTAGAGGTGCAGTTGTCACAGCCATAAGGGAAAACACCTATCAAACCTGTATTGCTATAAAGAGAGGCGTTTTCTATAGATGTTATTCCTGTATGTGCTGTTCCTGCGTTCCATTCCCCTCCACCGGACAATGTCGCTTTTAATAATGAGTTAACTCCAGCGACAGCACTAATGTCTATAGTCTCCTGCGGAGAGCCACTTTGAGACTCATTATTTAAGCAGAACTCAAATATATTAACGCCATGAGGAAATTCTGTTGTAGGACAATTTATAGGTGCTGTACCAAAAGAGAGATTACCAGAAATGCCATTTTCTGGTATGTATTCAAGTTCTTCCCCTGCGTGTAGAGTAAAAGATCCCTGTAATCCGGAACCTGTGATCCCAAATATACCGTTAACGTCTATTATAAATCCGTCTACATTACCAAGTGTGAGCCACACCTCAACGTCATTTGCACTGCTGTTTTTTACCTTCAATGTTGTTTGTGTAGAGCCAGGAGCTGGTGCCTCTCCGCTATCACATGAAGAGAGCAATGTGGCGATAAAACACATTACAAAGATCTTTTTTACCATTTTTGTCCTCCATTTATTCCAAAGCTTCTTATTCAGCCTTTTTGTGTTATAATACGTTTTTATGATGAAGAACAATCTAATTGCTTTAATTGGCCTGATTATTTCCTCGTGTGCTACTCACGACAAACTGGATGTTGTTGAACACGTTGACCTGCAAAAATATCTTGGGACTTGGTACGAGATAGCCAGATTGCCTGCCTGGTTTGAAGAAGGTTGCTTTGGGGTTACTGCTACTTATTCAATGAGGGAAGACGGTAAAATAAAGGTTATCAATAGTTGCAGAAAAGGATCTATGGAAGGTACGGTGAAAAATGCTGTAGGCAAAGCATGGGTTGTTGATAAGGCTACCAATGCAAAACTCAAGGTTATGTTCTTTTGGCCTTTCGCCGGCAATTATTGGATCATCGATTTGGACCAGAAAGAATATAGGTATGCTGTAGTAGGAGAGCCGAGCAGGAAATATTTATGGGTGCTCTCAAGAACACCTAATATGGATGAGATTTTGTTGAACAAGATCTTTGAAAAGGTTAAAAAGCAGGGCTATAACTTGGAAGGTCTAATAAAGACAGTCCAGGTTAGTAAATAACGTTATTGGAATAAACTAAGGAGGATTTAAGATGAAAGGTTTTTTAGAGTTTATTAAGAAGCAAGGTGTGGTTGGATTGGCTGTCGGTTTTATCCTTGGTGGAGCTGTATCAAAGATCGTTGCATCACTTGTTAACGACATAATAAATCCTATTATTGGAATGGGATTAGGTGCCGTTGAAGGTTTAAGGGGGGCTTATGTGCAGATAGGGTCTGCAAGACTTATGTGGGGAAGTTTTATAAACACCACTATAGATTTTGTAGTTATAGCACTGGTGATATACGGAATGGTCCTTGCACTCGGACTTAACAAGGAAGAAAAGAAATAAGATCTGAAGGTATCGAAGATAAAGTAAAGGCGGCAGAAGGAGGAGTACTTCTGCCGCCTTTTTTATTAACCTAAACTAAGTCGCTGTTATAAACTGACCTGAGTAGCCAACATG
>CAYVOB010000103.1:0-5889 GCA_964452945.1 uncultured Bdellovibrionales bacterium
GAAGATTGCATCACCGTGTTCTTATATAAATGATTGAGGACCACATTTGCTTGAAAACCTTTTTTTACATCAACTACAATCCTCATTCCATCCCTTGAGGACTCATCCCTTAGATCAGAAATACCCTCAACAACCTTCTCTTTTACAAGCTCGGCTATCCTCTCTATTAGTTTGGCTTTGTTAACCTGGTACGGAATTTCTGTTATAACTATCCTTTCTCCTCCGCTCTTGGATTCCTCTATTTCAGCCCTAGCCCTCATTCTTACCATTCCCCTTCCGGTAGAATAAGCAGAAGCAAGGCTATCCCTTCCATAGATTATTGCGGCCGTAGGAAAATCGGGACCAGGTAGTATATTTAACAATTCTGGGATGCTTATATCAGGGTTCTCAATAGTCGTTATCAGAGCATTAACAACTTCTGTTAGGTTGTGTGGAGGGACACTTGTGGCCATACCAACGGCAATACCGCTTGTACCATTAACCAGAAGATTAGGTATCTTAGTCGGAAGCAGTGCTGGTTCCAAAAGAGTGCCATCGTAGTTTGGCACAAAGTCCACGGTCTCTTTTTCCAAGTCAGATAAGAATTCATTCGATATCTTTGCTAACCTTACCTCTGTATAACGCATGGCTGCCGCACTATCGCCGTCAATCGATCCAAAGTTACCCTGGCCATCTACAAGGGTATAGCGCATAGAAAAATCCTGGGCCAACCTGACTATTGCACCATAGACTGCACTATCGCCATGGGGGTGGTATTTACCTATGACGTCACCAACAACTCTTGCAGATTTTTTGTAAGCTTTATCGTGGTAATTGTTAAGGTCGTGCATAGCGAACATAATTCTTCTGTGCACAGGTTTTAGCCCATCCCTAAAATCAGGAAGTGCTCTAGAAACGATTACACTCATCGCATAATCAAGGTACGCGCCTTTCATCTCCTCTTCTATACTGACCACATTTTTATCTATGATCTTATTTTTATTCTCCATGTTCACCTAAAACCTCTGTATAATTTTTAGCCTCTTAGATATCAAGGTTCCTTACTTTCAATGCATTTGTCTCAATAAACTCTCTTCTAGGTTCGACCTCTTCTCCCATTAACAGTGTAAAGATCCTATCGGCCTCTAATGCATCCTCTATGTTTACCCTTAACATGTTTCGATTCTCTGGAGACATGGTTGTCTCCCACAACTGTTCCGGGT
Source organism: uncultured Bdellovibrionales bacterium (assembly GCA_964452945.1). Lineage (GTDB taxonomy): Bacteria > Bdellovibrionota > JAFGOL01 > JAFGOL01 > JAFGOL01 > CAYVOB01. The sequence continues at coordinate 1,203 of CAYVOB010000103.1, forward strand.
TCATCTCTCCAAGACCTTTATACCTTTGTATGAAAAGACCTGACTTGCCTTGCTCCATTACAAAATCCACTAATTTCTCCAAAGAATAGAATTCCTTTATATCTCCGTTCATTAATTCTATTTTATATGGAAGATCTCCTAGTTTTTTTACATCCTCGCTCAAAATACAAAGCTCTTCGTATTCTGTAAGATCGTAAAGGTCCTTGGATATGGTCGTTTGTATTGGCTTCTCACTATGTCTTTTTGTAGTACATGTTACCTTATAGGAGCCCGTTATTTTATCCTCGTCTACAACATAATCAATTTTTTCTAATATGCTGTGCTTGTTATTTACATGCTCTATTAACTCACTGAAAAATCTATCAACAACAGCTTTATCCTTTAACCATTCAGAGTTTTTACCCCACTTGACAATAACGTGTTTAATAACATCAAGGTCCCTCTTCTTTCTAGTAAAGGCGTTAATGATCTTGTTAAATCTCATTATGTTCTTAATAAATGACTTTAGGTCTGTGGAACAAGGGGCCCCATTGGCAAGGACCGATTTAATCGCTTCACAAGAACCATCAAACAACATATTAAAAAGCTCTTGTTCATCTTTAAGATACCAGTGTTTAGTCCCCTTTTTAACCCTATATAAAGGAGGTTGGGCTATATAAACATTTCCGCCATCTACAAGTTGCCGCATCTGTCTAAAGAAAAATGTTAAGAGTAAGGTTCTAATATGAGAACCATCTACGTCAGCATCTGTCATTATGACTATTTTGTTATATCGTAATTTTGAAATATCAAATTCTTCTTCACCAATACTTGTGCCTATAGCTGTTATTAAATACCTTATTTCTTCTGAGTTAAGCATCTTGTCATATCTTGCCTTCTCTACGTTAAGTATCTTTCCTTTTAAAGGGAGAACTGCCTGTACGCGCCTATCCCTGCCTTGCTTTGCAGACCCCCCTGCAGAGTCTCCTTCTACCAGGAATAATTCACACTCTTCTGGTTTATTGGATTGGCAATCTGCCATCTTTCCTGGAAGACCAGAAAGAAGATCAAGAGGGGATTTTCTTCTTGTAAGTTCTTTTGCTTTTCTTGCAGCTATTCTTGCCCTTGCACCCTCTGTTGCCTTTAGACAAATTATCCTTGCTTGAGCAGGGTTTTCTTCAAAAAATTGCATCATGTATTCATTGACTACCGCTTCAACAACGCCCTTTATCTCCGAGTTGCCAAGTTTTGTTTTTGTCTGTCCTTCGAACTGAGGTTGTGGGACTTTAACACTGACTATGCAAGCCAAACCCTCTCTAATATCCTCTCCAAGCAAACTTTCTTTCAACCCAGACAAAAGATTGTTCTGAACAGCATAAAGGTTTACCGTCCTAGTAAGGGCCGCCTTTAACCCAGAAAGATGGGTTCCGCCTTCTATTGTATTTATGTTATTACAGAAGGTAAAAATATTTTCTTGGTAACTTTCATTCCACTGCATTGCAACTTCTACGACGACATCTCCTTTTTGGATATCCATATATATAATCTTGTCGTGCACTGGTTTTTTGTTCTGGTTTATATATTCTATAAAACTAACTATCCCGCCCTCATATTTAAAAAGCGCATTATTGTCGGATCTCTCGTCAGAAAGGTTGATGCTCAAACCCTTGTTCAAAAAAGCCATTTCCCTTAATCTTTTGGCAAGTATGTCGTATGAGAACTCTAACACTTCAAATATAGTAGCATCGGGTTTAAATGTAACTTTTGTTCCTGTCCTATCACTAAAACCTGATTCGGCTAGTGGTGCATCTGGCGTTCCTCTTCTATAAACCTGTGTATAAAGTTTTCCCTCTCTTTTTATCTCTAACCTCAGAATGTCAGAAAGAGCATTAACACAACTAAGCCCTACGCCATGTAAACCACCAGAGACCTTATAGCTGGATGAATCGAATTTTCCACCAGCGTGAAGTTTTGTTAAAACTATCTCTGCAGCAGAGACTCCTGAATCTTCATGCATCTGTACAGGAATACCACGACCATCATCCTCTACGGTAACACTATCATCTGCATGTATTATCACATTTATGTTCTTACAATAACCGGCGAGGTGTTCATCAATACTGTTATCCACAAGTTCGAATACAAGATGATGCAACCCGCGTTGCGATGTATCACCTATATACATCCCTGGTCTTTTTCTAACAGCCTCTAAACCATCCAGTATCTTTATACTGCTCGCGCCATAATTCTCTTGTGCGTTATCCACCATTATCAACTCTCCCTTCCCTCACTGTGATAAACTGAACACTATCAGAAAATAGTGTCCTAAACAAGTTGTTATCAACAGAAGAAGACAATATCTGCACCTCTTCTTTTTTAATAATTTCAACCAGTTGGCAAAGCCTTTTTTCGTCTAAAAAAGCACTAACATCATCATACAAAAATATTGGTTTTTTACCGCTAAATTCCTTTATAAAACGTATTTTTGCTATTTTAAAAAGAAACGCTATTAGTTTTGCCTGACCTGTAGAGACGGTCGTTTTAGCGTCCCTGCCATTCAACATTATATATATCCTATCCCTGTGCGGTCCGTATGATGTTGTTTGTCTTATTTCATCCTTCCGACTCTCTTTTTCTAGCTTATTCTTTATTTCTGTAGAAGTAGTTCCTGCCGACGGCTTATATATAAAATCCAAGACCCCATCATCTCCAAAAAACAAAGAAAAGGTGTCCTTAAAATACCCTTGCATAAGATCAATAGCCCTCAATCTTCTAGATATTATCCTTTCGCCAGAGGACGCCAAAAACTCATTCCAAATACTATGGTCTTTGCCTAATTTAAGAGATACATTCCTGTTCTTAAGAGCCTTGTTATAATAAACAACATCTTCAAGATGTCTTGTGTCCATTGAGTATACGACCTTATCAAAAAACTGTCTTCTTTCAGAGTCATCACCAAGTATAAGTTCATAAGAACTTGGACTATAAGATATGATCCTCAGTCTTTCTATAAGTTCTCTTATACCTTTAATTTGTTTATCGTCGATAAAATAAGTCCTAAATCCCTTATTGACCTCGTATCCCATCGTAAAGCGACCTATTTCATCTTTAATACCAAACAAGGCTTTTGATTGTTTTTGGCCATGCATGATCCAATCAGCAGTATTACCAGATCTAAAAGACCTTATGTTCGATAAAAGGTAAAGGCTCTCTAATATATTCGTTTTACCTTGTGCGTTTTGGCCATAAAAACATACAAAAGGGGACTTTATCTTAACATCAACCTCTTCCAAGTTTCTAAATGACCTTATCTTAAAAAATTCGATCTCAGCCACTTAAAGACTACAACCTCATCGGCATAACAACATAAAGGTTGTCATTATTGTCGCTGTTCTTTTCTGGTTTTATCATAACTGGGCTCAATGGTTCGCCCATCATAAAGGTAACTATATCATCATTAAGTGCAGACAATATATCTATAATATATTTTGAATTGAACTTAATTTCCATCGGTGTTTTTGAATAATCCACTTCTATCTCTGTGCTTGATTCCCCTATCTCAGGTGACTTAGAGCTTAGAATAATAGAACCATTGTTAACCGACATCAGGACGGTTCTGGATTTAACCGTGGACATTATCGAAACAACTTTTAAAGCAGACAACATATCTGATCTCTTTACTTTAAAAGATTTATCATTATTGGTAGGAACAACCCTCATATAGTCAGGGTACTCAAGATCCATCTCTTTAACAAAAACAGTGGTATTACCCGCTATAAGATAAAAATATCCAGCTTCGTAAAGTATAGACACTTTCTCAGACATTTCAACTATCTTACTTAGCTCATAAGCTCCTTTTTTAGGTATAAGTATACCCTTAACAGCACCTAGTTCTTCAAGGCTGCAAACAGGTCTATCCACTATACCAAGCCTGTGGCCATCAGTAGAAACCATCCTTAACCACCCTTTATTAGTTGCATTATCTATATAGACGCTATTAAGGTGATACTTTGTTTCATCTGCGGAAGCACAAAAACTTACCCTATCCATCATCTCTTTTATAAGAGATCCCTCTATTGTCATATTGGTGGTTTTTGATGGTAACTGGATCTTTGGAAAATCACTTGCCGGAAGTGTTGGAATTCTACTTTCTGTTTTGCCGCCCCTGATCTTAAGGAAATTATCCTCCAACTCCAAGTCAAGGACGTTCGACTGCATTTCCTTACAAATATCATAGAGAACTTTTGCAGAAGCTGTGGTCTTCCCTTTTTCTATTACCTCATCTTCAAAACTAGTTTGTATACCAACTTCCATGTTTGTAGAAAGTAATGATACTTTTTTATTTTCTGCAGTTATAAGTACATTGGAAAGTATAGGGAGTGTTGATTTTCTTTCACCTGTTCCTTGAACCTTAAAAAGCTCTTTTAAAAAAGTCTCTCTGTTTACTGTGAATTTCATTATTACCCTCCCCCGAAGTATTAAGTTATTAAACTTTAATGCCACAGTATTTTTGTTTTTTCAATCACTGAAACGTCAGACATAATTATTTATAATACTGTTCTTTTACTTATAATTATAATTGTATAAGTATTATACTCCGTTGATTTGATGATAAACCAAAAAGTACACGAAAACACTTTGTTTTTATGTTTTATAAGTGGGTTGTTTCTTTTTTATTGGTTGTTGAAAAAGGATAGATTAATCCTTA
>CAYVOB010000104.1:0-5858 GCA_964452945.1 uncultured Bdellovibrionales bacterium
CGAAGCCTCTTTTTACCTCATCTATGATGTGAGACGGTACAGGAACTATTACGTCAGGGTTGTTGTTCAGGCTAAGGCTCTCCAAGATGAGGGCGCTTATGCTTTTTGCCTGCGCCAGCTCCCTTCTGAACTTAAAATAACTTACCAGCTGTTTGGTCGTACGTTCATATTTGAATAGAACGGTGGTCTTGTAGAATAAAGGTCCCTCTATTGTAGAATGATGGGTGTACATCACAGGCTCTATCCCTTTTATACACGAGGAACATAGCCCAAGGCTTAGCCCCCGTTTATGGAATATCTTTTGTTTGCAAACATTACACTTCATGGGTGTTAACAGTGCATAGATCTTTCCAGTCGAAAGAAGTTTTAATGTGGCCAATAATTGCCGGATTTTAGTATTCGATGTCTTTTAGGATGATAAGGTTCTCATCGCCCATGGCGTGAGCGGAGGCTTTGCGCCATTTAATATGTTGACCCTGAAGTTCGGAGAGAATTACTTGTTTATCTTTTTTTACATCTTCACAAAGGACTATGCTAATGTTCCTTGAACGTAGCCCCTTGATGGCCTTTGCGAGGTCGTTTTTGTAACCCTTGCCGGTACCGATTATCAGGGTCTTGGGGATGCCCAAGGCACTTTCGGTGTTCAACAAAAGGGTCTCACCCGGGCGGGCATTATACTTTTCGCTGATCAAAAGGTTCGATATGGTGGAGTTAAGGCGCCAGTCTATAACGGAAGTGATACCGGACAAAGGTATGGTGATCTGGTTGACCATCACAACCAAAGTGTCGCCTTCCAGCCTTTTAAGATGTTCCCTGTAAGATGTTGCCACGCCGGGATTATAACAAAAAAGCCCTTGACTTGCCACATATTTAGCGGTCTTATTGAGTCAATCTGATTTAGGTCTAAATCTTTGATGATCAAATTAACTAATTAAAAATGTCTTTTTCAATCAAACAATAATTTAAAGGAGTTTTTTGTATGGCAGAAAATGGAACCAGTAACGGTAATGGCAACATTCTTTATTTGCATGATCTTAAGCAAATGAAGATAGAGGGTATTACCGATCTTGCAAAACAGTACGAAGTTGAGAATCCAGCGGGTCTAAAAAGACAGGAATTGATCTTTGCGATCATAAAAGCACATTCAGATAAGGAAGGCCAGATAAACGCTGATGGTGTTCTGGAAATACTTCCGGATGGATTTGGTTTTATAAGGTCACAGGACTATAGCTACCTTCCCGGCCCCGATGATATATATGTTTCTCCCTCGCAGATAAGAAGGTTCAACCTAAGGACAGGAGACACTGTTACAGGACAAATACGTCCTCCAAAAGAATCAGAAAGATACTTTGCTCTTTTAAAGGTAGAAACAATAAACTTTGAGTCCCCCGAGGTTGCAAAGGATAAAATATTGTTTGATAACCTTACTCCGTTATATCCCGACGAAAAATTCAATATGGAAGGCGCCCCTACAAAAGAGGATAAATCGACCAGAGTGGTCGATATGCTCACCCCTATAGGCAAGGGACAGCGTGCCTTGATAGTCGCGCCTCCAAGAGCTGGAAAGACCGTTCTTTTACAGAATATTGCGAACGCAATTACCAACAATCATCCGGAAGTTTTTTTGATAGTGTTGCTCATAGATGAGCGTCCTGAAGAAGTTACGGACATGCAAAGGAACGTAAAGGGAGAGGTTGTAAGCTCCACATTCGACGAGCCTGCAAGCCGCCACGTTCAAGTCGCAGAGATGGTCATAGAGAAATCAAAAAGACTTACAGAGCACAAAAGGGATGTTGTAATACTGCTCGACAGTATCACCCGTCTTGCAAGAGCCTATAACACGGTCGTTCCTCCATCAGGAAAAGTACTTTCCGGCGGTGTGGATGCAAACGCCCTTCATAAACCAAAAAGGTTCTTTGGTGCTGCCAGGAACATAGAGGAAGGTGGCAGTCTTACGATCATAGCAACTGCGCTTGTCGATACCGGTTCCAGAATGGACGAAGTTATATTCGAGGAATTCAAGGGAACAGGTAACTGCGAGATCATATTGGACAGAAAACTAATGGAAAAGAGGATCTTCCCATGCATAGATGTGAATAAATCCGGCACCAGGAAAGAAGACTTGCTGCTTGACCAGTTCGCACTCCAAAGAGTATGGATCATAAGGAAGGTGCTTGCCCCAATGAACACCGTTGAGGCAATGGAGTTCCTCCTTGACAAGATGAAAGGTTCAAAGAACAATGCCGACTTCTTCCAGTCGATGACGAGCTAAATATGAAGTTTGAAACAGTAATAGTAGGCCCTTTGGGTGTTAATTCATATATACTCTACGATGAAGAAACGCGTGATTGTGTCATCATAGATCCTGGCGACGAAGGTTTTAAGATAATAGAGACCATCTCTTCCTTGAACCTGCAACCAAAGGAAATCTGGCTGACCCATGCACACTTTGATCATCTTGGAGCGATAGCTGCTGTAAAGCGTAAATATGACGTAGAAGTATTCCTTCACAGCGAAGATTACTTTTTATACAAAACTGCAGTTGAACATGCATCTCTTTTTGGTTTTGATATAGAAGCACCGACATTAGATCCCTCTTTTTTCAACATGAACATCGGTACAAAAAAAATAGGTTCGTTCACAATAGACATCATACATACTCCTGGTCATTCACCAGGCAGTGTTTCTTTTTATAACAAGGAGAACAATATTGTGTTCGTGGGCGACCTCATTTTCGACCACAGCGTTGGACGTACTGACGTGCCAGGCGGTTCTTTTGATGAGCTTGAGGCCAGTATACAAAAACAGATCTATACTCTTGGCGATGGTTGTGCGATCTATCCAGGTCACGGTCCAAAGACTACCGTTGGTAGAGAAAAAAAGCAGAACCCGTTCGTCAAAATAAAAGGAACATTATGAGTGCTGCTAAAGAGGCTGTTCATTATCTCGAGTATTTAAGGTCCAGAGGGATAAGAACGGTTTCTGAAACTCTGGCTGTTGCCGATACTGTAAAAAATGACACGTCTAAAAGAACTGAGTCCAAACAAAGTACACTTAATCTTTTGGACTTAAACGCTGAGACTAAAGGTTTAACTTCCATGGCAGAAGTACAGGCCTTGATCGGTAACTGTAAAAAATGCAGGCTCCATGAGCTAAGAAAGAATATTGTTGTAGGCGAGGGTAATCCAAAAGCGGAGTTGATGTTCATTGGTGAAGGTCCAGGCGAGGAAGAGGATAACACCGGTAGGCCTTTCGTCGGAAGAGCAGGGCAGCTTCTTACCAAGATAATAGAAGCGATGAAGCTTAAGAGAGAGGATGTATACATAGCAAACATAGTCAAGTGCAGGCCTCCTAACAACAGGACTCCGTCTGAAGATGAAATAATAAGCTGTGCTCCGTATCTTATGGAGCAGATCAGCGTTATAAAACCAAAGGTTATTGTAGCTCTTGGTGCTCCGTCAACCTGCACCTTATTCAACCAGAAGATCAAAATATCTGCCGTACGCGGTAAGTTCTACGACTGGAAGTATGGGGTAAAGCTCATGCCGACCTTCCATCCTGCATATCTGTTGAGGAACCCTGTAGATAAAAAACTTGTTTGGGAAGACATGCAAAAGGTAATGGAGTTCTTAGGAATAAAATAGGAGTAAATTATGATGCGAGTTTTAGCATTCTTTTTGCTTTTGTCCTCTTTTAGCGTTCAGGCAGCTGACAAGATCTACGTCATAAAGGTCAAGAATTCCATCAATCCCGGCTCCGGTACTTTCATAGTAGATTCAATTAAAAAAGCTAATAACGATGGCGTAAAGCTTCTGGTAATCGAACTTGATACCCCAGGTGGTTTGTTGGAGACAACAAGGATGATAGTACAGGAGATGCTCTCTTCCAAGGTCCCTGTAGCTGTTAATATAACACCTCCCGGTGCAAGGGCCGGAAGTGCTGGTGTAATGATAACCCTGGCCTCACATGTAGCAGGGATGGCTCCAAGTACAAATATAGGAGCTGCTCATCCCGTCAGCATCTCACCGACGGGCATAGGCGGTGAAAAAGAAAAGAAGGACCAAAAAGATGTCATGATGGACAAGGTGGTTAACGACGTCTCTGCTTTTGTTGAGGGCATAGCCAAGGCGAGAGGAAGGAACGTTGCCTGGGCCATAGATTCTGTAAAGAAGAGTGTGTCCATAACTGCTGATCAGGCATTAAAGAATCACGTCATAGATTTTATAGTCAAGGATACTCCTGAGCTCATACAAAAAGCCGACGGCATGACGGTAAGGTCTATAGACGGTACAACACAGAAACTCTTTCTTAAAGATGCTGTAGTACAGGAATTAAAACCCAGCTTTAAATTAAGGGTGCTCGCTTTTATAGCTGACCCTAATCTTGCATATCTATTAATGATGTTGGCTGCACTGGGTATTTATCTTGAACTTTCGCATCCCGGGCTTATACTCCCTGGAGTGGTCGGAGGTATAAGCGGTATACTCGCCATGATGTCTTTTCAGATGTTACCAATTACGACGGCAGGGATAGTGCTTTCCATAGTTGGGCTTATCTTGATCGGGCTTGAGTTCTTTGTTACATCGCACGGGATACTTGGAGGAGGTGGGACCTTGGCTTTGGTATTAGGAGGGGTTTTTCTTGTAGATGCATCCAAGACAGACATCAGTGTTTCTTACTCTATGTTATTTAGTGTTGGTCTTATATTCGGTGCAATAGTAGTGGCCATAGCATACTTCATCCTAAAAGTAAGACGTCGCCCTGCTCAAACAGGTTACGAAGGGATGATAGGTTTAAAGGCAAAAGTGGTTTCCTACGAAAAAGCAAAAGGTGAAGGTAGACTAATGATAAGGGGAGAACTTTGGCACTTCATCACAAAAGAAAAGGGTGAGAACATAGGACCAGAGGATATGGTAATTATAAGAGGCATGGACGGTATGACCATGATCGTGGATAAGGAATAAGAAAAAGGAGGTATGTAAAATGGGTATGGGTTTAATGACTGTTTTAATTGTAGCCGGTGTATTGTTGATCGCAGGTATAAAGATCCTGAACGAGTATGAAAGAGGTGTTATCTTTAGGCTTGGTCGCTGTATAGGACAAAAGGGACCTGGCATCATTTATGTTATTCCTTTCGTCGACAGGATGGTGAGAGTAAGTCTTAGGACGGTAGTATTTGATGTGCCTCCTCAGGACATAATCACAAAGGACAACATCTCCATTAAGGTGAATGCCGTTATCTACTTTAGGGTAATGGACTCGCAAAGAGCGATCATAGAAGTTGAAGATTTCCTTTATGCTACCTCTCAGCTTTCGCAGACAACACTGCGTTCTGTACTAGGTCAATCTGAGCTGGACGAACTTTTGAGTTCAAGAGAGAAGATAAACGACCATCTGCAAGCCATTCTTGACCAGCACACAGAACCTTGGGGTGTTAAGGTATCCAAGGTAGAAGTTAAGAACATAGACCTTCCAAAAGAAATGCAGAGAGCTATGGCAAAACAGGCAGAGGCAGAAAGAGAGAAGAGGGCAAAGATCATAGGTGCAGAGGCTGAGTTGATGGCTTCTCAAAAACTTACAGAGGCTGCCAGCGTTATCGCGACTCAACCCATTGCCCTTCAACTAAGGTATCTTCAAACTTTGGGAGAGATAGCAGTGGAGAATAACAGCACGACGATATTCCCTGTACCGGTGGATTTTTTAAGCAGTTTCTTTAACAGGAAACAGGTTTAGTTTTGGATATGAAAGGGGCGGGGGTCTTTTAGACCCCCGCCCCTTTTTTGTTATCTTTTATTCCGGCATCATTTCTCCGTCTACGCACTGTTTATCTCTTGAATTAGAGCAACTTATAATATCTG
>CAYVOB010000105.1:0-5856 GCA_964452945.1 uncultured Bdellovibrionales bacterium
CCGACTATCTTTCCCTGTGAGTATGCATCCTTGGCAAGCTTATGTGCAGTTGGATCATTAAAGTATTCTTGCGCGCCTATGCCCCCTATGAATGCTATGCCGTCGTAGTCTTTAATGTTAATTTTGCTTATCAATACATCCGGTTTTACTATTTTCATCCCCTTAACGCCGTGGGATTCTGTTAGTTTAGATGAGGCTATTGTCACCTTGATGCCTTTATTCTCCAATTCTTTTTGAGTGTAAATAAGCTCTTCGTCCCTAAAATTGTCGCTTGCAATGACCAGGACCACTTTTCCGCTAGACATTAAGCCTGCCATACCACCTTCCCCTCGCAGAGAGTGTATTTTACCTTTCCCTTAAGCTTGGAGTTCTTTAACGGCGTGTTCTTGCTCTTGGATAGTATCTTGTCCTCGTTGTAGGTCCATTCCTCGTTGAGGTTGAAGATGACAACGTCAGCAGGTTTTCCTTTTTCAAGACTGCCGCCGCTTATGCCGAGTATCTTTGCCGGATTTGTAGACATCAGTCTTATCAACGTCATAAGGCTGATCTCATTGTTATGTACCAGTTTTAAGCACAGCGAGAGCGCTGTCTCCAATCCTATGATGCCGCTCTTTGACAACTGGAACTCTATGTCCTTTTTTTCTGCGCTGTGCGGAGCGTGATCCGTTGCTATTGCATCTATGACACCTGTCTTTAATGCGTTCCTTAAGGCGGCCATGTCCTTTTGTGTCCTTAGCGGAGGGCTTACCTTTGTGTTTGGATCATAGTCGGCAACAGCTTCCTCTGTCATGAACAGATGATGAGGCGTTACCTCTGCCGTTACGGGGATGCCGGCCTGTTTTGCATCGCTGATGACCCTAAGGCTCCCTGCAGAAGAGACATGAGCTATGTGCGTCCTGCATCCTGTGTGGTGGGCAATGGCTATGTCACGTGAGACCATTATCTCCTCGCTGACCCCCGGTACTCCCCTTAGCCCCAGCTTCATGGAGTAATAACCTTCGTTCATGACACCTTCACCCTTAAGGTTGGTGTCCTCGCAGTGGTCTATTACGGGGATGTTGAACTGTTTGCAGTAGTCCATCGCTTTTCGCATTACATATGAGTTCATTACGCAGTGGCCGTCGTCAGATACGGCGACTATCCCTGCCTTTAACATCTCACCTATCTCTGCAAGCTGAGCGCCTTCCTGGTTTACCGTTATGGCGCCTATCGGGTACACCTTTATGACACCTTCCTCTTTTGCCTTGGTCTTTATGTAGGCTGTGACGTATGGATTATCGTTAACGGGATGAGTGTTTGGCATTGTTGCAAGACTGGTGAAACCGCCGGCAGCTCCTGCCAGGGTCCCTGTGGCGATCGTTTCTGCACCCTCGTGTCCTGGTTCCCTAAGGTGTGTGTGCATGTCTATGAGCCCAGGTGCGACTATCATTCCTGCAGCGTCAATTACATCATCAAAGTGTTTTTCCGAAGGGGTGGAGGCTGCTATCTCCTTTATGATCCCGTCCTCTATCACAAGGTCTTTTTTATCGTCTATGTTCTGGACCGGGCATATAAGCCTTCCGTTCTTTATTAGTAGTTTCAAGTTATATGACCTCCTCGATATTTTTGCCTTTAGCCAGTTTATGTAGTATCGCCATTCTTATCGCAACGCCGTTCGTGACCTGTGGGAGTATTACGGACCTTTCGGAATCCGCCACTGCCTGTGAGATCTCCACACCCCTATTCATCGGGCCTGGATGCATTATTATTGCGTCAGGTTTTAATAGTTTTACACTGTTGTTGTTCAAGCCCCAGTGCCTTGAATATTCCCTCACCGTTGGGAACTGGTTGTTGGTCCCGCCTCGTTCGGCCTGTATCCTTAACATCATCACTACGTCCTGTTCCGAGATGGCTTTTTTAAGGTCTGTGTGAGCCTTCACGCCAAGTCTTTCTATGTCTGGAGGCAGCATCGTCGCTGGTCCGCAAACAGAGACGTTGGCCCCCATTGTCTTAAGGCTGTATATGTTCGACCTTGCCACCCTGGAGTGTGCTATGTCACCGACGATCAATATGTTGAGCCCTGCGATCTCTTTTTTGTAATCAAGTATGGTCATAAGGTCCAATAGTGCCTGTGTGGGATGTTCATGGAAACCATCACCGGCGTTGGCAACTGGGATCTTCTGCAGTTTTGCAAGTGTGTGTGGTGCTCCGGAGTTCGAGTGCCTTATGACGAAAACATGAGGCTGCATCGCCTCAAGGTTCTTTGCCGTGTCTATAAGTGTCTCGCCTTTTGTTGTTGCGCTCTTTATGGATGAAAAATCGATCGTTTCTGCGCCGACCCTTTTTGCTGCTATCTCAAAGGAGCATCTGGTCCTAGTAGATGGTTCAAAGAACATCAGCACGACCACCTTACCATATAAGGTAGGTATTATTTCGTGCCCCTTGTTCACAAGGTCCCTGAACTTTCTGGCCGTGTTGATAATATCCATTATCTCGTCTTTACTTAAGTCTTCCGTTCCCAGAAGATGATCTTTGGTAAAAGCGCCCATTGTTAACCCCTTTGTTCGTGATTTTTTCCGAGTATTATTGTTGTAATATCTTTTGTCAATGGGTCAGTGGCTTTAATTCACATACATATCTTGCCTTCCTTATCTTCTGGAGGATTTAAGTTTTTTGAGACATGGTCTCCGTTCGCAGCCATTCTAAAGAATGGACTAGCTCTCTCCCGACAATGTCTCAAAACTTAAATCCTCCAGAGAATGTAACTCTATATAAAATGGGGGGATTAAGCCACTGGCCCATTGACTGTCTTAATATTAAGACTATAATCATTGTCAGAGAGGGAAATATGCCTAAATTCTTAGGAAAAAAGCACTTGACAAATATAAAAAATTTTAGTATAATAAACATAACTGCAAAAAGACTTAATTGTACGTATAGAGGGGTGGGTCTTATGAGTTTCATTTTAGCGCTATTATTGCTCTCAAATCCTGCGTACTCACAGTGTACCAATCAGGGCGGCCAAGACTGGCTGGGTATGGCTGGTGCATTGGGTAATTCACTCGGGTCATTGGCAACTGCTTCTCAGTCACAAGAAACAGGTTTGGCAGCAGCCAAGAGGGCTGTAAGAAAGTGCGGATGTAAACTTAGCGAATGCGAAAAGGTAAAAGAAGGAACTTATGAAAATAAAATTAAATGTTTAACATGCGAAGATAAAGCAGGAAAGAATTGTGGCCTAGCAGAAGGCCAAGGCAGTTTTACACCAGAGGATGGTTGCAGTGAAGCAAAAATTGAGAAACTTTGCGAGACATATGAAGAATTGAAAGGCTCCGGTTTTAATACTACCGGAGCCATAGTTGCTGGAACTGGTCTTGCGCTTCAGTTGGGTGCAATAGCTTTGCAGCCTGGTTGTTGTGATAGTTGTGGCACGGATTCCACTGGTAAACAGTATACAGGTGATGATCTTACGCGCTGTCTTTGCAATGCGACCGGTAGGAATGGTAAGGCCTGTATAGACCCATCAACGTCTACATGTACAGATCTGGACAACCCAACTTGTCAGGCTCAGTATGAAAAGTTGCAAGCAGTTGATCCTAGTATAGATCCTTCTGTGCTAGAAGCTTGTAATTGTGGAAAGAACAACGACCTTGATCCAAGTGGGGGTTGGGGATTGAACGAACGAGGGCAGTGTGTGAGACAGTCCAATAATAATAATGTCAGCGAAGAAGATACCCCGATAGAGTATGCGGATGACGGTTCTGGTTCCGGGAATAATAATGCAAATGGCAACAATGCTGCTACAGCTTCTGGCGCATCCAAGTTAAAAGGTGTAGATGGCACCTCTTCCAAACTTTCTCTTGGCGGTGCTGCAGGTGCATCCAAGGCTGCTGCAGATAAAAAAGATAAAGGCAAAGGGGATTTTGCTGACGCAGGCCACGGAGCAGGAAAAGGAGCCCTCTCTCTTGCTGGCTCTCCGGATTTTATGGCTGGCAGCGGCGCCGGTAAGGGGCAGGATTTTAAGGCAAAGAAGGGAGAAAAAGCAAAGGACATAGCCAAGGCTACCGACGCGAGCATATTCCAGTTGGTGCACAACATTTATACCAACATGGTACAGGCTAACGCCATCGACAGCATAAGACCAATGAAGAAGATAGATATGAAATTAGATAAAAAACAGAAGGCTAAAAGGGCATGAAGAACTATTCCACAAAAGGAGCACTGTTTTTTATAATAGCTTTTATTTGTGTAACCGTTCATGCAGGCGAACAGATCAAGGACTCTCAGGATACCACGCAAACAGCTATATCTTCTACCCAGACGGCCATTTCTACAGCGAAGATGTTCATCATTAGTTCTTGTGTAACCCCTCAGGGGACTACGGAATGTAACTCTACGACCTCTGTAATTGTGAGTGCTGCAGATCAAGTGTTGAGTCAGCTAAGTTCTGCACTTGTAGGAGGCACTGCAGGGGCAATAGCCAGTGGTGCGATAAGTGCAGCGATGTGTTTGGCTATAAGGTGTGACTCGTCTTCAACTCAGGTTACTACATGTCAAACAGAATGTCTCAGTGAATGTTGGGATACATATGAAGTGGCCACCCCTGATATTAATTCCGCAAAAAGAGAACAGTGTATAAGTGATTGCGTGACCAGCCAAACTACAGATACGGCACACTATAAGAATGATTATAAAGGAACTGGTGATTTTTATCCTGGGTGTATTGATGCCTCCAAGGCAAGTGCCCAGACGCAGCAGACAAAATGTCAAAGTACCTGTGCTGGTATGGCTGCAGCGTTAGCTGCGCTAGATATTGCTAAAACAGGTCTGGAACGAGACTTGGATAAACTAGATAACCAAATAAATACCGGCGGTGACGGCAACAACAATAACAACAATTACAATAACAATAATTACCATTCAAACAACAACTTCGGGAACAATAATAATGTAGACGATGGTGTGACTGATAACGGGTCTTCCTCGGGGTCTTCGTCCGTTGGCTCTAGCATAGGCCTTGAACAGGGTGCTACTTCTGGCCTTAATTCCAAGGCGGGAGTGAGTTCCTCCTTGAGTACGAGATCCGGCGGTGCTTCATCAGGTACTGGACTAAAAGAGGCTTCTAAAGGAACTGGCTCTAGTGGTCAGGTCCAGGCAGAGGGAACTGATTCAGGTTCTGCATCCATATCTGGTGCGTCCTCCGACGGTAGTCCTGACTACGGAAGCGGTTCGCCATATAAGGGGTTAACAAAAAAATCTGACGATAAAAAGGGTCTGCTTGATAAGAATGTGGATCTTTTTGAAGCAGTAAGAAAGATACATACGAACCTTTATCAGAAACAGCTTATAGGGAGAGGCAAACAGCGATGAAAATAGTTGTCATAGTTGCCTTTATTTGTAGCTCTGCTTTTGCTTTAGGCGGTATTGATGATTCCAAAAAAAGTAACAAAGAGGCTTTGGCAGCAATACAGGTCTCATTAAGCATTGCTCAACAAGCAATAATGGCTTCATGTGTCAAACCAACGGAAGACCTTATGTGCAGTTCAGACGCTTCAATGATTCTTAGCGCCGTTAGTGGTATTGCTGGTCAGTTGACATCTAGCTTAAGTGGTAGCGCAGTCTCTGGTGCGGCTGTTTCTGCCGGTATCGGTGGTGTATCTTGCATATTGATAAAATGTGACACCACTGAAAGCAGGAATACACAATGTGATGGATTTATTGATGCGCAAACATACTGCCCCTGCGACACTCCTGGAACAGCGGTGGAACCAAATACTTGCAGGAGTGGTGCTACCTGTAAAGGGTTACAGAGTACAATGAATACAAATCTTGGACTAAAAGATAAGGCTCTTGCCGCACAACAAGCTGCTTGTGATACCA
>CAYVOB010000106.1:0-5836 GCA_964452945.1 uncultured Bdellovibrionales bacterium
ATCAGCGAAGTATTTTAATAGTTTTGCAACATCTACTTTAGGTTTGGCCACAGGTCCCGTCAAGTGTAGAGGAAGTTTTAATAAGTTCTTTTTTTCTACTCTAAAAGGCTCATAGGGAAGATTGTTATATGGAACCGTTACATTAAAATTCATATCCATATATTTATTGAAGTCAATATTGCCGTTACCTTCTGCCAAGTACTCTTTTTCCTTTGCAAGGATCTTGTCTATGTTGATCTTTTCATTCTTTATATTAAACACACCCTGTACTGTTTCCCAGCCAGGGTTGCCACCAAAAATATTTTTTCCCTTTGTTGGTGATAAGCTACCAAGATTGTCGGTAAGTTTTTGATTAATGACCTGGTTCAACTCCTGCGAGCTATATACGAACTGGTCAAAAGCAAAATTGCCATTACCCGTAAGACTTTTTTGTACATCACCTACAGTATAACCAGAGGCTGATACCAGGATCTTCCCAGAAAGTATCCCGTCGAGGACACCTCTAAGGTCTGGCATCAGTGTCTCAACAGCATTCGTCACCTTGAGCTTAGTCGCATCAAAGTTTGCATTATAAGACGGTCTTGCCACGTTTGAAGATAATGAAAGGCCAGATGATAAGGATCCGCCCAATGTATTGGTCTTGAACTTACTTACTGTCAAAACCCCTTTGGATGCACTAGCCTGAGCTATAAGATCGTTAAATATAAGCTGTTTGAACTGTAATTTGTTAACCTTCATATTAAGTAAGAGACTATATTTAGTCGTCAGATCATTCAAAGACTTCATCTCTTCCTTACTGAATAGTTCTTGTTTTTTATCTAATGGCTTGCTCGTCTGGGTTACTGCTGATTTTTCTGATGTTTTTGCAGACACTTTAGTTGAGGTTTTGTTTGCAACTATCTTAGAAGTACCGTCCAGGCTCAAGTAAGGAGAAAAAACATCTATGATAAAATTATTGGGGCCTTTTGTAGATGCTGTTATCTTTGCCGTACCAGCCATCTTTTTCTTGTTGATCACCGGCAGGACCTTGGACAACTTCGCTAGATCAAGATCTAAATATTTTAGGTTGAACTGTACATTGGGTTCTTTGGCTTCTAACTCTGTAAGTTTTGCATTAGCTTCCGCTATATCGTAGACCAGCCATAGCTTTAGTAATTGGACATCTATATTGTCCGTGGTCTTTGAGGCTATCAGCTTTGCTTTAAGAGGAACACCCTTTGCCTTGTTAAAACTCTCATTTTTGATCTCTGTATTGGTCGCATCTAGCTCAACATCCAATAACATTTTCTGTAATGTCCCAGATATCCCAAGCCTTGAATCAACAGACCCGCTAACAGAGTGGGATTTTAAGGCAGGCAGTATTTTTTTAAGTTCGGCAATGTCCATTGGAGCTGTTTTAACTTTGAGATCTAAAGAAGTAGTTTCTTCTTTAAGTCCGGAGACCTTGCCTGTCATCGTAAGCCAAGGCTTAAAAAGTGTAAGCACTAATTTTTTTACATTAAGAGTAGCCTCGTTACCAGAAGCGGTAAGTTCAAGTTTTAAAGGGACACCCTTAGGCTTTTCTACGGATTTGGAAACGTAGGATAGTCCAGTAGCATCTAACAACATAAAAACATCAAAGCTATCATCGCCAGTGGGCTTTACCTCTGTGTCAATTTTCCAATTACCTGAAACCGTGAATTTTTTGTCCTTTAGGTCCAACGGGGAGCCAGCATGTAAAGCAACGCTCTTATCGGCCGGGTCAACCATCAATTTAAAGGAAAGCGACCTAACATCGTATTTTGACTTCGGGGAAGTATATTTTAGCTCTGCATCATTAACATCAAAAGTGAATCTGCTTATAAAGAGGTAATAAAGAGCATCCTTCTTCTCTTTTTTCTGGCTATCAGCTTCCGGCTTTTTTTCTTCAACAGGAACAGTAGCCGTAGAGGCCGATTCCTTCTTAACCATAAGATCAGATATATTATTCGTCTTTTTGTCTTTGACTATAAAATCAACATAGGGCCTGTCAAGCTTTAGACTTATGTTAGGTTTACCGAATATGAGCGACCATATACCAAAACTCAATTTGGCACTGGTACATCTGAAAAGATCTTTCTTCTGGAACTCAGGGGAAGACTTAAAAATTATACTGTTGACCTCAAAATGCACTATGGGGAAAAGTTTTAATTTAACTTCACCTACACTAAGCTCTCCTTTGGTGTTCTCGTTGACGTAGGTCACGGCAGCGTTCTTTATTTTGTTAACATCAACAAAAAAATAAACTGCAGCTAGAGCAGCCATCCAAAGGAAAAAGAGTATCGCTAAAGCTAAACCAAAATACCTAAGAACTCTTCTTGCTTTTATTTTCATAGAACCCCCTCCAAATTAAACTAACCTAACTTTTTCTTCAACAATTCGTTAACTACCGTAGGTTTTGCCTTGCCACCGCTCTTCTTCATTACCTGTCCGACCAAAAAACCCATTAAAGCTGTTTTTCCCGATTTATATTGTTCTACCTGTGTAGTAAATTCCTTGATCACTCCATCAACTATCTTTTCTATAAGACCTTCATCGTGTATTTGCGCTAATCCTTTTTCCTCAACTATAAGACTGGCTGGACGACCTGATCTTAACATATCCTCAAAAACATCTTTGGCTGTATTTTGGTTTATTAGACCTTCCTTGATAAGCACTAAAAGCCCTGATAGTTCTTTGGGATTTATTGTAAAAGATGTAATACATATCTTCTTTTCATTTAACACTTTTAATACGATCGTTTGTATCCAAGAGCTGGACAGCCTTGCATCGGCAGATAGAGTTGCGGTCTCTTCATAGTATGAAGCCAAGGATCTATCTGCACAAAAAAGGTCCGCCTCATAAGCAGAAAGATTATAGCTCGCTATAAAACGTTCTATTTTTTTATCAGGGAGCTCGGGCAAAGATGTTTTTATCTTATCTAAAAGATCAACATCTAGAACCAACGGCCTTAAGTCCGGCTCAGGAAAATACCTGTAGTCATTAGCTTCTTCTTTTTTCCTCATAGCCTTTGTAACACCCTTGTCCGTATCAAAAAGCCTTGTTTCCTGGATTATCTTGGCACCAGATGAAAGCAGGGCTTCCTGCCTCTCAATCTCATATAACAGAGCTTTTTCTACGAACCTGAAGGAATTCAAATTCTTTATTTCTACCTTAGTACCAAAAGCTTTTTGTCCCTTGGGTCTTAAAGAGATATTTACATCACACCTGAGGTTGCCTTCCTCCATATTACAATCACTGGTATCTATGTATTCGAGTATTGTTTTAAGCTTTTTAAAATACAGGACCGCTTCCTCTGGTGAGCTCATGTCTGGCTCACTCACTATCTCTACCAAAGGAACACCAGCCCTATTGAGGTCTACATAACTATTCTTATCGTCGTGGATATTCTTTCCGGCATCTTCCTCCATATGTATCCTGGTTATACCTATTTTTTTTGTTGACCCATCTTTACGTGTTATATTAACCCACCCACCCTCTGCTAAAGGCTCGTCGTATTGTGATATTTGATATCCCTTTGGAAGGTCTGGATAAAAATAATTCTTCCTGGAGAAAACACTTTTTTTATTTACATCGCAGTTAAACGCAAAGGCGGTCTTTACAGCGTATTCTACTGCTTTACCGTTCAACACAGGTAAAGAACCGGCCTGACCGGTACACACAGGACAAATATTAGAGTTAGGTGCTGCCCCAAAACTGGAAGAACAGCGGCAGAACATTTTACTCTCAGTAGATAGTTGGGCATGTATCTCTAGCCCTATAACAACATCATATTTGTTCATTCAATGCTTACCCTGTTAAAGTTCTCTGTCTTTTCCAGTTCTAAAAACCTAGCTATACTGAACAATGTTCTTTCATCAAAATGCTTTCCTATGATCTGCATCCCTATAGGCAAGCCCTCTTTGCTAAAACCAGCAGGGAATGCTAACGATGGAACAGCAGCAAGATTTATCGATATGGTGAATATATCAGCAAGATACATTGATAATGGATCAGACATCTTCTCTCCCATCTTGAAAGCTGTAAAAGGTGATACCGGCATCAAGATAGCATCACATTTTTCGTATGCTTTCTCAAAATCCATTCGTATCAGGGATCTTACTTTTGCTGCTTTTGCAAAATAGGCATCATAGTAACCTGCACTTAGGACAAATGTACCCAGCATTATCCTTCGCTTGACCTCTTCACCAAAACCCTCGCCCCTGGAATCCCTATAAAGAGAAGAAAGATCGCTAAAAGAACCCGTTCTATAACCAAACCTTATACCGTCGAAACGAGAAAGGTTAGAGCTGGCCTCTCCAGGATTTATTATATAATAAACATCTAAAGCATATTTCGCATGGGGTAGTTTAACGTCTACCACCTTAAAACCTTGTTGTTTAATAAACTCAACAGTCTGCTCAAAAACCCTCACAACATCATCAGAAACACCTTCTTTTATAAATTCATAAGGTATACCAATTATATTTTTAGTGACAGCCTTCGTGTTAGTATCCACTTCTTGGATCAAATATTTGTACAGATCTTCTGATCTATTTGCCGATGTAGTGGAATCTTTTGGATCAAGACCAGCGACTGCATCAAATGCTATCGCAAGATCATATACGTTCCTGGCCATTGGTCCAGGCTGGTCCAACGAGCTTGCAAAAGCGATCACACCATAACGACTGATCCTTCCATAAGTTGGTTTGAGCGCAAGTATACCAGTATACGAGGCAGGAAGTCTCACAGAACCACCGGTATCAGTACCAAAAGATATCTGACTAAGGCCTGCAGAAACACAGACAGCACTACCACCACTGGAACCACCAGACACCCTCGTGATATCCCATGGATTCTTTACAGGCCCAAAGTATGAGTGTTCATTGGATGAACCCATAGCAAATTCATCCATATTAGTCTTTCC
This sequence comes from uncultured Bdellovibrionales bacterium, assembly GCA_964452945.1. Taxonomy (GTDB): domain Bacteria; phylum Bdellovibrionota; class JAFGOL01; order JAFGOL01; family JAFGOL01; genus CAYVOB01. Next base: position 4,925 of record CAYVOB010000106.1, read on the forward strand.
TAGTACAATAGAACCTTTTTCTTTTAGCCTTTTTGTTACCGTTGCATCATAAGGAGCCACATATTCTTCGAGCATCTTTGATGCACAGGTGGTCTTTGTACCCTTGGTCATGAATATATCTTTAAGTGAGACAGGAATACCTTTCAGTAAGGGATCGTCTTTTGTGAAACCCTGTTTATCCAATATAGCGCTTTGTTCGAGGGCCTCTTTTTCAAACACACTTATGTATGCATTAAGGGCTTTGTGCTTATTTATCCTGGCAATGTAGAGCTCACATAATTCTACGGCGGATACTTTTTTGTTCCTTAGCAATTCCGCAAGCTGGGGTATGGAAGATCTTAATAGATCGCTCAATTTTCACCTTCCAATATACTTGGTACACAAAAGAATTTATCCTTCATATAGGGCGTAGTACCGGTTATCTGTTGCTTATCAAAAATATCGACAATATCTTCCGACAGGCCTTGTTCCTCTATACATCCATGGAACATCGGCGAGACACCCTTAACATCGACAGTATCGAGCACTTCCATATGCTTTAATATACTGGACAACTGAACAGCAAGGACACCCAGTTCATCCTGGTTAAATTTCAAATTTGCCAATCCGGCAATTTTTTCCACTAACACTTTATCGACCACCAAGACATTCCTCCATACATGCAAGTATTTAGCACGACCCCCTGTCATTGTCAGTATAATTTACCCTTGTAGTTTAAGGTATTTGAGTGTTAAATTAGTCCTGTAACTATGCGCTTTTTAGTCTACCTTGTCATATGCTTTTTTTTGTTCTTTGGACAAGCTTTTGCCCAAGAAGAGATCACTATACCCATATATGGGACAAAGCGACATTACAAAAAGCCAATCAAGGTAAAACCGGCACTGGAACCACAGGCAAAAAAAACATTATCAC
>CAYVOB010000107.1:0-5776 GCA_964452945.1 uncultured Bdellovibrionales bacterium
TGGCCTACATAGCGTCCATGCTCTCTAAAAGGACAGGCATCCCTTTTGACATGGCTCTGGCAAAAAAACTATTCCCGCTTTTTAAGAGAATGCAAAAACATAAAGGTAAAAAACAGAGATTGGAACAAAAGAACAGATTCTATTTAAGGAGTGATTCCTCTGTAAAAGGAAAGAACGTCCTTTTAATAGATGACGTAATGACCACTGGCAAAACAGTAAGAGAATGTGCAAAGGTACTATTGGAGAATGGAGCTAAAAAGGTAGAGGCAGTCTGCTTTGCATTAACACCGATGTAGCAGAAAACATAGTAAACTTAAGATAATCTATAATGGTTTGAAACTATATCGGAAGGCTTAGACGGCTTTTGGCCTTCTGATAACCAATGGCTATGCATTCCTTTATGAACCTATGTACCCTTGGAAAGGAATCCTTCAACAATAATTCTTTTTCCTCTTTTGTAAAATCATCCAGTACATAGTCGGCGGTCCCAACATGTTTTTGGTTTTCGCCTGGTCTGCCAACACCTATACGCACCCTGACGAACTCCGGTGTATCCAGGTTCGCTATGATGTCCCTGATCCCGCGGTGTCCTGCATCACCACCGTTCTCTTTTATCTTTATCTGTCCCGGGGCAAGATCTACATCGTCATGAATGATCCAAAGATCTTTTTTTATGTCAAAGTCAGGGTCAAGTCCCTGGACCGTCTTTAATGCTTTTTTTACAGCCTCTCCACTAAGGTTCATGAACGTTGTGGGCTTAACAAGCCTGATCTTGTTACGCTGAACATTAATGTCTGCAAAGGTGTAATTCCCTTTTTCACCAGTTGCTAAAGCCTTGTGCTGGTCGAATAGATAATCTAAAAAAAGAAACCCGGCGTTATGCCGGGTTCTTTTATATTCATTCCCTGGATTACCAAGTCCTACAAAAACGAACATTATTATTTCTTGTCCTTACCTTTTGCATCGGCAGCAGGAGCGGCCTTAGCACCGGCAGCAGGAGCAGCACCCGGAGCAGCCTTAGCACCGGCAGCAGGAGCAGCACCGGCAGCAGCGCCTTCAGCAGCAGCACCTTCAGCAGGAGCAGCACCCTCTTCACCTTCAGCAGGAGTAGCCGCAACTTCAACAACTTTCTCCTTAACGATCTTAACGGAGATCAATGCGAACGACTTATCATCCATAACTCTTATGCCATCAGCGACCTTAAGGTCAGAGATATGCATAACATCGTTCAAGTTCATGCTGCTAATATCGATAGTGATGTTCTCCGGTATGTCTGTTGGCAGACACTCGATCTTAAGTTCTCTTCTTTGTACGTCAACAACTCCGCCTTCTTTTGCACCGGCAGGTTCGCCAACATAAACGATAGGAACAGAAAGAGTGATCTTTTCTCCCTTCCTGATCTCTACAAGGTCAACATTCAAAAAGATGTCAGTTATCGCATCTCTTTGGACCTCTTTTATCAACGCAGATGTTCCGTTCAGCTTTGTATCGCTGGACTTGAATACCAGTATCGTTGATCTTCCGCCTGTGCTCAGTATCTTTGAAAAGATCTTTGCGTTAAAAGACAAAGGGATATTCTTCTCTATATGCTTGCCATAAAGTATGGCTGGCACGTTACCTTCGTTCCTGAAACGACCGAGTTCATTCTTTGTCATCTCTCCTCTTGGTGTTACTTCGATCTCAATGCTCTTCATAATGCAGTATCCTCCTATCCCAAAAATTATTTATATGAACAGTGAACTTACAGACTCCCTTAAGTGTATCCTTCTTATAGCCTCGCCTAACAGTGAAGATATTGAAAGGACCTTTATCTTGGTCACGTTACTTATCTTGTCCGTCTGAGGAATGGTGTCCGTCACGTAAACCTCTTCGAGGACTGATTCGTGTATCCTTGAAAGTGCAGGTCCAGAGAATACACCGTGAGTAGCAGCAGCTATTACCCTGGTTGCTCCGTTATTCTTAACGGCAGCTGCAGTATTACAGAGTGTTCCAGCCGTATCTATTATATCGTCAACTATCAGTGCAACACTGTCCTTTACGTCTCCTATAAGGTGCATTACCTTTGCTTCGTTTGGAGCAGAGCGTCTTTTATCCACTATTGCAAGTCCGCAGCCTAGTTTTGATGCGAACCATCTAGCCCTGTCAACGCCTCCGGCGTCAGGAGCAACTATAGTTATCTTTTGTCCCTGATAAGCTGTTTGCAACTTGTTCAACAGCACTGGTGCAGCGTAAATATTATCAAAAGGCATGTTGAAAAAACCCTGTATCTGGCCTGAGTGCAAGTCAACGCTCAACACTCTGGTCGCCCCTGCAGTTTCCAAAAGGTCTGATACCAGCCTTGCTGTGATAGGGGTTCTTGGAGTTACTTTTCTGTCCTGCCTTGCATATCCAAAATAAGGTATGATCACATTAACGCTTCTTGCAGAAGCACGTTTGCAGGTATCAAGTATTATTAAAAGCTCCATCAAATTCTCATTAACCGGACAGCAGGTTGACTGTATCAAATAAACGTCGTCTCCACGGATACTGTCCTTTATCTCTGTAAATATTTCGCCGTCAGCGAACCTTTTTACGTCCATAGGAGTAATGGGAACACCAAGGAACCCAGAGACTTTTTTAGAAAGCTCAGTATTCGATGTTCCGGTCAAGAGTTTCATGCCATTCGTTGTTAATTCCATTTTCAAACTCCTAATATTTTTTTCGTTCTCACACCCTTCTTGCTGGGGTGTCAGGATGAGCTCACTTCGCTCGCTGGCTGGGGCGCCAGGATTCGAACCCGGGAATGCAAGAATCAAAATCTTGTGCCTTACCAGCTTGGCGACGCCCCATCACAAAAGAACAAAAGAACGTGTCCGCTAATTGGTCGTTGTCGAAGCGGTCTCGTGCTCGTAATTCCTTGCACCCAATTCAGGTGTTTTTAGTACCTCATTATACTTCTCAAAGATCCTTTTTTCCAAAAGGTCCCTCATCTCTGAGTTAGAAGGATGAACAACGTCGCGGAAGCTTCCGTCCTTCATTCTCCTGCTAGGCATAGCAACAAAAAGCCTGTTGTTGCCCTGAATGATCTTTAGGTCTCTTACTACAAAACAGTTGTCAAAAGTAACAGTCACATAAGCCTTGAGCTTGTCTTCGTTTACCGGGTAAACTTTGATCTCAGTGATGTCCATAGTGCCCTCTCTTTAACTTTTGTTTTGCAAAAAAACCAGTCTTTGCCTTGAGGGCCTTTCGTTACAGGCTCGCTGTCAAACACAGCAAAAACGCTGCTGCCGCTCCCGCTCATCATTGTCACAAGCGGCGAAAGGGACAAAAAGTATTCCCTTATCGCGGCGATCTCCGGAAGGATCAAGACGCTGACACTCTCCAGATCGTTATGGAGAGTTTTTAGCTCTTCCGCTTCTTTCAACCCCTGGGAACATAAATTCCTCAGGTGTTCTGTGTGTTTAGCATTGTCATTTTTCAATGTCAAAGAGAAAGTAAAGCGCTTATAGACCTCTGCCGTACTCAAACCCGTTGTAGGTTTAGCCAATAATATCCAATATTTATGTTTAAGTTCAAATGGGTACGTAGTTTCACCTATACCCTCAACCAGGGCCGGTTCCTGGTCTATAAAAAATGGAACATCAGCTCCTATCTCAGCTCCTATCTTTTTGAGTTCCACGGAGCTAAGCCCATAGGAATGAAGCTCGTTAAGCCCCCTTAAAATCGCGGCCGCATCAGAGCTTCCTCCCCCAAGCCCGGCCTGGGAAGGGATGTTCTTTTGTATGTTTATGTGTATCGGGTTTAGTTTGATGCCCTTTTTGAACAAAAAGTCCTTTAGTTCTGAGTAGGCCGCATACATTGTGTTCTTTTCGTTAGTAGGACACTCATGTGCGAACGGTCCGCTTGCAGTTATGGAGAATTTATCGGCCTCTTTTATCTCTATCGTGTCGTGCAATTCCAATGGCAAGAAAGCAGAACATAGTTCATGATATCCGTTCTCACGTTTTCCTGTGATGTAGAGCCCAAGATTTATTTTAGCGTGGGCTTTTATCATTTCATGCTGAACGCTAGAACAAGTGTTTGTTCCCCTCTTTTTATCTTGAACATGTTAGAGTCCTTGTTCAAAGCATTATAAAAAGCAGTCGTAGTATTTGTTTTTTGCTTATTGACTTCCAAGATCAGGTCTCCTTCCATCAAACCAGAATACGCCGCTGGAGAGCCCTGCTCTATTCCTGTAACGAGAACACCTTCACCTTTTTCAGAGGCCTTGACCTGGACACCAAATTTTGTTGCGGCTTGTTCCTGCGCCTTTTTTTCCTTAGGCGTAGATCTGTCTTCTTCTTTTTTCTCTATGAGTGTAACAGGAATGGTTTTCTTTTTACCGTCCCTTATCACATCCAAATTATATTGTTTGCCGGGGACGGATCTTTTTATCATCAAAACAAGTTCCCCTGAGGATTTTACTTCATTACCATCAAAGCCAACTATCACGTCGTAAACCAAAACACCCGCTTTTGAGGCAGGGGAGTTTGGCATTACCTCTGTGACCACTGCGCCAGTATCTTCATCGCCCAGCTTCAGGCTCTTTGCCAACGATTCATTTATGTCGCTCAATGCTACACCAAGCCAGCTGTTCTTGTGGATGATCTTTTCTCCTTTTACCAGGCTCTGGAGCACGGTCTTGACGTTGTTTATGGGGATAGCAAAACCTATTCCCTCTATCGGTACTGCGCCAAAGCTTGTACCTGCAAGACGGTTTATGGCGGTGTTTATGCCTATAACCTCTCCATTGACGTTGACCAACGGACCACCGGAGTTACCAGGATTTATTGCAGCATCGGTCTGTATAAAGTCGTTATAAAAACTTACCTCCGGCATCAATCTTCCCTTTGCAGAGACTATTCCTGCCGTAACGGTATTGGAGTGGCCTAAAGGATTTCCTATGGCGATAGCCCATTCTCCCACCTGAGTTGCAGAAGAATCTCCTAAATACGCGAACGGAAGATCCTTTTTAGCATCTATCTTTATTACGGCAACATCCGTTTCCTCGTCAAAACCTATAAGCTTTGCAGAGTATTCCTTACCGTCAAAAAGTTTGACGCTAATTTTATCCGCTCCGTCTATGACGTGATTATTGGTGATTATGTAACCGTCCTTGTTGATTATAAAACCAGAGCCCAGGGAACTTGTCTTTCTCTCCCTTGGCATCTCAAGCTGACGACCAAAGAACTGTTCGAACATGCGGAACACGTCGTCGTTAGGCATGCCTCTTGATCTACCCTGATATTTTATTATGTGAGTTGTAAAGACGTTAACCACCGTAGGATTAAGTTTTTTAGCAAGCTCAACAAAATCCACCTTTGTTCTTGTAAGTTCGGCAGACTTTGCCGCTGTGTCAGAAGGTTTTGAACTTTTTTCGTGCCAAAGGTCAGCGTTAGAATTACATGAAAATAAAAAAACTAAAGGTAAAACAAAAAAACTAAGAATTCTGCTTTTCATCCTTTCTTTCTTCATTTTTCTTTTCTCCTTCTTTTTCTGGTTCAACACATTTTACATACATCATGTGCAACTGGTACAGCATCGCTTCCAATGTGTTCTCCTCGTCCTTTGTAAGATTGTTTTTTGTCTTTTCCTTCAACATCTCCAAAAGGTTTATCTGCTGTTTTGCAGACGTAAGGTTCTTTTCCACCTTCTTGGTCAAAGGGTTCGGGGCAAGGCCCATGGAGCAATATGCCGCAGATGCCAGCGACATAACGAACGTTGAAAAATCTATATCCATTTTTTGGTTCTGGTCCAT
>CAYVOB010000108.1:0-5762 GCA_964452945.1 uncultured Bdellovibrionales bacterium
AGTGTGAGCATACAGTCAATGACCATAACGTTGCAGAGCCTTCTTTACTCGAAGATGTCTTTTTCAAGGTTAATGCGAATACTTAGGAGAGAAGTTACAACGTCGTTACTTATAGGTATAGTAAGTGCTTTGATCATATCGACGATCGCGTTCGTATGGAGACAGGATCTTTATGGTGCGTTGGTGATAGGTGTTACTATTGCTATTGCTGTTGCTACTTCTGGGCTTCTAGGTATCTTCATACCTACGGTCATCTACTCTATACAAGCAGATCCAAAGATCGCCGCTGGACCGATAGTGCTTGCACTTGTGGATATTACGACCTTACTTTACTACTTCAGTGTTGCCAGAGGCTTTTTTGGCTAGCTCATCAATTTGATCGCTCAGTTTTTGGATCATGGTGGCAGTTTTTTTATTAGGCTTTGCTATCTTTTGCAGGTTGTCTTTTGCTTTCAACAGTTCCTTGTTGGTCTCATCTATCCTATTTTCTGTGTAGAACTTTAATGCTCTCCAGTAATTGCCTTTTGCCCTTGCCAAAGGGTCATAAGCTCCTATGGCGAGTATTTGTACCCCCTCTGCAGCGGCCTTAAGTTCGGTATCGGCTTTTGCAAAGGCTTTTTTTGCTGTTTGCTTTTCTGCTGAGGACATGTGTTCAATACTCCAGGATACAGGAGCATCGATCTCTGTATATATAAGGGTCTGTGCGGCCTTGCTGAAATTCTTGTGAGCTTCCTCTTTATCGTCATCAACAAGGGATTTTTCTGCCTCTTTTAAGTACTTCTTTGTGTCTTCCACGTAGACAACATCGCTTATCTCTTCCAGTGCTGAATATATTGGGAACATGTCTGACTTCACTTCTTCTGATGAATCATAGGAAAGCCGTTTTTGAGCGGCGTAGATCTGTGATCTAAGAATAGCTGTCGGTAGAGTATCTGTGATGCGTTCCAACACCAGTTTTATCTTTTGAAGTTCCTTTTGGGCTTCCTTTACGTTCTTTGATGCGATGAACCCTCTTGCTTGGGCTATATTGTAAAGGACTCCAGAGGCAGCAGCCTTTATGGCAGCATCCTCGTTCTTACTTAGGACCTTCTCTGCTTGTGCCAGTGGTTTAACCGCTTTTGTTCTTGAATCGTCTTGTTTCAAGTTGACATCACCCTTTGGTGTATTCACGCTACACCCAAAGGCAGTTAAGCAACAGAACAACAATGTTGTTAAACACTTCATAGATACTCTACCGAACAACAAGTTAATTTACTTCGTAGCTGGAACTTCGGCCTTTACTTCTTCAACCTTTTTCTCAGCTGCCTTTTTTGCTTTCTTTGCCTTTTTCATTTCTTTCTTTAGTTCTTTTTTTTCTTCAACTGCCTTCTTGATCTCTTCTTTCTTTACTTCGGTAGCTTTCTTCATTTCTTCTTTCTTTGCTTCAGCAGCAGGCTTTACAGCGTCTGCTTTCTTTACAGCTTCAACTTTCTTTTCTTCAGCTTTCTTCTCAACAGTTTTTGTGTCCATTGCCATTACGCTAACTGCGAAAAGGCATGCAACCATTGCAACTAAAACTTTCTTCATCTTAAAATCCTCCTAAAGATTTTTATTACCGGCTCTTGTTTTTATCCGGTCTTTATGTGCCCTATCATACAGCTATGAATATTATGGGAAGATTATGGGGGTAAAAATTTTTTATTATTATATTCCTTAGTTATTACAAATACTTATGTTTTATAATGGAGACTAATTACTTGCCTTTTGTAAGCTTATTACTTAACTTCTGGCTAAAGAAAGTTTTTTGCAGTACAAGCGGGTAACTAAAATGAAGATGCTTTTGATAGAAGATTCAAGACGACTACAGGAGTCCTTGCAGAGGGCATTCAAGAACATTGGATACGCCGTTGATTTTGCATTGGACGGCGAAGAAGGTCTTTGGCTTGCACAGAGCAATGACTATGACGTTATAATCCTGGACATGATGTTGCCAAAAATGGACGGAGCAACCGTACTTAAGAACCTTCGTGAAAAGAAAAAGACACCGGTGCTCATCTTGAGTGCCAGGGATTCCATGGACGATAAAGTTGGGGGCCTTAATATTGGTGCTGATGATTATTTGACAAAACCATTTGCACTTGAAGAGCTAACAGCAAGGGTCAACGCACTAGTTAGAAGGAAATATTCATCGGAAAAGAGCGTTATTAAGTTCTCCAACATAGAGGTGGACCTGTCCAAGAAGAAAGCATTCCGTCAAGGAAAGGAGATAGTGCTGACCCCGCGTGAATATGCCGTACTGGAATATGTTCTTTTAAGAAGAGGAACACTTGTGAGCAGGGCAGAGATAGAATCGCATGTGTATGATCTCAATAAGGAGCTTATGAGCAATGTGGTAGATTCTGTGGTATGCAGCGTCAGAAAAAAACTTGGCGCTTCTGGTACTTTGATCAAGACCAGAAGGGGCTTTGGATATATAATAGAGTAATCTCATGATATCTATTAGGAAAAGATTGACCCTGACACTGTTGTTCGGTATTTTGGTCGTCGTAATATTCGGCGGAGTTAATCTTTACCTTTTCTTTAATAGGACCAGTCTTAGTAGGTTCGATAGTTACTTAAGTACCAAGGTAAGGACCATTGCCGCACTTCTTGAAAAAGACCAGACAGATTTTAACTATGAGCTTGATAAGTTCCTACCCGAGATAGAAAAAAGGACTGACTCGGAATATTTTCAGATATGGACGGAAAAGGGAGATGTGTTCAGGAGGTCTAGATCACTAAAAAAGTTCAATCTTCCCAGAAGGACCGGCTCCCTGGATAAACCTGAATTTTGGGACCTTACCTTGCCTGATGGTCGTGCGGGCAGGGCAGTTGGCATCCATTTCATATATACATCGGATAACGAGGATCTGAGTAACGTTTTTTCCAAGCAGCCGATAGAGATAGTTTTTGCCAGCAGCAAGAACAGGCTTAAGAATGACATGAGGACCTTCAGTATAGGTCTTTTCATAGAAATATTCCTGATACTTGTGATAATAGTGTGGTTAGTCCCTTACTTTGTAAGAAAGGGTGTGTCTCCAATAAACAACCTCGCTGCATCTGTAGCGAACGTAGATTCAAAAAGTCTTGATAAGAGGTTCAATCCACAAGAGCTGCCAAAGGAACTTAAACCAATCGCTCATAAACTTAACGAGCTTTTGAGCCGACTAGAGGATGCTTTCAAGAGGGAAAAAAGGCTTACTGCGGATATCGCTCACGAACTAAGGACACCAATATCGGAGATCATGACAATGGCGGAAGTGAACCTTAACTGGCCTTCCGAGGACGTAGACAACAAAAAGGTATTGTCTGATGTTCTTGATACCGCCAAGCAGATGCAGGCCCTCGTTTCAACGATATTGACTCAGGTAAGGATAGAGTCAAGAAGCCAGAGGGTTAACCTTGAAGAGGTGAACGTAACCACTATGCTCGATGACCTTGTAAAGATACATAAAAAAGCCGCTGAGGCCAGGTCATTAAAGTTGGAAAGCTCAATACAGGGCGGTGTGATAGTGGAAAGTGACAAGGCGATGCTGTATTCCATACTTAATAATCTTATGGGTAATGCTGTACAATATTGCGCTAAAGATGGCACCATAAAGGTTTGTCTCAATGCCAATGACGATACTGTGACCATAAATATGATAAACACCGATAATGAACTTGTAGAGCAGGACCTTGACCATATGTTCGAGCCTATGTGGCGAAAAAGTAGTTCAAGGAGTTCCATAAGCAACAGTGGTCTTGGACTTACCTTGGTTAAGTCTTTCTGCGAAATACTGGGCATAAAATTAAGGACGGAACTACCCGGGAAGAACCTCTTTAGTGTTACTCTGGAAATATTCCTGTAGTTTACTAGTCACTTATAACGTCGGCAAAGGTGTAAAGACCTGGCTTTTTTTGTTTTAGCAGCCATTGTGCACTTGCCACAGCACCAACACAAAATACCCTACGCGAACATACTTCGTGTTTTATCTCCACTGTTTCAAACTCAGAGTTGAACTTTATTATGTGTATTCCCGGATACTCACCTTCCCTGATGCTGGTTATTGGGCAGCTTTGCCCTTTGTCCTCTATTGTTGCAGCCAACATCTTTGCAGTGCCACTGGGACTATCCTTTTTATTTTTGTGATGATACTCCGTAATGGAGGCCTTAAACCCCTTTGTCTTGTTCAAGGATGCTGAGACAGTTCCAAGGATACTGTTGATGTTGTTTATACCTATTGAGAAATTCGAGCTATGGAGTAGCATTGCCTTTGAACTGATGACCATATCTTTGATCTCAGAAACATCCCATCCGGTGGTCCCACTAACTATTCTTGCTCCTTTTTTGGCTCCACAAATTAACTTTATATTATTTTTTGACACTCCTGGTTCTGTGAATTCAAAGAATAGATCTATGCCTGTGAGTTCTTCTTTTTTTAATCCTTCCAGGGGGTTATCTGCGTCACACTTTAGCTTTAACGTCCAGTCCTTGGGCATTACAGAGGTTATTCCCTGGCCCATCTTCCCATAACCTATTACTGCTATGTTCATTTTCTATCTCCATTACCCTAATAATATGGTAGACTGCTATTGCTATATATCAGAGATATTAACTAAATAACAGGGGTGAAATTACTATGTCAAATCAAGACACAAAAATGATGGCGGAAGAACTAGAAAGACTTAAAGCAGAGAACGAGCAACTTAAAGCAAAAAGAAAAGGTGCTGGCGAAATCTATTTTAAGGTCAGCCAAAAAGGTGCACTTTCTGTTTATGGACTTGGACGTTTCCCAGTAACTCTTTATAAAGAACAGTGGGAAAGGCTTCTTGCAAGATTAGAAGATCTTAAAAAGTTCATTAAGGACAACGAAGCAAACCTTAGAACTAGATAGTAGCGCAAGCATGTTGCAGCCACGTTAATATCTTTTTGTCCTTAATACGGGCTCTAAGAGTTTTTAGTACAAGGCGGTGGTAGTCGTTTACCCATTGTATTTCTTGTTTTGTTAATAGTTCTTTTTGTATCAAAGAGGTTTCGTAAGGGCACATCGTTAATTCTTTAAATTCTAATACAGTGTTCTTTCCGTTGATTTTACTTAGTCTCGAATTTTTTGCGACATAGACACAATTTTCTATTCTTATGCCGTAGTGTCCTTCTTTGTAATAACCAGGTTCATTTGTAAGTACCATTCCTTCGTCGATAACGATGGCTCTAAGAGGGCTTATTCCAATACCAGAGGTTTCGTGAACACACGTGCAATAGCCAATACCGTGTCCCGTCCCGTGATAAAAATTGAGTCCTTTATCCCATATTGGCCGACGAGCTAAAGTGTCTAATTGGTATCCTCTAGTTCCTCTTGGGAACTTCGCATTCTCTAGACTTAGATGTCCTTTTAAAACCATTGTATAGCTTTCTTTCATTTCTTTTGTAACTTCACCAACGTTTATTGTCCTTGTTATATCGCTAGTTCCGTCAAGGTAATTGCCTCCAGCATCTAACAATAGCATTCCCTTGTTTTTTATTATCGGAGATTTTTTTTCTTCTGGGTAATAGTGTATTATTGCCGCATTTTTACCGTAAGCGACGGTGCTTCCAAAACTTAGATCAATAAAATCTTTTTCTTCCTTTTTAAATTCAATTATTTTTTGTGAGACTTCCCATTCTGTTATTTTCTTTTTATGAACATTAGTTTTTACCCAGTGGATAGTTTTTATTAAAGAGATGCTGTAATGCCATAGAATATTCAACTTTTCTTCTATCA
>CAYVOB010000109.1:0-4491 GCA_964452945.1 uncultured Bdellovibrionales bacterium
CGCACTTCTTCGTCGGGATAAGCAGAACCAACAGTTATCTTTATGTTCTCTGCGGTCCTTTCGCCTATTAACAGGTTATATTTTCTTTTAACATAATTTATTACAGCGTCGTCCATTCGGTCCCCACCGACCCTTACGGAGCCACTAAAGACTATTCCGGCAAGTGATATTACTGCGACTTCTGTGGTGCCTCCGCCTATATCGACGACCATGTTACCGCCAGGCTCTGTAATGGGGAGTCCAGCGCCTATGGCTGCGGCCATTGGTTCCTGTATAAGGAACACATCCCTGGCTCCTGCTGATTCAGCGGATTCCTTTACGGCTCTTTTTTCTACCTCGGTGATGCCATATGGAACGCAGATCATTATCCTTGGTCTTACAAGAGAACGCTTGTTGTGCGCCTTGGCAATAAAATATCTCAACATCGCTTCTGTTACTTCAAAATCAGCTATGACGCCATCCTTCATGGGCCTTATGGCAACTATGCTACCTGGGGTCCTGCCAAGCATTTCCTTGGCCTCTTTTCCTACGGCGACCACCCTTCTAATGCCTCTTAAGTCCCTTTGTACAGCGACTACAGAAGGCTCATTTACTATTATCCCTGAACCCTTGACATATACCAGCGTATTGGCTGTTCCAAGATCTATCGCAAGATCATTGGACATTAACGACAAAATTCTCTCAAAAAACATTTACCTTCTTGCCCCCTTTACACAAACCGATTTCTAATGCATATACAATATTGAAAAGATAGCATAAATACCGCTAATAACAATAATTTTTATGGGAAAAAGACCTAAATTTGAAGACAAGGCCAAGGATGCAATACCAGAACTGGTCGTCAAATCCCTATCCAAAAAAAATGCCGACATGTCTAAACTTATAGAGGAGAGCCTGGAAACAGAAAAGGCGCTGGCCAGGTCCGACAGATCAGATAAATCCAAAGCCCTGGAAAAACTAAAACTGGTAAAATCCGTCCGCGCAAGGCTTAAAGAGGCAAAGGAAAAAGGCGAGCTTAACGAAGAAGTAAAGAGGCTGGCTAAATATTATGCGGAAGAGATACACGGTAACTTTAATAATTTTTTATACAATTTTTTGCAAAAGATAACCCCCATAGCATTGAACTTTCTATTGAATTCCTTTGGCATCATACAGTTCTTTAAGAACTTTAGGGGCTCAAGCGAATTAAAGAACAAGATAATGGTCAGAGGCAATATTGAACTAATTAAGAGGCTGGAAAAATTCGGTGCGCTTGTGATAGTGCCAACTCACGTTAGTAACTTTGATTCCATCGTACTTGCACACACACTGTACACTGCGGGACTTAACGCCCCTGTTTGGGGAGCTGGTCTTAACCTTTACAAAGGTTTTACCATAAGCAGGATCATGAACAATGTCGGCTGCTACAAGGTCGATAGAAGAAAAAAGAACAGGCTCTATATAGAAACACTAAAACAATATTCAACTTATCATCTTGAACAGGGACACAACACGATCTTCTTCCCCGGCGGCACAAGGTCCCGTTCCGGAGCGATAGAACAAAAACTAAAGTTAGGACTTTTAGGCAGTGTTGTAACAGCGTTCTTTAATAACATAAAAAAAGGCAAAACAAAGTCGAACATTTATATAGTCCCCGTTGCTATATCATACACCGTCGTTCCAGAGGCAGAGACTCTGGCTCTGGACCATTTTTTTGGTGTAGATAGAAGAAAGCAGATATTAAAAAGGATCTCAAGGAACGCAACGCTTTTAGGAAGGACCTTAAAGAAGATCTGGAACAACATCATGCAGGACAACCCTATATATCTTACATTCGGGGAACCGATGGACCCCCTGGGTAACGGCGTCAACTTTGAGGGTGTTTCTGTTGATAAATACGGCATCCCCATAAATGTTGCAGAAGCAATAAAGGACGACAAAGGTAACTTCATAGATGACGAGGAAATGCAGAGGAACTTTACCAAATTGATCGGGGAAAAAATATCCGAGGATTTTTACAAGACCAACATTATTCTTCCTAATCAGGTATTCCTATATTCTATAGTCAACTTTTTAAGGGAGAATCACCCCGACGTAACGGATGACGAGCTTGTAAAACTACCTCCTATGGAGAACACAATAATTTCCGCTGAACTTAAGGAGAACATAGAAGAGACCATAAAGCTGGTCAAAAACAAAGCAGAAGCTGAAGGTCTAAAACTTCACCCATGGATACAAAGGGAAGATGTTGAAAGGATCTTTAGATACGGTGTAAGGATCTACACCAGTGGCTACGCCGCCCACCCAATAATCCGCAAAGGCGACATCATCATCCCGAACAAGATAGCGACTATACTGTATTACTCTTCCAGGATCAGATGCTACTTTAGCTAGATTTCAACCTTATAACTAAGATTACGACATCTGAAAACTTTATTTGGCCCTATTGTGGCTGCCATATCATTTGCATTCACAAGAACAACTAGGTAGAATAATTTTGGAGGTTTTTATGAAGCTAGCTATTTTTAGAGGAAAGAAAATACGTAGAAGCTTTCATAATAATGAATGGTTCTTTGTGATCAGTGATGTCGTAAGCGCCCTAACTGATACTGTAAATACAAAAGATTACATAAGAAAAATGAGGATACGAGACCAAGAACTTAACAAAGGGTGGGGACAATTTGTCACCCCCCTTTCAATAGATACGGAAGGAGGTGTTCAGCGACTAAACTGTGCAAACACAGAAGGGATCTTCCGTATAATACAGTCCATCCCCTCACCTAAGGCGGAGCCCTTCAAACGCTGGCTGGCCAAGGTAGGCTATGAACGAATACAGGAAATAAAAGACCCTGAACTCGCAACAAAAAGGACCCGCGCACTATACAAGGCCAAGGGGTACCCTAATGAATGGATAGAAAAACGGATGAGGGGAATAGTTATTCGTGAAGAGCTTACCGGAGAATGGCAAAATAGAGGGATACAAGAACAGCGAGACTACGAGATACTAACAACAGAGATATCCAAAGCGACATTCGGCATTACTCCAAACCAATATAAGAAACTTAAACGTCTTGATAAGGAAAATCTAAGAGACCACATGAATGACTTTGAGTTGATATTCACTATGTTGGGAGAACGATCTACCACAGAGATCCACAGGCAAGAAGACTCACATGGCGTACCTAAGCTTAAGCGAGACGCATCCGAAGGAGGCAGTATTGCTGGTGTGGCAAGAAAAGCGTTAGAAAAAAGGCTGGGCAAAACTATCGTTTCTAATCAGAACTATCTATCAAATAAAAAGAAAAAACCAATTAAGTAAAAGAAGGGCTCTTTTTTGTGCAATTAATTGTTTCTGTTAACATTTTTTGCTCGCATATATTTAGGTGCAATATTACAAAAAATCAGATCCTACCCGGAAGTGATTTGGCTTTAATATTACCGTCAGGTGTTTTTGATGCAGGTATTGTAATAACGAACTCTACGCCATCCATTGTTGCCTTGTTTTGAGCTATAACCTTTCCGCCGTGCAAAGTAATGATCCTTCTGACAGAAGCCAAACCTAACCCAGTCCCAGTTACTTTCCCTTTTGTATAAAACGGGTCAAACACTTTAGCGATATCTTCATCGTTAATAATGGGACCATTGTTAGATATAATGATCCGTATCTGACCATCTTGATCCTTACTTGTTACAAATATTCGTCCCTTCCCTTTAGAAGTCGATTTTGTTGTGGCTTCAACAGCATTTTCCAGGATGTTGGTCAAACACCTAACGATCTTATCCTTATCAACATAAGCCTTGGAAGAATGCCTAAAGTCATAGGCCAAATCTACCTTTGATCTACGATCCACAACAGACAGCTGCCGAACGGATAAATCAAACAGTTCAAATAAAGAAACCGCTTCCTGCTTAAAAGAAAAGGACCTGGTAGAATCCATTATTTCTTTAAGCATAGCTTCAACATTCTCTATTGAATGCTCTACTTCGAGCTTTGCTTCTTCAAGCTTTTTTGGGCTGGATGCGAACTTTTTAAACATCGATAGGATAAGTTTAATTTGAGTAAAAGGTTTTCTAACATCGTGTGCCACTAATTGTGTGGTTTTACCTATTGCTGCATGCTGAGATTGCTGAGAAAGTAAGAACGCCAGATCATATATCTCCTGAAACGACAAAGTATTAATAACGGCATCAAAGTCCTGTGAAGTAGAGGCGGTTTTGATATCCTCTATTGCTTTCAACGTGGGGCGGTAAACCTTCTTAAGGAATCGCAAGATCATCATCACCAGAACAAAAGAATATATTATCCAGAACGAGATTATACCGATCAACAATATCCTGAATGGTCGCCAGTTATAGAATTTTTGTTCCATTTTTATTTTTGCAAAACCTATTAGGTTCGTCGTTGTTTGGATCTGAATATAATAAGTGGCCAGGCTGCCTTCTCTGCAGACAAAGCCCCAGTCTAAAATCAGCAAATCCTTATTACAGGCAACAACTTTATCTAACTCAACA
>CAYVOB010000109.1:4501-5703 GCA_964452945.1 uncultured Bdellovibrionales bacterium
GAAAGATCTTCTTCTATAAATTCTTTTCTTAATGCTTCGGGAAGGTATTCTGGATCAGCTATCAGATTTTTAAGAGCAAATTGATTATTTGATAGCATAGCCGCTTCTATAATCCTCTCATATTGTTTAAAAGCCCCCAAAAGCAACGAATCTTGTTCTTCATAGAAATACTTTTTTATACTAACTTCTAGATAAAAGAATATAGAGAACAGCACACCACACGAGAGCAGATATAAAGCAACTAAGTTTCTAATATAAATTTTTAATATAGTTTGTCTCTTTCTATTAGCACTAATTTTATTCATTTTATGACACTCATATTTTCGCGCATAATTAATTATAATAGCCTTACATTAACTCTTCATAAGAAACCAAATCCACTTTATGCAATCTAATAACAATTTTAGGTTCTACCAATTGCTCTTGAGGTACAACCTGCCCATCTAAAGCTTTCTGTATAGTATCAATAGCCATTTTGCCCATAAGAAAAGTGTCTTGCTTTATGCTAGCAGAAATATTGCCTTTTAGTATTTCTTCCTGCGCTGTCTTTGTCCCATCAAAACCAATTAGAACTTTATTGTCATTTAGATTATGTCTTTTTAAAGCATCTACGACACCCAAGATCATCATATCATTAGTTGCATAGAAGATAGGGCAGTTACCTATTTTTTTTATATTGTTTGATACTAAATTATTAGCGAGCTTTCTGTCTGAATAACCTTCATAATAAAAAACTGTCAGCTTTGGGTATATCTCTAATAGCTTGTTTTTAAACCCATCACGCCTTTCATTATGTTCGAGCGCTTTCAAGTTTCCTGTAATTACCACAGCACAATCTATTGTATCCTTATTATATTGTTTTTGTGCATAAATAGCAGCCAGTTCTCCACCTCTAATACTGTTCGTTTTTATTATTGATGTTGGTAGTCCATCTAAATCACTTATTCCCACAATTGGCTTTTCATGCTGTTTTAGCCAGTGAATAACGTCAGCAAATTTACCGGAATCATTAGGAGATAAAACAAACCCATCACATAAATTTTTATTTCTTTCTATTAACGTCAACTGTTCTTGCCAGTTTTTTTCATCATTAACATAGAAAACATCAAGTCTCACACCAAGAGCCATGGCCCTTAACTTTAAACTAGTAGCTAGTTCTTTATAAAAATCGTTGTCTCGTGTTTTTAGGATGGCACAAATCC
>CAYVOB010000110.1:0-5532 GCA_964452945.1 uncultured Bdellovibrionales bacterium
TTGTTACTCCATCAGGATTTTTTGTGCTAGGTTTTATATGAAGAGGATGAGCCCTTCTCCAATGTTCCCCCAAAGGGCATAAACGCCATTCGTGTACTTTATTTACTTCAGACATAGTGTCCCTCTCTGTCAAAAAGTAAGTTGATACTTAACCGCAGGGCCAGTTCCTTTTTTTTGTAAAAACCTTTTTCCTACAAGAACATTAATAGAATGGATAACGGATCTTCTTGGAATACTGGTCAGCTCTAGGATATCTTTCGTTTGCAATCTACGTTCCGGATGCTCTTTAAAGCACTTCAATACTCTCTGGGCTGTATCTGAAAGCTCCACATATGAATCATAACGACCAACGTAATAATCGATATCACTTTCTAGAGATGCCTTGATTGTCTTGATCATATAACGAAGGAAGTGTTCATACTTATATTTACGAGGATCATCTATGAATTTACCCCCAGAACAGTTGCGCAAAACAAGGTAATATTCTTCCTTATGCTTTTCGATCTGACGATCTATAGAAATATAAGGGAGTGTTCCTTTAAGACCTTCATCATTAGATTGCAAAAGGGCTAAATAAAATAACGCTCTCCCCATACGACCATTCCCGTCTTGGAACGGATGTATGGCTAAAAATCTAAAAACAAACTCTACCGCCACTGCTACAGACCATGGAGACGAATGAGCAACATTGTTATACCATTCAATCAAGTCATGCATGGATGCATCTGTAATTGGACCTGGATCAGCAGTTTTTAGAACCTCACGAGTCTTTCCCGTACTTAAAATCCTTTCAACAATGCTGTTTGGTACTTTCTTATAATTTCCCAAATAATGTTTTGCTTTAGGATAATACTTAAGCAACTCTTTGTGGAACTCCCTTAATGTAGCTCCAGTCAACGGAAAAAGTAATTGCGCCTGAGCATAGACCAGGATCAATAAGTCCCTGTATCCAACTACCTCCTCTATGCTTCTTTCTTTTTCCTTGGAAAGTTTATTAATTATGTATTGTTGTTCTTTGTTGAACGCACTTGATTTTGGATCACGATTAAGAGTTTCATCAACCCACTCTATTTCTGTATCTGTTAACACTGCATTCTCTATTCTTGTTGATGCACCAATTGAACTGATACTAGCGTATCTATGCACCGCTTCTTTACACGATGCATCCAGAGATTCCATAAACGTTTTTTTCTTTATCGCAAGTTCACTAAGTTGCTTTAGTTTTTTTGTCAGCTCATCTGTAATCTTGTAGGACAGCATAATCGCTATATATACCTATGTGCAATGCTGTGCAATATATTTTTAATTTTATTGCACACTATTGCACAGTAAAACGGCAGTTCATCGAATTCAGTACCAATTTGGCACCAAAGGCAAAGACATGTATTTTAACTATTTGAAATTAAAAGGTTATTTTTTATTGGTAACCAGGACTGGATTCCCAAGGTTGGTTTTGAGACACTTGTTTCAAACGCTTATCTGTATTGATTTTTAGAACAATAACAAAAACTTAAAAGCAAAAAAGCCCCGTTTCTATTATGACCAAATATGATGTTTTAAGATGGTTTTTGACTGATTTTAGCCCCATTAAATGTAATATTTTGTCGTTGTTTTATCCTAATGTGTGATATATCTTACATATATGAAGATACCAAATAACCTTCGCAAACTCCAAAATAAGCAGAGCTTTACTACGTTAGAGGCTGAAAAGGCAGGCATAAGCCCAAGGATGTTAAACCATTATTGCGCAAAAGGTTTAATAGTAAGGCTAGGACAAGGATTTTACACTTTTATAGAAAAACAGGGGCTGGATTTTAAAGCATTAGTTAAAGAAAAACTGCTTCAAGTTTCCATTGGTGTTGTTGGATTGACCTCTGCATTAAGGTTCTACGATTTAACAGAAGAAGCTCCAGCAAAAATAGATATTCTTGTCCCCAAAAATAAAAGGATTAGAAGAAGAATCACAGACGTTCGCCTCTACAGCGTTAGCGATAAGATATTTAAAATAGGAGTTGTTACAAAAAACGGGATTAAATTAACCTCTTTAGAAAGAACCTTAATAGATCTCTTGAAATATAATTCTGATATATCAACCGTCCTCAGCGTTATAAAAGAAGCAAAAAATAAAAGAATAAAAATAGATTTTGAGCTTCTAAAAAAATACTCTATAAAGTTCAGGGTCAAAGAAAAGTTCAATATCGTCATAGAGGCTATCTGTTGAAATTATCACCATCAAAAATAAGAGCAGCCCTAGTCGAAAAAGGCAAAACACTGGGACTACGTCTACCTCAGATGCAACTTTTATTGGCTCAAGAACGTTTTATGGCAAGACTCGCAAGAACCGAATATGCACAAAAGTTCATATGGAAAGGCGGAAGTATCATTTTAAGGCTCTATAAAATTCCTGAGATCACAAGATTCACGGTTGATCTGGATTTATTGTTAAGAGGCATGGAGATAGACGAAGTAGCAACAGTATTTAAAAAGTGCTGTGAAATAGAACTTGACGATGACTTTGTCTTTTCTAACGTACGCTCTACTCAAATGGTTAGGG
Source organism: uncultured Bdellovibrionales bacterium (assembly GCA_964452945.1). GTDB lineage: Bacteria > Bdellovibrionota > JAFGOL01 > JAFGOL01 > JAFGOL01 > CAYVOB01. The sequence continues at coordinate 2,555 of CAYVOB010000110.1, forward strand.
AAACCCCTTACGGAGGAGAAAGATTTGAAATAGACTGGAAGCTCAATAACAGAGGACAATCTGAAAGTTTAAAAATTGATGTATGCGCTGGCGACGATGTCGATGTCCAATTATATGATACTAATCATATTTATCTGCTTAATTACAACGAGAAGAACATATCGTTCCTCGTATATCCACCTTATTTTATATTTGCTGAAAAGTTTGAGACAGCTTACTCCTTCGGCACTGGTAACACCAGAGCCAAAGATTATATAGATATGTGGACGTTAATAGAATACGGTCTTAACAAAGCGTTAGTAAAAGAAAGCATAAATAGATGTTTTATAAGACGAGGAACAAAATATAATCCTAAAGAATGGGAAAGAATTATTAACAGCAAGTTTTTGGAAAGCTTTATAGACGCACAGATAAAAAGACATTTTTCAAGGCTGAACCTACCAGAAACGAACATTATCTTTAATACGATAAAGGAATTTATTGCAAATTTGAATTTGTAGGGAGGACTTTATGCATCCTTGGCGGCCATGCCCTTTAGGTGAACATTGGCGCAGACCTCATCCACGAAAAGGAACAAAAGGTGTGAGAGGGCATTGCGTAAAAAATCCATCCCACAAAGATCAAATATATTCAGATGAATTGTCATATATAGCAGATAAATTCTTTAATAAATTAACAGGCCCTCCCAGTAGCAAGACCTTAACCTATCCTCAGGGAAACAAGTTTGATGAACATATTAGAGGGTGGTGTAAATACTGGAATGATGTCTTTGAGCCTAAAGAAAGACTTGATCCTGACTTGGTAAAAGCACTAATAGCTACAGAATCAGGGTTTAGAGCAACCATTAAGATCAAAGATGGTAAAGGACAAGGACATGCTACAGGTTTAATGCAAGTCACAGACGCGACCCAGAAAATCCTTTGTGATGAAAAAGGAGAATTAAAAGACCACTTAGTTAATGTTGACCAAAAAGATTTAAAGGACCCATGCTTAAATATTGCTGCAGGAGTTAGATGGTTATTCAGAAAAAAAGAGATCGCTTCAAGCAGATTAGGTAGAGAGGCTACTTGGAACGAAACAATAGTATTTTATAAAGGCTACAAGAACCTCAATCATCCTAAAATGCAAGAATTACTAGCTCTGCATAAGAGGCTAAAAGATGAATAAAATTATTATTGTCGTCACTATATCGTTTGTTGGTATTATATCTTCTGGAATCTTGTTTTTTTCAATGACAAATTATTCCGTTTTAGGGCCTAAAGATATTTTTATAATGATAAAGGATAATAAGGAACCTGCAATTACAATCCCTGAAACTAAAGAAAAATATTTTAATAAGTGGAAATGTTTTGCCATAAATAATATTGAAATTACTGAATCTGAAGTCAACTATTATGGCTGGCATAAAGTTCCTTCGATAAATGTTAAGACTAAAAATGGTTTAATGAGCTTTGATATTGACCCAGACATAAAATGGAATAACGAACTGGTCCTAAAAAAGTGGAAAGAATTAATAAGTAGTGAAAGATCCATCTGTATTTTTGGGGCTTTTCTGCAGAAGGAGAATGACGGAAGCAGTGTTTGGTATATTCAGAGACTTAAAACAAAAAGGGGATACTGGGATAGGTCAGAGTAGCATCATTTGGTGCCCAGGACTGGAAACGCGAGGATGCAAAATGATGACACTGCCTCATATCCTTACCAGTACTGGCTTTTATCAAACAACACAAAATGTTATAAGAAAAATGGCCTTGATGTCTGTTCTCGCCTTTTATGGTTCAAAAGGGGGCATTTCTGTCCCTTTTAGTACTAATCTAGTACCAGTTGTTCATTATATTTTAATACCACTGCACTTCCATCCTCTATTTCGGCATTCCACTATTGTTTACCACACTAACACAGCAATCATCCCACCGCTCTGTAATATCGAAATCTCTGACGTTAGTCCCTTCCAGCGGTGGTAAGCCTTTAGCTGTAAGTCAACCATGGATATATCCGATTGCTTCAGGGCCTTCTGTAACTCTGGCGGTAAATATTGTGACCTTTTTCCCTTCGGCAAGCCAACCGTTTACTTTATTAATCATTGCTAGTACTGCTTTACCGATGTGCTCAACACCTTCCCAGTGGTTGTATTCAGCTAAAGTTCCATCAAGATCAACACCAATCCACTGCTTGCCATTATTAACTAAAAATACTGCACCACCATTTTCTCGAACTCGCTAGGAGCCCTTACGCTAACGATCACTGTTGATAGGTCAACGGACTTGGCCTGTATGCCTATTACCTTACTCAAAAGCTTGTCCATGTCCGGAATGTAGTTGTCATCCTTAGTTATAAAAAAGCAGGAAGTCTCTTTAAGTAGCCCCTTAGAATCTAGTAATTCCTTTATATTGTTAAATATCTGTTCCACCCGTGCCTCTATTATTTCTGCAAGTATTTTGTCTTCTTTAATACCTACAGCCTCTGACAAACAAACTCCCTTGGCCTTGGTAAGCTGTTCTGCGTCATTGAATTTTAGTCTTAAACACTGTGAGACATCGTTAATAATATGGTGTTCTCCTCCGTTGACGGAATCCCAAAGCACAACCCTTTTATCTCTGTAAACAATAAAACTTGTCGCGTTACTACAGATCTTAATGACCACACTGGCTTTTGTACTCATATTTACCCTCCTTAATTAAAGCCGACCTTTTTACTACATAAATGTCTTTTGTTGTTGGACTCAACAAGCAAGTCACTAACAAGCTTGTTGTGACTTAGCTCCTTTAAATAAAAGTTCTTTTGATAAACTACTTTAAAATCTCCAGGGGTTAGATTTTGAATACTTCCTAATCCTGCTTGTGCAAGCTCTTCTTCTCTTACATCGCCCACAAGGCCAGACAACAACTTCTTGTAAAAAATAAAGTTGCCTTCGCTGTTCAAATAATCAAAGTTAACTCTGTATATTCATATGATTTAAAAGGAATTGCAGGAAAGAG
>CAYVOB010000111.1:0-5481 GCA_964452945.1 uncultured Bdellovibrionales bacterium
TATCACTGGGCGTGCCGATGATAAGTGCAGGTGATGAATTCTGTAAGACCCAAAGGGGCAATAACAACGCATATTGTCAGGACAATGAGATCTCATGGCTAGACTGGTCGCTGTTGGAAAAGAATCAGGGTTTTTTCCGCTTTGTTAAGAACATGATAGGATTTAGAAAGCACAATTCCGCACTCAGAAGACGACACTTTTATCATGTGCCTGAAGATATCGACATGGAAAAGTTCCGGGACCTTTTGTGGTTTGATGAAAAAGGGGAAGAGCCAGACTGGCAGCCGGACCTTTATCATGTTGCTTTTCTCATAAAGGGTTGGACACCGCTGGAGGGTTCAATAGATAAAAAAAGCCAGGATATATTCGTTATACTTAACAGCCATTGGGAATCACATACATACTTACTGCCTAAGATAAAAGGTAAACGTTGGTATTTTATTTGTGATACCAATAAGGAGAGTCCTAACGATATCGTCGATTTTGGAAAGAGCTCTTTACTTGATAATCAAACGGACTATGAAGTTGCCTCCCGTTCAATAGTGATACTCGTTTCCAAGGTCGCACCAAAATTCTCAAGGAGGGGAGCATGAAACTCTATACTGCAGCTCAGGCAGCCGCAGTGGATGTTCTTGCCACAAGGGAGATAGGTGTTCCTTCCCTGGTATTGATGGAACATGCCGCAAGAGGGGTGTTCGAGGAACTGGAATTAAGATTTGTTGATCTTTTGGACCACAGGTTCATCGTTCTCTACGGTCCTGGGAATAACGGCGGTGATGCACTTGCTGTTGCAAGGATGCTCTTGGTAATAGGGGCTGATGTGATCTTGGTACAGGCTTTGACCCCGCCAAAGACCGCTGATTGTAAAAAGGAACTGGAACTCCTGTTGAATACGGATAAAAAAATAAAAAAACTTAAAAAGATACAGCCTGAACAGGTCTCAAAATATATAGGCCCTTCCACAATAGTCCTTGATGGTGTTTTTGGTACTGGGTTCAAGAAGGGGACTAAGCTCAACAAGTCGCTAGAGAAGCTTTTTGCTGCTGCAGAAAAGGCTGCTTATGTGGTGGCCATAGATGTCCCAAGCGGAGTTGAGTCCGATACCGGTGTTGCGGAGGACTGGGCTTTAAGTGCTGATCTTACCGTGACGTTCGCAGTGCCAAAGGTGGGCCTTTATGTAAGCCCTGGTGCGGTACATAGTGGTGAGATCGTGATCAAAGACCTTTACACACTGACAATGCCGGATAAAACACCATATGAATTGCTCGACGATGATTATATAAAAGGTCTGTTGTTAAAACTTAATAGGAAAAAAGACTCTCACAAGGGTAATTATGGACATGTTCTAATAATGTCCCCTCAAACTGGCATGGAAGGAGCGGTATCCTTGTGTGCTACAGCGGCTATAAGGAGTGGGGCAGGGCTTGTTTCTATTGCTGCTGTTGGTGAAACTGCTGCGTCTTTAAGGAAAAGAATGCCAAAACTAACTCCAGAAGTAATGGTAAAGGAATTTGATACAAATTCGTTAAAGAACTTTGACGTGGTAGTAGCGGGTCCAGGTTTTGGTAAAAAGAGGGTACAAGAACTTGAACTACTTATAAGGCACACAAAAGGAACTCTGGTCCTGGATGCTGACGCTCTTAATATAATGTCAGAGCATCCTTCAATGTTAAAACTGGTAGCACTGAATAAAAATGTGATACTGACCCCGCATCCTGGGGAATTGGCCAGGCTCGTTAACATAAAGGATGTTCAGATGCAGAGGCTGAACGTGCTTAGACTTTTCGTGTCACAGAATAATGTCAGTACAGTGCTTAAAGGTTATATGAGCATGATAGCTTCACGTGGCGGTAAGATCCTTATTAATCCTACCGGCAACCCCGGACTTTCAAAAGGAGGGAGTGGTGATGTCCTTTCTGGTATAATAGCATCCCTTTGTGCCCAGGGTCTTGATGTGGTAGAAGGAGCAGCGGCCGGTGTTTATGTACATGGGCTTTGTGCAGATAGTCTTTTGGACAAAGGAGCCTCTATTCTTAACATCACACCGACGGATGTGATAGGAGAATTAGGGAATATTTTAAAATGCTTGATAAGGAATTAATAACAAGGTCATCTGAAGAGACCTTTGAACTGGGCAAAAAATTCTGTGCCTACGTGCTCAAGAGTAAGCATAAGACAATGCCGAAGATAGGTCTTAGGGGAGGATTGGGGGCTGGTAAGACCGTCTTTATAAAGGGCTTTGTAGAGAATATGATCCAGGGAGCTGAGGTAAGTTCTCCAACATATACGATAATGAACGATTACAGCGATAATAAAAATACCGTATATCATGTTGACCTTTACAGGATCAATAGTCTTGATGATCTTATAGGAACAGGTTTTTTTGATGCTTTTGAGGACCCCAAGACCATGATGCTAATGGAATGGTCGGAGCGTTTTCCGGAGCCGGTGGATTTTACGGTGGATATTAAGCACTTTTCTGATAATGAGAGGATCATAATAATAGAGAAAGGAGTTAAACGATAATGTCTGAAAAAGAACTTGTTATTATCGGTGGTGGACCTGCTGGATACGTTGGTGCCATAAGGGCGGCACAGCTTGGCCTTAAGGTAACTGTGATAGAGAAAGAGGAACTTGGAGGTACCTGTTTGAACGTTGGGTGCATTCCTACGAAATGCCTTTTGTCCTATGCCTCCGATATCTATGGCCTAAAAAAGCCTAAACAGGGAATAACGATAAAGGATTTTGATCTTGATAAAGATTCCATATATTCCTTTAAAGATGCTGTAGTTGGAAAGCTCACTTCTGGTGTTGGCATGCTTTTTAAATCTTATGGTATAGAACTGATAAAAGGAACCGCCTGTTTTGGATCCAACAACACTCTAAAAGTAGCAGGGGAGACCATCAGTTTTAAGAGAGCTATAGTTGCCACAGGCTCTAAGCCTGTTATACCTTCTGCATTGAACGTACCCGGTTTTACGGTAGATAGTACCCATGCACTTAGCCATCCGGATATGGGTAAAAAGATAATCGTTATAGGCGGAGGTGTCATAGGTTGTGAACTCTCATTTATACTGAATGCAATGGGAATGGACGTTACCATCGTTGAAAAGATGAAAGGGATACTCATAACAGAGGACAGGGATACTGTAAGATATGTCGAGGCTTCTTTAAAGGCCAAGGGGATAAAGCTATACACCGACGTTGAAGTGACAAAGATCGAAAAAGGTAAGCTCACGCTAGGTAACGGTGAGTCACTTGAAGCGGATACCTGTGTGGTTGCAATAGGAAGGGCTCCTAACAGCCAAGGACTTGAAACTCAAAAGGCCGGGATACAAACAGGCAGCCGTGGAGAAATAATCGTAGACAAGGATTTTAAGACCACTAATCCTGCTGTATTCGCTGTTGGTGATGTCACAGGTTCCATACAACTGGCCCATTATGCCTCTGCATCTGCATGTAAGGTTGTAGCGTCTATTGCAGGAAGTCATCACTATCCAAAACTTGATGTCGTTCCACGTGTTACATATTCGCTACCAGAACTTGCATCCGTTGGATACACGGAGACTAACGCCAAGGAACAGGGGATCAACTTCAAAGTAGGACGTTTTGCATATGCCGCACTTGGTAAAGCTCTTGCAATTAACGAGACAGAGGGGTTTGTAAAAGTTCTGGCTGATGATAAGGATATAATAATCGGTGCTGCTGTAGTTGGCGCTGATGCAGAGAATATAATCGCTCCATTCACCATAGCAGTAGCCTTGGAGCTAAAGGTCGCTGAGCTTACGAGCGTCATCTACGCTCATCCGACCCTTTCGGAAATAATCCTGGAGGCCTGTGAGGATGTTAACGGGTCTGCAATACATAAAGGAAGGAAAAGAACTTGAGAACAGAATTAGTTAATACACTTATTAAGGCTGGAGTAGTTACAGAACCGCAGGTTGAGAGGGCTTCGCTTTATAACTTTGGGACTTCTTTGGTAGAGAGGTTGCTTTGCCTTGGTTACGGTAGCGAAGATGATGTGTTCAAGATAATCAAGAATAATCTAAAGCTCAAAGTCGTAGAGGCTGATGAGCTGGAGAATATCCAAGAAGACATATTGAACGAGGTCCCTCACTATCTTATAGAGAAGCATCACTTTTTGCCTTTCTACTCTGATCACACCAAGCTCCATGTGGCTTTTTTTGATCCAACCAAGGATTCCTGCTTTACGGAGGTGGCTTTTTTTACATCCAAAGTAATAGTCCCATTTGGTGCTCGTGCCAGTGTGCTTTCCAAAGCTCTTAACAAATACTTTAATTTTAAATTACCCGAAGAGTTCAGGTATGGCAAAGAACAGATAGTTGACCCAAAACTTACTCCACCACCTTTGATGGACGGTGGTCCTACTGTTCCAAAACCTACAATGCCTCCCATACCAACATCAAGACCAAAGCCGCCTTTGCCTAACCTGGAGCCGATAGAAGAGCCTAGTGAATCTATAATAGAGGCTGCAGTCGATAAAAATAGTGCAATAAATGCAGTTAACATAGAACTAAAGAAGTTGAGCAATGGCCGTTCAACAATATTGTTCGTCAAATATGATGACCTTGTCACCGTAGACGGATCTGACCTTAAAGTGTCTTTACAGGTACCGAGTTTTTTTAAGGATGTATATGATTCCAAGAAGAGATTCTATGGTATGCCTCCCAAAAGCCCAGTCAGCGATGAATTTTTTGATAGAACTGGCGGCAGCGTTCCTTCATTGATCTGTATCGTACCTGTAAGCATAGAGGATGAGGTATTTGCTCTACTGTATGCAGAGGGTGTGGAAAATCCAATGGAGGTAGAGGACATAGCGGAAAGAATGGCTATTGTCTTTGATAGGCTACTATCTAATTAAAAAATGCTTAAAGTTTCTTTTCATACCTTTGGTTGCAAGAATAACCTGGCAGATACCAACAAAGTAGTGCTGGAGCTTAGCGATTTTAACGGGCTGGAGATATTGGAAGCAGAATTGAAGGCAGACGTCCATGTTGTTAATACCTGCACCGTAACTGCCTCGGCTGATGCTCAAGCGAGGAACCTTTTAAGGAGGATAAACCGCCACAATAAAGATGCTTTGGTTATAGTTACGGGTTGCTCACTACGAAGTAACAGCGAGAATTATAAAAAACTTAAAACAGAACTTAAGCTTTCTGGCAACTTGCTCGAGCTTTGCGATAATACAGATAATGAGATATTAAAGATCATTAAGCGAAGATGTAAGTTAGAAAAGCGTAGGGGAGAGCTACAAAAGAAAGACAATGAGCTCAAACTTTTTAGGACTAGGGTGTTTTTACAGGTCCATGATGGCTGTGATCATTTTTGTTCCTATTGTATTGTGCCCTTTGTAAGGGGAGAGCCCAGAAGCAGGGATCTAGGTGAGGTAGTCAAGGAAGCAAAGGAACTTGAGAGAAGCGATATAAAAGAGATCGTGATCACAGGAATAAACATAGGTGA
>CAYVOB010000112.1:0-5318 GCA_964452945.1 uncultured Bdellovibrionales bacterium
CAATAATTGTAATAATTCCAGACCACTACGGTTACCTTTTTTATGAGTCAACTCGTTATTATAAACAAACAGTTGACAAATCAATAAATATTAGATATAATAATAAATAATTTAATAGTATTTCCGATAAGGATGTTTAGAGAGGTACGTATGTGGGGAAAAAATCTTATCAGTTTAATAGGGATATCGTTAGCAACTCTGATATTATCGTCCTGTGGTGCCTCTAGCCACGTTGGTATGAGTGAGTTGACTGGCAACAACAACGACGTTGTTGCTGCATCATTTACTTGTGACGACCTCAAAGAACTAAACAATATAATTTTAGTTACGGCTGAATACAATGAAAAATATGATGTCAATACAGACGACAAGATCACAATTGAAGATAAATTAATAATTGAAGAGGATATGGCAGAGAATAATACTTCTTGTGCGATCAGTATAACTCAGTCAAACACCTGCGACGAGCTTGTAAATATAATTGCTGAGCTGGACAACTGGACTACCTTTGCTGCTGGTTCTTATGTTCAAGCAAAGAATGCGATTGCATACTCCATAATGTATTTTGAGACTGGTGTTAACTGTGCTCCCGATCCTTCTTTTATTGGTGACGTCAACATGAATGGGTTTTTAGACTGTGGTGATTATAGAGAGATCAACCGCAATGTAGGAGGTACTTATACACCTCTGGTGGCTTATAATAAGAATTTAGCGGATGTTAACGTTAGCGGTGTTATAAACTCCGTAGATGTATCTATAATTAAAGCTGCCGTAGATTATTTGCTTGAAAACTATGTAGCCTACCTAGGTCAATGCCCTACATACTAAGGCGAATGATTATTAATTTTAACCCCTAAAAGTTGACTTGCAAGCCCGTATTTGTTAGAATCCAACGAATATGGATTTTGAAAAGCTTGAAATAGGAATTTTTTACAAATTTCGCAATATAGATTTATTGAAAGAATCACTTACACACAAGTCTTTCTCCAACGAAGAAGGACAAAACTATAAGAACAATGAACGGCTTGAATTCCTTGGTGATGCAGTGTTAGAGCTTGTAATAACTGATGTACTAATGGAAGTTTTCCCGGAAAAAAGGGAAGGCGAACTCTCTAAGATAAGATCCCTTCTTGTAAGGGAAGAAGCCTTGTTCCATGTGGCATCCAAACTTGAGCTTGGGAACAGCATTATATTGGGGAAAGGCGAAGAAAAGACAGGTGGTAAGAATAGGTCGTCCATACTCGCTGGGGCCATGGAAGCCTTGATAGGGGCCATTTATCTAGATGGGGGATACCAGGAAGCTTTTAATGCCGTCAAAAAACTTTGGGGGAAGGCAATAGCTTCTATCCAGAACGAGGATTTTGATATAGACTACAAGACGAAATTACAGGAATTGGTGCAGTCAAGACATAAGACCGTACCTATCTATACTGTGTTGGAAACAAAGGGACCGGCGCATAAAAGGACGTTCCATGTTGAGGTGAATGTTCAGGGAAGCTCGGCCACAGGAACAGGACATAATAAGAAAGAGGCTGAACAAACAGCGGCAAAGAATGCTCTATCAATTTTAATGTAAGAGAGGCAACAAAAGCCATGATAGTTCCTATTTTTCTTACTGGGCTCGGCTGTTCAAAAGATCCATGTGTGTTCTGCAATCAAGAGATAGCTACGTCCACTTCTAACATCTTTTCTGTAGAGGCGGCAAAACAGAGGGTTGAAGAAACCCTATCCTTATACATTAATGGGAATGATGATGTAATTTATCCATTAGAAGTGGCTTTTTATGGAGCGACCTTTACGGCACTTGAGTTCTCGCAACAAAAAGAGATATTAAAGTCGCTGCAGGCAAGCTTTGAAAAGATAACGAGTAGGGCGCATAAGGATAACCTAAAGATCAGGATCTCCACACGCCCAGACTTTATAAAGAGAGAAGAACTCTTGGACCTTAAGATAAGGTTCAATCTTCATACTGTTGAGATAGGCGTTCAGTCCATGGTTGAAGAAGTGCTACTAATGGCTAATAGAGGCCACACCAGAAAGGACGTTAAAGCCGCAGCAAAGATCATAAAGGATCTGGGCCTTGAGCTTTCCTGCCACCAAATGTTAGGACTTCCCGGTTCTTCGAGTGCAGATGAATTGCAGACGGCCAAGGATCTCATAAAATTAAAGCCAAAGTATGTTCGCTTGCACCCAACCTTGGTATTAAAGGGAACAGTGCTTGAAAAGATGTTCCTTTCTGGGACATATACACCTATGACAATTGATGAAGCTGTTGATATCACAGAACAAATACTAAGACTTTACAGGCAGGCCGGGGTCTTCGTGATAAGGATTGGGCTGCATCCAAGTGAATTACTTACTGAAAACATAGTTGCCGGGCCTTGGCATCCAGCTTTTAGGGAGCTTGTAGAAGGTCGATATCTTATGAACGAGGCCTCAAGCCAACTTCACAGCTACCGTGGCAGAAAAGTCCAAATAACCATAGCCCCACAGGATGAAACCTATATAAGAGGTGAGGATAATAGCAATTATAACGCATTGTTAGAATCTTTTGACCTTATTGACATGGAGATAGTTAAAGACCCTAAAATGCAAAGAGGGGTGGTCTCCATAAACGGTAGAACAAACTAAAGCTCTAAAATCCTTATGTTTGAAAGTTGAAGGTGCTCCAAGGGATAATCCATACCCCAAGGTCAGCCTGGACCTGACGTAATGTCGCATAATTAATCTTATGTAAAGTAAATAAACTAAGGAACCCCTGAGTTGGGTCAGATAAACCCCTTTGGGTTTAATATAAACACAACCTTGTTTACTTGACTTTTGCACTCTACTTATTCTAATAAAATTATATAAAATTAAACTTTTACAAATCAAAGTTAAAGTAAAATATTCTATTAATGAAAGATGAGCTTATAATATAAAGTGTTCTATTCTCTTTTTATAATAACTAGTTATTTTAAATAAACTATTTATACTTAATATCTTAATAAACTAAACTAAAAGTTGTTTAATTTAAGCCCTCTAAGCTATCTAAGGTGTGGATCAGGCCATGCGACTAAGGGTTAGGCCAAAATAATAAATATTATGTAAAGTATTGATACACTCTAGCCTGTTGAGGAGGTGACACTATATATGCACCATATATAATGTTGAGGGCTAACTCAAGGCCCTATGGAGGTACACTACTATACCCTTTCGTGGGCAAAAGAGGGGTTATATTCTAATCGACCTTATCCCAGGTATAGGTTTTAGGGTTGTGGACATAGGTACTGAGTGGGTCGCTAGAGAATTTAAGTGTTACAAACCCTTCCCAACAGCCCCTGTTTGCAGAACGCATGTCACAAAAGTTGATATTAGTCCTGCACTTACCATCAATATCGTTTCCGCATACGTCCTTTAGTATCTTAATAAATTCATCAATATTATCAATATGATTACCACCTATACTCTCTATTATAAGGTATCTTCTACCTGGTGCTTCTTTACCTTCATCATTTAAGGCATCATATCCATAATTGTAGAGGTCATAGCCCTGCTGTACATAACTCATAAAAACTCCCTTTGCGGGATATTTGAATTGTGCCTGTATCATCTGGTTGATGTCATGAAAGACAGCTCCAGCGCCCCTTACAAACTTAGTGATCTTGTCTTTGTTAAGGTCAACTACCTTTACAGAAAGGGTTTTTAGTTTCCCTTCCCTAATGACAACGGCTTCTGCATTGGCTCCTACCTTCTTATTTAACAGTTTTTCCATTAAGTATAGGTTGTCCTTAACAAGTTCTCCGTCAATGGACCAGATTATGTCCCCGGGATTAAGCTCATTGGCATCAGGTCCATCAAAGGAACCTTTTACTTGCAACAGGTTCTTGACCTTTCTTTTATCGTCATCGACAAGATCTGCTGAATACTTATCTCCATCAAAACCGCAGTACGTCTTAAGATCATCTACCTTTGCGTATGAGAAGGAAAGGCTTACACCGCCTCTGGCAGGATCCTGGCCTTCCCTCAAGGCTTTTAAGGCATCAACCACATAGTCTATGTAGATCTCGTTACTGTATGTTGAGCTGCCAGAAAAATGTAAACCAACTACCTCTCCCTTGGTATTGAAGACAGGTGCTCCGCTTGAACCGCCTGACCTGTCGATGCTAGTCTGGAATATCTGAGTTATGAAATCAGACTTCATGACCATGTTCGATACGGCCCCTGGCTTTACAGAATACTCCTGGGCAGCATTGTTACCTATCAAGAGCACGTCGTCATTCTCCTTTAGCGTAAAGGAGGATGAGAGCGTAGCCTCAGAAAAGGCGCTGCTTGGGACCTTTGTTGTGTCGAACTTTAGGAAGGCAAAATCATGATAGTAATCATAATAAACAATACTTGCATCAGTCTTTGTACCGTCCCTGAACTCAACATCAATATCTACGTCGCTGGTACCTGCAACATGCTTGTTGGTCACTATCAGACCTTGTTTGGCGTCCACAACAAAGCCTGTACCCCAGCTTTCTCCAGCATCATCATAGGGGAGCAGGGACAAAGGATACTGGCGCGTTATATGGACGTTCACGACCTGTGTTTTTAATGATTCTTTTAAGTCGCTGGGCCAGTCATAAGCAAAAAGAGCTGCGTTAAAAGAGAACACCAACGCTGTTAATGCTAAAGAGACGATACTTTTTCTCATAGAATGCCTCATACGTTTTAAGGAATTATTCTACGGAAAATATCAAAATTTGGGCGCACTTGTCAATGTAATAATTACATAATAAGACTAGTTAGTCATTACAGCTGGCTGTCCGGTAGCTTCGAGTACATTCATCCAGAGCGGGGATTTTGGGTCTACCATTTGGCGTTTGGATACAGCAGAGTCAATTGGAATATTGGTAAAATGCTCATGTAGGTGACCTATCAAGAGGTTTGTTTTGCCCGCCATTGCCGCATGGACTGCATTCTGGGCCAGCTGTATGCAATAAATAGCATCGCTGGAAGTTGTTAGAGTGCTACGGATCATATAGCTAGGATCTATGTATTTTGTTTGGACGGGTATTTTAGCTTCTTTTGAATATCTTGAAATCGCTTCCTTGAGAAATTCTCCTATATCTCCGAGATCCCTATTCCCGGATGCATCATAACCTAGCTTTTCCTTATCAAAGAACTTTTGCCCTGCTCCCTCTGCGACTATTATTACTGCATGGTGACGATTCTGAAGTCTTTTGAATAGATGTGAAAGGAATCCATTCTTCCCTTCGAGGTCAAAATTAACTTCCGGTATAAGTACAAAATTGGCATCATTGACAGCAAGTGCCGTATGTGAAGCTATAAAA
>CAYVOB010000113.1:0-5222 GCA_964452945.1 uncultured Bdellovibrionales bacterium
TCCTGGCGCGACCTTAACAAAAAGGGCCACTCCGATTAAGGAGCAGCCCTTTTGTGATATATCTTTTTATCTTTTTTTAACTCTTTTTCTGTAAAGCTACCCTAGCTTTCTGATAGTATTCGTCGGTGGAAGGTACCAGCGTCAATATGGTCCTTAGTTTTTCGTTTGATTTTGATTCCTGCGGATATGATCTTTCTACAAGTGCGCTAGCATATAATAGCTTTGCTTGTTCATGACGCTGCTTCATTATAGTTGCAAGCCCTGCTTTTGCTCCATCGTGATATGGGAACTGTGCCAGTACTTTCTTGTAAAGTTTTATGGCTTCGTCACTGGCGTTAGCTTTTGCCAACAATCCAGCTTCGCTGACCGGTCTTGAGAACTTCTTGTTCATAAGTCCTTTTATCTTCATCTGGGTGTTGATAGCCTTAGAGAATGGTTCCTCTCCAGCTTTTTCTTTTCCCATGGTTGCTATTCGTACTGCTATCTCAAATGATTTTGTGTAATTACCTTTCTTGAACAGGGTCTCCATCTGTGTAGCATAAGCCTTACCCTCAGCAACAGGTTCTACAAGCTGCTGTTCTTCTTGCTCTTTTTGTATTTTAGCCAGAGCTTTATCTATAGCTATAAGACCGTCATAGGCCTCCTGGTTATACTCATCAAGACTTATTACTTTCAGGAATATGCTATTTGCTTCATCAAAGTTGTCTTTATTGAGTTCATAGTTACCCTGTCTTATCAACTTTGCTATCAGCTCTCTCTTGTCTACGTCTTTTTGTATCTCGTCTATTTTGTCATCAATAGTTGCTACCTTGCTCATTGCTTCATCGCATACAGCTATGAACGCTGGGGCTAACATTGAGTTCGTTATCAGGGCGTAATAGGTTTCCATGGTCTTTTTTGCCAGATCCCAGTTCTTAAGGTTGAAGTGGTGTTCAGCTATCCTGAAATAGTTAAGTGCTTTTAATTTATCCTCAGCGCTTAATCCTGCCGCGTCGATCTCTTTTTCAACATTGGCTATCGACTGAAAACTTTTTTCTTTTTTTATTGAAGGCGCAACCTTTGCCTCTTTTTCCAGTCCAAGTACTCCTAGAGTAACAGCGAATACAAGAAGACTTGCCGAAAGAGCACTTAAAAGTGCTTTTTTACCGAATAAACCCTTTTTAGGTGCATATTTTTTCTCGAACATTCCTGGTGTGAAAGAATGATCACCCATAAGCACTTCGTCTTTTCTGAGATCATCCCTACAGAGGACAAAACGGAACACCGTCGCTCCGGCCTTTATGCTGTCGTTACCGGTAAGTACGGCATGCCTGGTCCTTTTGCCGTTTATAAGCAGACCATTGGAGCTTCCAAGGTCCTTTATTTCAAACCTTCCCTCTAGATTTACGACCATAAAATGGTTCCTGGAAAGCTTATCATCATCGATAGATACATCCGCCTGCTTTGAACGTCCGACGATAACACACTCTGTGCTTATCGTTCGTACAGATTTTGTTCCATCGCTGAGGACGATCTCAAGGATCGGTGTGACTGGCCTTTTAAAAACCAGAGTTGAATCGGCTAACCTTTTTTCCATCTTGCACCCCTCTTACCCCTTATGTTTTGCAAGTATGGTGCCAAACCCGGTATTTTTATTTAACACACTGTTTTTATTAGATATATATCGCTTAAGGGAAGGGGCTTTTTAGGCTCGCTTTTAATGGCTTGTAGTGTATAATTTATTTACAGCTGTATTAAGCTGAAGGGACAGAGAAAGCTAAATGTTTATAGTTTTAACTATTTTAATATCACTGATTTCAAGTAATTCCAGTGCTGAATGGGTATCTCCTTACGGTGCCAAGGTAATATCGGTTGCCGATGGGGGTAGGACCTTACTAAAGGGCTATGATGCCGTTATGACAAACCCAGCGTCTGCATATTTTGTTGATGAGTCTGAGGTCGGTATTGGTATGAACTTTGGATATAGTTACGCTTCCATGTCGCTGATGTACGCGGGGGAAAATGGTTTTCAGGCCGGCTTTGCCGTTAAGGATCTTGACACCAAAAGATATACTGACGCAATGCAGACCTATCTTGGCTATTCCATTGAGCTTTCCAAGTGGTGGATCATAGGTATTAACACCGGTTATAACTTTTTAAGCAACCACTACGGCTGGGACCTTAACTTTGGTATAAGCTTTGGTCCGGGTTTACCCACAGCTAACCGTTCAGGTCTTGTTGGAGCTATCACGATAAGGAATCCTTTTGAGAACGGTGGTAATGGAGAGATAGCAGCGTCTATAGGATATTCTTACAGATCCGCTTTCAACCTCTGTATCGACAATATTTACGTCTTCAAAGACAAATTCCATCCTAACACTAACGGGAGTTTTCCGGACAGATACGATATCGTTTTTGCTGTAGAAACATTTCCTTTGGAGGAAGATGATTTTTCTATGACATTTTCCGGAAGAATTAACAGCGTCGGAGATTATAACGATATTCAGATAGGCGCCGGCTTGGGTTATGTAATGACCATATCTTCCAGGTTCAATTTTGGTGTCTATGCAACACAGTTCAGACATTCCAGTATAGAAAGAATTACTTTTGGCTTTTCATTCATACAGGGGATGTAACAGCTAAGCATGCTCGCTATTCAAATATATTTTGCGCTTTTGAGCCTTTTTGTAGGTGAAGTTCCATGCAGGGCTTTCTTTTCTTTGGAACAACAACGTTTAAAAAATGGTGCTGTTATCGTCGATATAACTGCTGATGAGAAGCCTGGCGTAGAGCTTGTTTCCTTATTCATAAAGAACGGAGCTGCCTTAAAGTTTGACAGGAAGACCGCTTTTCCAGCAATTGCCTTCAGATTATTAAGATACAGGCTTCAGCGTCTGGCAAAAGCCAAAGGATTTTTAGTTACGTCTGAGTTCAATTGGGACTATTCCTCTTTTAGTTTTTCTCTTCCAAAGGGTTCAATGGATGCTTATTCTTTTGAGATCTGGGCCGCCATATTTGACCAAAACGATGTTGGCCCTATGGAATTGGAGAACATTAAAAGGGAGGTCCTTGTTTCTTTAAGGGAAGACCTTAATCGACGTTCATCTAAGATGTCAATGATGAGCCTTATGTCGGCAAATAACAGTGTTTACAGCCTTGGACTTTATGGTAACGAGGATGATCTTAGGAGCATTGATGAAAAGGAATTCGGGGACTTTTTAAAGTCTTACCTTAATCCTTTGGGCGCTGTTATAGTTGTAAGCGCTGTTGATAAGAACGTGCTAAAAAAAATATCCAGGGAACTGGAAAAGAAGAGACCTGTTTTTAAAGATGACAGGTCCATGCATGAGCTTGCAGGGAGATTTGATGTCCCTGTTAGGAGCATAAGCTATGTAAAAGCAAATTGGAAAAATGTTGTTCTCAGGATGGGTTTCCCGTCGGTAAAGTGTTCCGATAAGGCGTCCTTTGCATACGATCTTGTCCAGCAGCTTATAACCGATGACAAGACCTTTGCTGGGATAGGTAACTCCATTTATGTTTCTAACAATTGCTATATTGGCAGCGGCAATATAGAGATCGTTATTAGTGGTTTAAAAGATCTTGATGCTAATGACGCTGTTACTCTGGTGTTGAAGCGTCTAGCGGTACTTGGTAAAAGCCTTGACGATAAAGGTCTTAAGTCAACGAAGGAAAATCTTATAAGGGATTATTCCAATGCATTGAGCAGAAGTAACTCGCTGGTGTTCTTGACCGGTAAGATGGGTGTTCTTTATTCTACGCCTGAAATGGTGCTTAAGTACATGGATAGCATCAAGGCCGTTAAGCCTAGCGAAGTAAAACAGGCCCTTTCTGGACTTAAAGAGAATAATAGCTATGTAGTTATTATAAGGCTGGAGGGCTAGACCGGTGAAGCTGCTCCCTTATTTATTAATGCCGTTGCTTTTTAGCTCTTGTATTTTTTATACTAAAGATGCAAGTAGGGCTGTGCATCCTGAGACTGAAGATGTTTTTGATGTGGTATACGTGCGGACCAGCGGAGTGAAAGGTTCGAGGAATGTTTATCCAATAGGAGCAGGATCGGTACCACTCTGGTGCGATGTTAAGCACAAAGATCATTCTGTACCGAGAATGTTAGCTGTTTGTTATGCTGGCAAAAGGCCTAAGGTTTCTGAACTTATGATAGATCAGGGTGCCCCGACTTTTCCAACAGCAGATAAAAAAAATGCTAGTGATGTTTTGTCGGTACAAGAGTATTTGAATCCTTTTGGCAAAGAATATTCGTTCTCCATTTCTATTTTACCGTCAGATTATGCTGAATTCTTTATTTTCTATTTTGATATCTACAGGAATTTTTGCCAAAGGGATGGGATAGGTTGTTGTATGAAGGGTAACGGCCAGGAATATGTCCTTGACCTGGTAGTTGAGGAACCAGAAGACCTGCAACAGTTATATAGGGAACTTAATGCCGTTGTCTCTTACATCAAGTCCGGTCGTAAAGGATATCGGGACACACAGGTGTTATATGGTCTTTTTTCTGCCTTTATTAACGATAAATGTAGTTTTAATAAATGGTATTACGATGCTGTTGGTGTTGGCCTTATTTCACCGGAATCTTTTATGGACATTAAAAAGTGGCAAGAATTCGAGAACAAGACCTCTCTAGTTAAGATCAGGAGGATAGACGTCAAGCTGGTTGATTATCAAAAGATAACATCAGGTGAAAAAGAATGGTTAAAGTCTAGTCTTAAGAACCTTGAACCATTGATTCTAGCTCGATAAACCTGCTGTGATATTTACCCATGGAGACAGTTCCGTTTATTGATGCACCTTGGGCTACTTCAATATAAGGCGCCCTTATATTACCAGTTACTATCCCGTGCTCCTGTATAATTACACAATCCTCTGCATTTATATTCCCTGTAGTTTTTCCATCGATGACTATGGTCCTACCGTTTATTTCTGCCTTTACTTCAGCGGTTGAGCTTAATACAAGTATCCCACTCGATTCTATATTACCGTCGATCCTGCCCTCTATCCTGGTATAGGGACCGAAACGGAAAGTTCCCTTGAAGCTGGACTTAAGACCTATGACATCCATCTCCTGGTCGATGTCCATGTCCTCTAGTTCCGCTACTATTTTTTCAGCAACAGAAGCTCTTGTTCCAAGGATATGTTCTTTTGAGTTATTGTCCAATTCTTCCCCCATTGGTATAAAAAACCTAAGAAAAATATTACACACCCTA
>CAYVOB010000114.1:0-5198 GCA_964452945.1 uncultured Bdellovibrionales bacterium
CAGAGCATTATCCTTAAGCAACATATCCATGACTTTCTTTATAGTATAAAGAGGGCTTCTAAGATCATGAGAAACAAAAGATAAGAACTCCTCTTTCACATTAAGGGCTTTTGACATGGAATCCTGTGCATCTTTTACAGCCTGTTCAGATAATTTACGTTGTGTAAGATCGTGGAATACACCGATCAGATATTTCCCGTTACCTATCGATGTACTGGAAGCGTTGATCTCGGCATAAAAAACAGTGCCATCCTTTCTTTTAACTGGAATATCCCTAACAACACTTACAGCACCCTTTATAAGGTCACTAACATGCATTATACTATTTGAAAGGTCCTTATCTGGGTGCAGTTGATCCACACCCATATTCCTTAACTCAGACTCACTGTATCCTACCATGTCACAGAAGGTTTTATTGACCATAGAAAATTTTTGGCTGTCTAGATCCAATATCGATATCCCGTTCGCAGCATTATTAAAAATTATCCTGAATTTTTCCTCCGATTCCCTTAAGATATTCTCTGCTCTCTTGTGGTCAGATATATCCCTTACGACAGCAAGCAAGAATGCCTTCTCTCCACTACCTACTCTGGACAACAGAACATCGCTAAAGAACTCTTCGCCGTTAAACTTTCGGTGCACCCACTCAAAAAAATTGTAACCCTGACGTAAGGCTACACCGATCATCTCCTTTGATTTTTCTTCTGAGCTTCTTCCGTCTGGTTGTCTTTCAGGTGATATGGACCAAGGGGTCTGACTAATAAACCCTTCTTCATTACCCGTTTTGAACATCTCTATAGTCGCAGGGTTTGCAGAGGAGAAATGCCAGTCAGTAGGCTCAAGGGTCATAATGGCATCCCTGGAAGCTGTAAAAAGCCCTTTATATCTCTGTTCAACCAATTTAGCGTCTGTAATATCCTGAAAAGTACCATAAGCAGAAACAGCCTTACCATTTTGTCGGTAGACATCACCTCTTGCACGAATAATACGTGGTTTGCCTTTTGCAGTAATGATGTTCAATTCTATATCGAAAGAGGAGCCCTCTCTATTAAGTCGCTCTACAGCTTGAAGAAGTACGGGTCTTGACTCCGGCGTACAAAAAGACAAGCCCTTTTCAAAGGTAGGTTCATACGATAGGTCATCAATCTCATGTATAGCATAAACTTCTCTTGTCCAGACCTGCTTTGATGTCTTAAGATCTACTTCCCAGCCCCCTACTTTGGCGATCTCTCCGGTCCTATTTAACATCTCTTCAAGCTTTTTGCGCTCGGTGATATCATGTCCACCCATATAAACACCTACCGGGCGTTCACGTTGGTCCTTGTACAGGACTGCATTACAAAGAAGATCTATGCTCCTGCCCGACCTTTGTTTTAAAGCTAGCACACAATCTCTAACATAACCCTCAGCAAACACTCTGCCATAAAACTCCTTCGCTTTTTCAGGCTCTACGCAAAGAGTGCTAAAGTCCAAGCCCAAAAGGTCTTCCCTCGTCAATCCGGTTATCTTTATAGTAGCCTCATTAACATCAGTGATCTTTCCTTTCAGATCAAAGATCGCCATAGGATCAGGATGTGCCTCTACAAGGCTTCTGGTGTAGAAAGACAGAGTACGTAGTTCTTCTAAGTAGATGCGGTCAGTGATATCATTAAAAACGGTGGCCAGCCTTTCTTTACCACACCTATATATAGTAACCTCGTAGTTACGTTTTAATGTAGGAGAAAAGTCCTCAAACCTTATAGGCGTACCGTCTATTGCAACTTTCCTATAATTATCCAGAAAAAAAGACCTTCTTACGTCCGGCAGTACTTCCGTTACCCTTTTATCCATAATATCTGAGCTACGTAGCCCTGTTTGTTTTTCGAATTCTGGGTTCACCTCACGGAATATATAATCAACTGGGTATCCCTGCTTGTCCCTCATGATCTCAAGGAACGTTACGCCAGACATGTTGTTCTGGAATAAAAGGCGATACTTTCCTCTGCTCTCATCCAATATATTCTCTACTATCCTTTGTTCGGTAATGTCCACACCGGAACTAAGGGTTCGGACGACGTCCCCGTTATCATCATTGATAACTGTATTGCGCCAGGCCACAAGCCTTTCTTCTCCCCATTTTGTACACACGTAATTCTCGTTATAAGAAACAGGAGCAACCTCTCCAGCAAATAGTTTTTTAAGTACCTTGTAAGTAGCATCCCTATCTCTCTTGGGCACAAAAATATCTACCCATTTTTTGCCAATTATCTCTTGCTGTTTATATCCGGTAACTTCACAAGCCTTTCTATTAGCTAAGGTTACCTGTCCATTATGATTGATCTCAACGATTATCACTTCTGCAATGTCCAGACGTTTTCTGGCAAGGTCCCTTTCAATAAGTATATTATTTTCTGCTATATTCAGAGCGGTAATATCACGTATAGTGCCAAAGTACTCGTTCTCAGAATTTTTTGTCCCTTTTCTAAATACAGAAGTGATAAGAGTGTCCATTATCTGGCCGTCTTTACGCTTTAAACGAATGGGGTATTCCTTTACAGCTCCATGTTTCTCTATTAGCGACAAGAATTTTTTACGTTCATTAGGGCTTGCGTATAGAGACGGTATGGACACCTTAAACAGTTCCTTTCTACTCCTATACCCAAACATCTTTACTGCAGCATCGTTACAATCTATCCACTTTCCTTCCTTAGATGTTATAAAGACGCTGTCCAGTATAGTATCAAAGAAGTCGCGATATTGTTTATTATCTTTTTTCTTATCAGGTATTGTTTTTTTTATAGGCTTAGTTGCTTTTTTTCTCACGCATAAGAACATACAACATTTAAACGATTTTTTCCATAATTAAAACTATACAGAAAAAAGGTTCATAGTCGAGAAATTAGGTTCAGTAGTAAGGTTTATACCTAATTTTCTGAGACCGGCTTCATCACCAGGAGTTGGGATATGGGTCATATGCATTTCACAATCCCTAAGCTCTTTTAATTTTTCCATTGCGACCTGGACTGATGGATTCGTGGTAGTGCTCATACTAAGAGCTATCAATGCTTCTCCAAGGTTAAGGCTGACAGCTTTAGTCCCAAAAATATCTGTCTTAAGATCACTAATGGAGCCAATTACCTGGGGAGAAAGAAGATGTATCTTGTCAGGTATACCGGCAAGGACCTTTATAGCGTTCAGGATCACACTAGATGTTGCATGTATCAAAGATGAATTCTTTCCAGTGACGATAGTCCCATCTCGTAGTTGTATGGCTGCCCCACAAAAGATCCCCTCATTACCTTTCTTTTTCTGTTCTGCTTCCTCTGCAGCTTTTCTTGCAGCCCTTACTACCGGCCTATCCTCCGGCTTTACATTCATCTCTTCCATAAGTAACTCTACCTTTTGTACTGTCTCTTTATTTACAAGACCGGACATATACTCGCAAGAATATCTGAAGTATCTTCTAATTATCTCCTGTTTTGAAGCTTCCTTAACAACTTCATCGTTAACGATACCAAAACCCGCCCTGTTAACACCCATATCGGTGGGCGACCTATACATTATCTCCGTTCCACCTATCCTGGACAGTATCCTCTTTAATACAGGAAATGTTTCCACGTCCCTGTTATAGTTTATAGCCTGCTGTCCATAAGCTTCTAGGTGGAAAGGATCTATCAAATTAAAGTCGCCGATATCTGCTGTAGCGGCCTCGTAGGCAATATTCACCGGATGTTTTAAAGGGATACTCCAGATAGGAAAGGTCTCGAACTTTGCGTAGCCACTCTTTACCCCTCTTTTATGCTCATGATAAAGTTGCGAAAGACAGGTCCCCAGTTTCCCACTACCGGGCCCAGGCCCCGTTACAACAACGAGCGGCTTTTTTGTTTCAACATAAGGATTTGCACCATAGCCTTCGTCGCTGACAACCACATCTACATCCGTAGGATAACCTTTGGTATAACGGTGTGTATAAACCCTTACTCCCTGCCTCTCCAGTTTGTTCTTAAAAATAGTCGCTGAGGGCTGGTTATCATAACGAGTGATCACAACAGCTGTAATGCTTATCCCCCAATCTTTAAGATCATCTATAAGTTTAAGCGCATCCGCATCGTAGGTGATACCAAAATCCGCTCTTACTTTTCTTCTTTCTATATCGCCTGCATAAATGCACAGGATTATATCTGCATTATCCTTTAATTTCTGTAACAACTTCATCTTAACATTTGGATCAAAACCAGGAAGCACTCTTGCTGCATGGTAATCAAAAAGTATCTTTCCTCCGAACTCAAGATAGAGTTTATTATCGAACTTTCCTGCTCTTTCTAAAATAGCAGCCGTTTGCTGGCTTAGATATTTTTCATTATCAAAACCTGTATTGTGCATGGTAACACCCCTCCGACCGCTGTATATTATTACTGTATCCGCAGCAAAACAAGCCTTAATGGATGGGGTTTGTACCAGAATTCTCGCCAAAATCAGAAACTAGGGTTATATGATATTTCAGTTAATAAAAGTAGAAATTAAATTAATTCTACTAAGGAGGAATGTTGAATGAAAAAGTTTAAGACAAGCATTAAGACCCTTTTTGTAATGTCCGTGTTGGCTATTTTTGTTTCAGGTTGTTCTTGTTTGGAGAACAAGAAAAAAGCTTCTGAAACAAGTCCTACCCCAACAAAAGCTGTTGTAACAACCCAGGAAGCCAAAACAGAAAAACCGATAGAGATAATGGCGTCCTTAAAGGGATCCACTTTCAAGAACAACAGGTCAGAGCTGACCCCTGAGGGAAAGGCCATATTGGATAACAACGTTAAAACAATGAAGGATAATCCAAAACTAAAAGTCCGTGTTGCAGGTCACACTTCCGCATCAGGTTCTGCAGAAGCAAACCAAAGGCTTAGTGAAAAAAGAGCAGAAGCGGTTAAATCATATATGGTAGAAAAAGGCGTCGCTTCAGAAAGGCTGAGCACCGTAGGTTATGGCTCTTCAAGACCGGCAGTTCATGAGCCAAAACCCAACCTATCCAACACACAGGAAGCAGCAATGAATAGAAGGGTTGAGTTAGAAATAGTAGAAAAATAATAGGAGGATCTAAGTAATGAAGAAGTTTTTTGCGATTCTTTTTGTAGTTGCGTTCTCAGCTCCAGTTTTTGCACAAAATGACCTTAAGGTAAGCCCCTTCTTGAGAATGAAGATGGTGGACACCACAACAACAAAGACAA
>CAYVOB010000115.1:0-5118 GCA_964452945.1 uncultured Bdellovibrionales bacterium
CGTCTACCACAGGCAATATGGACTTAATAGATTCACTAAACGGATAATCGTACAAAATACCATTACGAACGAATGTAAAACCTGATACTTTCATCTTCTGTTTTGCACCAACGTCCTTATTGAATCCCTGAACACCACCTCTATCTTGTCATCAAATACCTTAAACACAACTCCCTCTCCCCAGTTAACGTGCTGTATAAGGGTACCATTGGCATACTTATCAGTAATTGTGTAATTTATAGGCACTTTGTTTATAGCACTTTTTTTTGCTTCTTCAAAAAGTTTTGAATTGCTGCTTTTAGGTGCTGCAGAGAGCTTGGTAGTCTTAGCAGAGGAAGCTTTTTTTACAACACTATGGTGATAATTATGTTCAGAACCACAGACAAGGCACTTAACTCTTGCAACACTTCCGTCGCTGCCCTTTGCGACTACAACATGGTTCATATCGCGATCACACCTTGAGCACCTAGTGACCATATAAGTGCCTACGTCAGCCCTATCTTTGTTAACTTTATTAATAACGACCATTCAGACCACCTTAAAAGGGATTATCCTTGCTGTTAGCGTATGTCCCAGAGTGTTTTTTTACATCATAAGTTCTTAGATATTTCAACGGATCAACACTGTATTTGCCCTTTCTGACCTCAAAATGTGAATGAGGACCAGATGAATGTCCTGTACTACCAACTTGTGCAATAATATCTCCCTGTTTTACTATATCGCCCTTCTTAACAAGGTTGGTCTTGTTGTGAGCATACACGGTGCTGTAACCTGAGTTATGTCGTATAACGACCATGTTACCATAACCACGTATCTTGTTACTGCTGTAGATGACCTCTCCACTTTTTGAGGCAAAAACATTGGTGCCTGAGGGGGCGATTATATCTATACCGTCATGGAAGCGCCTGCTGCTCCTCCATCCATAGAAGGAATTTATCCTTCCACCGTCAACAGGCCACATATAGTTTGGTGCTGAACGAGGATTCTCGTCTCCTTTAGCTTGATCAGAATTGCCGGAAGTAGCTTCGTTACCCTGTTCATTACTTTGTTCACTGTTAGTCTCTGTACCCGGTTCTCTATTCTGTCCTCCACTCTTAGAGCCAAAAACAGCTGCTGACCTTGAACCGCTGTTCGAAGAGGATGAAGTACCGCTTGTCTTGCCAAACACCGCGGTGGAATCATACCCTTGTGTAGATGAGGAAGGCGAAGAAGGTGAAGATGTATTACCGAACACGGTCTCTGCTCTGGTCCCAGATTGTGAGGTTGAACTATCTTCCGCTGAAGCACCGCTGGTGAAAACGTTCTTCATTGCAGTAGCATTCAACTGCAACGAGATCAGAAAAAATACATTTATAAAAAAGGTATGCCCCATTCAGGCTCTAATCGTACCACAGCATTATTGGAACTTCCAACTTTTAAGTTCGTTTATCATAGTGTAGTCCGTAACATCTAACATCATCGGACAGACAGAGACAAAACCCTCACTAACAGCGTCGCAATCAGAGTTCTCCATAGATCCAAATTCAGTATATTCTCCCCAGAGCCAGCAATAACCCTCACCCCTAGGATCCTCTCCCCATTTAACCTCTGTAACGTAACGCCTGTCACCCATCCTTGTTATCTTTACACCTTTTACCCCGTCCTCTACAACGTTAGGACAATTAATGTTCAAAAAACCATTCTTTTTATATCCCTTTTCCAACATCTCGGAAGCTACCTTAAAAGCAAAATCAGCCGCAGTTTCCCAGTAAATTTTCTTTGGGTTCTTTCCTATATCAATGGACATAGCAAAACCATTGATCCCCTCTATAGCCGCTTGTCTAACACCAGCAAGGGTTCCACTGTAATAGACGTCTATACCCATATTAGCCCCACGATTGATACCGGAGACAACAAGGTCAGGCTTCCTTTTTAGTATCCCATGAACAGCGGCGTAAATACAATCAGAAGGAAATCCTGTCAGAGAATAAACATCCTTTTCCAACTCTTTTATCCTAACAGGGTTTTTCATGGTTAGTGCATGACTTGCTCCAGAACGCTCGTCGCTGGGGGAGACTATTACAACCCTTCCAAGGTCTGTAAGCGCTTTTTTAAGAGCGAACACACCCTCGGAGACTATACCGTCATCATTAGTCAGCAGTATTAGCTTTTCTTCCATCGAACACCTCACACGTTGAATTTAAAATGTATGATATCACCGGAACGCACAATGTATCCCTTGCCCTCGTCCTTTACCGCGCCGGCTGCATGGGCTTTTTTTTCATCACCATATTTCATAAAGTCATCAAAAGATATCACAGAGGCTTTTATAAAACCTCTTTCTATATCGCTGTGTATCTTGCCTGCGGCAGCAAGGGCTGTGTCTCCCCTTGTTATGCTCCACGCTCTTACCTCGTCCTCACCAACCGTATAAAATGATATCAGGTCCAAGCAACCATATAGCGTTGTTATAAAACGGTCAGAAATGCCTCCACTAAGGTTTAAGTCCTTTAGGAACTCCTGTTTTTCTGCTTCACCAAGGCTGTTCAATTCCTTCTCTATCTCTGCAGAAAGGGCTAAAAAAGACACTCCAGCCCTATTGATCTTTATATCAGAAGAGGAAGGAAGCAGGTCCTCTGTAACATTCAACGCAACAATTATCGGTTTTACACAGAACAACTGAAATGACGAAAGATGTTTAAGCTCTTCCTTTGTAAAATCCTTGTAACTCTGTTGTTGATTGGATTCAAGTTTTGCAAGGATCCTTTCATAAAGGGCTAATTCCTGTTTATCATAAGGACCCTTCTTCATCCTTTGTATCTTTGCCTCCAAGATGATCATATCAGAAAGGTTAAGCTCTAATACAATATCCTCCAGCTCTGAAGACACTTTTTGCTTATCGCTAATAACACCCGCCACCAGTACCAAAGCATCAAGGTCCCTGTATTTTGCCATCAAGGCTGGACTTCCCAACACAGCATCCGAGGCATCATGAGCCCTGTTATAGTCGATGAGATCAAAGTCCGCATAAGTGGTCTTTTTTGGGTTGAAAATCCCAGAAAGGGTATCTATACGTTCGTCCTTGACCCTGACCTTGGATACGTTGATCAGCCCAGAGGTTGCTCCAGAGGGTGCTTTGGGGCCACACAAGGCTTCGAACAGCGTCGTTTTACCACTTGATCTTTTACCAACCAGACCTACTTTCATTGTGGACCGCCTTTGTTTAAGACCCTTTGACCCTGAAATTATTACTACAAGTGGGGAAAATTAAAAGGGAAAAATTGATTGAACTTATTAATTGTGGAGGTTAATATTTTACTAGGAGTGCTGGCATGATCCATCTATTGCTACTTATAGTTTTTTCTTTATCGCTTAATCTTGATGCTGCGTCCGGAACAGCCAAAAAGAAGCTCTCTAAAAAAGTAACAAAGACAATACAAACAGAATCAACCACTGTAACTTCGGATGCTGATGCCTCTATTAAGGAACTAGAGAACGATATGTTCCTTAAAGAAGATGGGGCAACAACTGCAACAGTGCCAAACCCTACTCCTACACCTGACCAAACACCCACGCCAGCTCCTACTACTCCTGAAGTAACCCCTGAAGTGCAAGCGGTACCAGTCATACAACCTGAGCCGGAACCAGAACCAATCAAAAAAACTGTCCAGGAAAGGGAGAGTGTGGAAACTATAGATAACAATAACGATGGAATAAGTGAAATTAAAAAATATTATACTTTCACGCTCGAGGGGCAAAAGGTCCTTGTAAAAAAAGAGATAGATATAAACGGAGACGGAAAGCCCGACTATATAGTCTATTATGATAATAAAAAACCTGGCGAAGAGAAGGTCTCAAAAATAATAGTGGATAACGACTTCGACGGTAAATTCGATGAAATAAGGTACTATGCGCCTGAATCAGGAAAGCTGATACAAAAAGAGCTGGACCTTAATTTTGACGGAAAACCTGACGTGATAAAACGCTACTACAACGGAGAACTTGTAAAAAAGGAAGTTTCCACCAACCTTAGCGGTGTAATGGATTATTGGGAGTATTACCAGGACGGTAAATTGGTAAGGACAGAGGTGGACACCGATGGTGATGGCAAGCCTGACAAGGTGGGCAAATCACAGATACAGGAAGTCTACAAGTTCGATATAGAACAAGACTCACAGAACAAAGCAGTGGAAAAAGAAGTACAAAAGAAAAATCCTGTAAAAAAATATAAAAAATCAAAAAAAACGAAAGTGAAAAAATATCCTAAGAAAAAACCTAACAAAAAAATAAAAACTGTAAAACAGCCACAAAGCGTCTAACAGAGCCCTACTTCATCATTACTGGTAGCATTGGGTCTCTTGGAATAGCTTCTGCTGCTTCTTTTGGGGCCACTTCTTCTGGTGGGTTGTCTTTAAGTTCTTGGTATCCAATACCGCAAGGATCGGGATTATCTATACTACCAGACAGCATAGTGTCGCACAGGGAGAGAAAATCTCTGCTACCACAACTAAATTCACTATCTGGGTCTGCTATCCTAGGTATGGCGGCTTTTGCCTCTGCTGGAGCTGCTGCTGCCTGTTGGTTCGCAACCATGTCATATGCGTTCCTTTGATATAACGGAGCACGCTTTTTTAGCCCTAACCCTAGTGCAATCTCGCATGGTAAACAAAAAAATGGTTCCTTCGAAAATTCGGCAACACCACCAATAGCAGCGGCATCCTTTAACCTTACGTCACCAGCACGGCGTTCTGCGATTATTTTATCTGTATTGACAGTCAATAGTTTAATATCTATGTCTGCTTTTTGTAACTTCAGTTTACGAGCTTCCACAACATCATGTTCAATTTTTGTTCTATTATATAGATCCATTTTAGCGCCACACTTCATCATAAGGAAAGAAGCCGCATCGGGGTCTGCAGCAAAATCTGCAACAGCAGGATCATCCTTATAGGCTACAGGATCTATAACTTTTTCATCAAATATTGCGTCTGCACGTGCAAGCGCTCTAGCCTTTAGGTCATCAAGTTTTAAGGTATCTGCAGCTCTGGCAACGTCCATAGCTCTGTTAAAGGTGTCGACGCTGGACAGATCAAACGTCTGATCGTTACAGACATCAGCACCGCCCCCACCTACAGCTTC
>CAYVOB010000116.1:0-4905 GCA_964452945.1 uncultured Bdellovibrionales bacterium
TGCAGAAAAATCTGCAACAGCAGGATCATCCTTATAGGTTGCAGGATCTATAACTTTTTCATCAAATATCGCGTCTGCACGTGCAAGCGCTCTAGCCTTTAGATCATCAAGTTTTAAGGTATCCGCAGCTCTGGCAACGTCCATAGCCCTATTGAAAGTGTCAATGCTGGACACATCAAACGTCTGATCGTTGCAGACGTCAGTACTGCCTCCACCTACAGTTTCTGTATTCATGGGTCTGATCGCGCTATCACAAGACGATAGCAGTAATGCAAAGATAAAAACCACAAAAACATTGATTATAGATCTCATATATTGGCCCCCCTTTTTCTTGCACCTCAATTATTTTATAAATTATATCAAATAATGCCCATATAGTCAACATAAAAAGTCTTTTTTTTTTTGCTCGTAAAAACATTAATTATTTCAATTATTTGTTAGCGAATAAACCCAGTCCTTGTCCAACGTACCCTTCCAGTATCTGGATCAGTAGAAAACAGAACAAAAACCACTCTGGAGATTATGTCGTTATCTTTTACATCTCCCCATTTCCTGGAGTCAACTGAGTTGGTCCTGTTGTCACCCATGACGAAAAAACCGTCACTACCACAAACGTGTGTTTTATCCATATCGGTCATTCGTTTTTTATTGCTATAGGAAACATAATACCTTCTGTTCCGCGCTGTTTCCTCAAAAATAACATCTTCTGGATCCGTATATTTATACACGGACGTATCAGTAGCGTAATCCCGCGTAAATATAGAGCCTGAAACCACTACGTTACCAGATTTAAGTTCAACTGATTCCGTAGGCAACGCTATAACCCTTTTTATATAAAGGATATTGTCCGAAGGCCTCTTGATCGCAACAAGGTCACTGCGTTTTGGGGACGAGATCCTTATGCGTGTATCTGTAAAAGGTATTTTGATACCATAAACTATCTTTAACCCAACAACATGATCCCCTGGTAACAGCGTCGGTTCCATAGATTCTGTGGGTATTTTATACAGGTCCAGTATAAAAGTCATAACAATAAAAAAGATGATCGCAGTGACTATAAAAGCACTAATATATGGACGAAGCTTGTATATTGTGTTTTTTCTAAAAACTATATATCGCATCACTTTACCTTTAGAACAGCCAAGAACGCTTCCTGAGGGATATCGACGTTACCAACACGCTTCATCCTCTTTTTCCCTTCCTTCTGCTTCTCTAAAAGTTTTCTTTTTCTTGATACGTCACCACCATAGCATTTTGCGGTAACATCCTTCCTTAGTGCCTTCACACTTTCCCTTGCAATGACCCTGGACCCTATCGCAGCTTGAATGGCAACTTCATACATCTGTCTTTTGATCTCTTTTCTTAGTCTAGTTACAAGTTCTCTACCCCTGTAATACGCGTTGTCCGCAAATACTATTACAGAAAGTGCGTCGACGATCTTTCCGTTGATAAGGATGTCGAGCTTGACCAGTTTGGACTTTCTATAGTCGAGAACTTCGTAATCCATAGATGCGTAACCCTTGGAGATGGATTTTAATGTATCATAAAAATCGTACATCACCTCTGACATCGGGATATCATACACAAGCTGGACCCTGTTGTTATGGTAACAGATCATGTCGACCTGTGAACCTCTCTTCTCTGTGCAAAGGGTCAAAAGATTCCCTACATATTCAGAAGGTGTATGTATCCTCACCCTCATGTATGGTTCTTCTATGAATTCAACCCCATTCTCCGGCAGCTTAGAGGGTGTATTTATCTCCACCACCTCGCCGTCCTTCATTGTCACCTTGTATACCACTGAAGGTGCTGTTGTAACAACGCTGATATTAAATTCCCTTTCGAGCCTCTCTTGTACAACGTCCATGTGAAGGAGCCCAAGGAACCCGCACCTAAAACCAAACCCAAGTGCTTCTGATGAATCTTTTTGATATGTGAAAGACGAATCATTCAAGTGCAGTTTATCTAAAGATTCCTTCAACAAATTATATTCCGTCGCCTCGACCGGATAGAAACCGCAGAACACCATCTGCTTTATTGGCTTGTAACCCGGCAATGGCTCCGAGGCTGGATTGTTGAAATCAGTGATAGTATCGCCGATCTTTGCTTCAGAGAGCTCTTTCATCCCTGCTGCTATAAAGCCAACCTCGCCTGCCCTTAGTTCATCCAGATAAACGGCCTTTGGAGAAAACACTCCGACCTTTGAGACTTCGTGGGTACCTCCGGTAGAGAACAGTTTTATCTTCATTCCGTTCCTAAGCACACCCTCTTTTACTCTAACCAGTGTTATGACCCCAAGATAGGTATCGAACCAGCTATCGAATATCAGAGCCTTCAAAGGTTCAGTATCGTCGCCATGTGGCGATGGGACCATATGGACTATCTCTTCTAGTAAAAGATCAACGCCCGCCCCTGTCTTTGCGGAAATAGGAACAGCATTCCTTGCATCTATACCTATGATCTCCTCTATTTCCTCTTTAGACTTTTCAACAT
Organism: uncultured Bdellovibrionales bacterium; assembly: GCA_964452945.1. GTDB lineage: Bacteria > Bdellovibrionota > JAFGOL01 > JAFGOL01 > JAFGOL01 > CAYVOB01. The sequence goes on from CAYVOB010000116.1 coordinate 2,494, forward strand.
CAGCGACAGGAAGATCTATCTTATTCAAGACTGGGATTATCTCAAGCCCGCTGTCCGATGCAATAAAAGCATTAGCTATCGTTTGCGCCTCTACACCCTGACTTGCATCAACAACAAGGAGTGCTCCTTCGCAGGCGCCCATGCTCCTGGACACTTCGTAGGAAAAATCCACGTGCCCTGGCGTATCTATGAGGTTAAGTTGATAACGGTTACCGTCTTTAGCTTCGTAATAGATCCTAACTGTCTGTGCTTTTATAGTAATACCGCGTTCCCTTTCAAGTTCCATGTTATCAAGATACTGCTCTCTCATCTCTCTTTTGGTAACAGTACCCGTAGCCTCCAGCATCCTGTCAGCAAGGGTTGATTTACCGTGGTCAATATGCGCTATTATGCAAAAGTTGCGTATGTGCTTTAGTTCCATTTATAAAAGTTTTCCTATTCTTCTGGAGTTATTTTAGTCTTCTTTGTCCTAAGTACATCATCAAAAGATAGCTGACCATAAGAGCTTACGTTATATTTTTCAAGCACCAGATCTATCCCTTCCCTTATATACTGAGCTACCGGCACCTTATGCTTTACGTTAAGTTCCTTTAAAGCAAGGTCCTGTTCTTCTGTAATATAGACAGTAGTTATGATCTTCCTGCTCATAACTAATTTGTACTATATTTATACAATAAAAACAAGCATCTAAAAAGCTCCACCCACTCTTCTCGTCGGTGAGTATATTTAAGGTGAGGCTGTATCAATATTTAACAAGCTGCCTGTAAAATAGGCAGTCTTAAGTATGACAATAAATATAACTATATGTATTTATTGATGTTTTTTTTGGCACGATATTTGTTTATACTAATACAGAAGAGCAAACTATGATCTCTGTTAAAGGAGAGAAAATGAAGAGAATTGTATTTATTCTTGTGTCTTTACTCCTTTCTTCCCGGTTATTCGCCATTACATGTACCGATAAAGAGCTCCAGCAGTTCGAAGTTTTTTTGTCAGACATGAATAAGGTGTTCAGCAACGAGCTTAAGGCAGCACAGAATGAAAAGGATGAGTGCAAGATACGCTTAAGAGAGGGTATGCTTACAGAGGTAACCTCTATGCAAACAGATAAAGAATTTAAAGATGAAGTATGTGAATACGCTGTTGATTTTTGCAAGAGGGATTTGACAGACAAAACAGAAGAGATGTTGTGGTATGTGGGTGATCCCGCATGTTTTGCAACAAAAGAACTCACTATAGACAGAACTCAGTGCACGACATACTTCCCTGACTCAGAATAACAGTTAAATAAGCTCCAGGTCCCGTGAAAAACAAGCCTTTTTGAGGTATACTCCACTACCAACGAACCCTTAGGAGGAATAACAATGAAAGCATTTTTGGCACTTTGTGCACTTGTATCTTTGTCGTTCAATGTTTATTCAGAAGAAAAGCAAATGACGAGACTGGATTTAGCACAGATCATCTCCGACATACAGCAAGGTTCAGATGTTAACTACCTTGAATGCTCAACAGAAAAAGGAGCTGAGTGTAGAGTCCCAAGCCTAGGATCCAACAAGGCTGTAGCCAAGGATTACTGTATAAAGGCTATGTTTAAAACACTTTACAAGAAGTGGATCGCAAACACCTATAAGGATAACTCCGTTCGAGGAACTTTGCTGGCATACAATACAGAGATACTTAACGACGAGGGTCTTAACAACTTAAAAATATTTGTAGAACCTATATTGAAAGCCAGCAGTAACAACTTTACAGCCTGTGCTTTTAATCTGGATGTTGTAGATGCAACACTTTCAAGTATTGTTGTTGAGCCAGGTAAAACAGCAGGAACAGGAATAATAAAAATGGTCGCCAACGCAACTTATAGCGACGGCAGTACGGCCCTTACAAATGTATCATTTAAGTATCCTATAAAAATACCAGGAACCGTTAGTGACAACTCCAGAATAACTATGCAAAGGAAAAATAAAACAAGTGGCTCGGGCACTGAGTGTGTTGTTACAATACCCAACTCAAGTTACAGCGGTATAAAGGACCTTATAAATAGCTCAAAAACAATAAAAAGCATCGCTTTTTCTAGGGACAAATTCAATCAGTTCGGACCTTATGAAGCCTCCCCTAGCAGTGTATCCTGTCCAGGTAATCCTGATGGACAAGATGTTACCTCTTTTGAAACCCTCATATATGGCCCTTACGCAGGTAGCACAGAAAGCTTTAAGACTGCATCAAAGGGTAAAAAGTTCATTTCAGTCGGTGAGTGGACGGTAGCTACTCCAAGAACAATAAATGTGGTCTATACAAAAGATGAAATAGCAACAGCAGCACCTGTAGAGAAGACAGAGGATGCTGATACACAAAAAACAAGCACTAACACCAAAGGATAAAAACTAGATCGATAATAAAAGGGGCGACCGT
>CAYVOB010000117.1:0-4820 GCA_964452945.1 uncultured Bdellovibrionales bacterium
TAAAGAAGGCAGGTGTAATGGATAAGATCACACACGTTTCAACCGGTGGAGGTGCTTCCATGGAATTTTTGGAAGGTACAAAACTCCCAGGTATAGCGGCGTTGGAGGAGTAATATAGAAAATGCATAGAAAGAGAAAACCGTTCATTGTTGGTAACTGGAAGATGAACAAAGGCATTGGAGAGACTGTTTCATACATAAAAGAGTTCATGGCCATGACCTCTAATGTTCCTTCACTTAAGGATAGAGAAATAGGTTTGGCACCAGTCTTTACGTCATTAAAGACTGCTCAAGAGACCCTAAAAGGCTCAGCCATAAGACTATGTTCACAAAATGTACATTGGGACAACTCAGGCCAGTTCACGGGAGAGATCTCTCCTTTAATGTTAAAGGAGTTGAATGTTACACACGCTATCGTAGGTCACTCTGAGAGAAGAAAATTCTTTGGAGAAAACAACCAAGGTGTGAATAAAAGGACAATGGGATGTATAAGGAACGGTATTAACGTTATCTTGTGTGTTGGCGAGACCAAGCACGAAAGGGAAGCCGGTGACACGCAAAAAGTAGTAAGGGATCATGTAGTTAACGGGCTTTCTGGTCTTGCAAAGGATGAACTTATACGATATGTAACCATAGCTTATGAACCTGTCTGGGCAATAGGTGCCGGGCTTAACGCAACTCTTGAACAAGCAGTAGAGGTGCACAAGTTCATAAGGACGCTGTTAGACGAAACGTTCGGAAAAGGGGTAGGTGACTCCATACGAATTCTCTATGGCGGCAGTGTTAAGGCTGACAATATAGACGGTTTTATGTCCAGTGAGGATATAGACGGCGTACTTGTTGGAGGGGCATCTTTGGATGTCGCATCGTTTTTGAGGATAGCAGATTTTAAGGAGGTCTTATGAGTACTTTAGTAATAGTTGTGCACGTTATTACCTGTCTGTTCCTGATATTGTTCGTATTGCTCCAAGCAGGAAAGGGTGCAGAGGTTGGAGCGACCTTTGGCGGCATAAGCCAGACGTTCTTTGGCTCTCAGGGCGGGAATATACTTACAAAAATAACCACGATACTTGCTTTCGTGTTCATGTTCACAAGCATTGGCTTGACCGTCATACAACACAGGGCGATCACAAAGAGCGTTATGCAGGATGTTCCGGCTACGACCCAAACTGTACCTGCTCCAGCGGCAAATACTAATGCTCCACAAACAGAAACAAAGAAATAGTAACTGTTTTTTAGCATTATTGCTCCTCATAATATCAGCGCCGGCTTACGGCATGATGGAGTATTATCATTCTCCCGTATTTACGTCGGCAAAATCTGTAAATGAGCTTGTAAAGTACGGAGAGAGTTTTTTGTATCGTCTTGATGCAGTATCCGCATTGAGAAGTTTTGAAGGTGAAATGTCCTTCGTAAAGAGGGTGTACGGTCACTATTCGATATCCGGTGAGATCACCAGTTCACTGAACAAAGTAAATATATATAATGGTTTTGAAGGAGCTTTTACCAGAGGTTTCACCGACGGGACTATTTATGGTCTAATATCTGCAGGTTATAGGATAGCTCACTATGGGGAAAAGGAACAATGGTTAGTATTCTCTACAGGTACTGGGTACATACCTTCACCATATGGGATAGAGAGTTCTGTTGCATTATACTATTCACTTACAGAGGGAAGGAGTTCAAGACTGCGAGCGGAAATAATCGGTCTCTATAGGTCGGGGGATCCCAACAGGTTCTTTGATTTTGGTCTGGAAACAGCTGTTTATATTATACCTAGCGGTGAACTTGGAATCCCCAGTGCGGTTGGCTACACAGAGTCAAATCCTCTTGTAGAGGAATTCCTGCAGTTCGAAGGAGGTATACTGGCTCGTTTTGCCTTTAACAGTAAGTTCATTTTCAGGCTTTTGGTCACAAATGTTGTGTTCATAAACCAGACTAACTATGAGGTTACTAACCCCGCTGATGGCTCAAAGAGCACTAAGTACGGATCGCAGCTTTCCTATGCGCCAAAAGCGATAGTAGGGATAATTTTCAAACTTTAATGTGGAAATAGATCTCCATAATAACTATAATAAGTCTTTAAAGGGGCTATGGGAGCAACAATATGAAAGATGACTGGAAAGTAACAGAACTTAATGACGTAGTGGTCAAGAAGAGAGAACTGTCAAATGGCTCTGTGGATGTCTATCTCCCTTATGATGAACCCTCTGAAGATGCAAGCTGGATAATTGAACTTGCAAGAAGGGAAGAAGAGATAGATCAGACGGGAATGATAAGTTTTGATGCTGTGAACAGTCCTGAACAGATATTAAAAGATGCCACGATATCTTATTTGAGATATTTAAGGAATTATACTACAAAGCTGAGCTCTGTTTTCAATTCTACAAAAAACGTAAATGGAGCGACCATAAAGGTCTATGGGATATCTAATACAGAGGCTGACTTCATGGTATTCAGGAACTCCTTAAAGTTGATCTTTTCCGCTCAACGCCCAGGAGCCATACAGATAAGCTTTAATACAAGTACCGGAGGCTTTTTTACAAATACTCAGCTTAATTCCACTTCTACCGCGGACCAGATAGGGGATGTAATAAATGCCCAGTTAGGACCTTTCAATGAAGCGATCTGGACTTATCAGGGCCGTAAAATAAACACTCAGGAGATGGTCAAATATTATATGACCAGGTTCATCCAAAATAGTTCTAGATAAAAAATAAGCCCTGTGTTATCAAATTCTCATCACTAATAAAGGAGGTCTTTATGAAGACATTAGTTCTTGTCAGCGTCGCTATGTTTGCTTTGTCAGTTTGTGCTGTGGAAAAGGTTGGCTTTTGCATCGGTAAGGATACCAAAGGAAAGCTAGGTTACGTACAGGGTGATTATAACAACATGAAAGATAAATCGAAGGATACGACTCTTGATAAATGCGTACAGAGCAGATATTCAACAATGTCTGATTATGTTTCTACAGTCCTTAATAAAACATGCACAGATGTAAGGGAAGTCGTTAAATCATATTGTAAGGATGGCAAGGTAACTGGCAATTACACAAAAGAGACCTTTAATTACAAGGATAAACCATATAAGGATGCTCTTGTTCTATATAAGAACACCACAAAATGTACTGCTACGACTGATTCCACAGATAAGAACGTTAACAACCCAGGGGACAGATGGTTCTTTGCTAAGGAAGAATGCAGCACTGTAGATCTTAGCCTATAATTTTTTATAATATTAATTAGATATGCACATCTTGCTCTTGACAAGATGTGCATATCTCAATAAAAACATAGAACAAAATGGCGCCGTAGCCAAGCGGTAAGGCGAAGGTCTGCAAAACCTTTATGCATCAGTTCAAATCTGATCGGCGCCTCTTTAACTAGTTAGAATATTAGGAGGAATACATGGCTTCGTTGACAAAGATCACAAAAATAAAAAGGGCTAACAAAAGGGCCAAGATGGCTAAGAGCAAGAAGAAAAGGATGCAGAAAGTAGGCACCTACAAACTTCTTCCTCTTAAAGATGAAAAATAGACTTTCATTCATAATAGTACCGTTAGTCTCGATCGTCTTACAAGTATTCTCCTGTTACCAACAAGAAGCGGGGTACAGCAAGATAAGCCCCTCGCTCCAAGAAAAACTGGATGGCCTTGCGCAAATATCGGATTCGAACCAGACCCACGACATCGTTGTTATCCTGGACAAGGATACAGTTGAGCCCATCAGAAATATCAGTTCAGAGGATATAAAATATATAGCAAGGGACTTGGTCCATGCAGCTTTTATAAAAGCTGACAGCAAAAAAATAAAAGAACTAGCAAAAGATAACAGCGTCGTTAGTATAGAAGAGGACCTTCCTGTAAGGACCAACCTTTTATATGCGACAAAACAAATTGGTGCTCGTGAAGCATGGAACGAAGGTTATAAGGGAGAGTATTTAGGAGACACGAGTTCAAGGATAAGGATAGCCGTAGTTGATACCGGTGTTAACGTCGACCACTACGATCTCAATACTCGCATAGCTGTGGCCGTCGATTGCTACAACAAGACCTGTACTACTTCTGGCCAAAAGGACGATCATGGTCACGGTACTCATGTTGCAGGAATAATACTTGGGGATGGTGCTTCCTGCGACGAGGCTGGTGATGCCGCTTATTTTGAGTTCAGTGACTATTTAGGTCAGCAGGCTTCAATTACTTCTTATTTTTTCCCTACTCAGTTCAATGGTGCCGCCGTCTCGGACCTTGCTGTTCAAGCGACCTGGACTGGAGCTGCCGGCACAACAACTGGCGTACTTTTTAGGACTAAGGAAAAAGCAGAAGAGCAAGAAGCTGACTACATTGCTCCGGGTCCACAAACTGGCTCCATAACAGCTACAGGGCCAGGGGTTACCCCGACTACCAGCTATACCCCACCTTTAACTTATTCCATAACTGCTCCTGCAGGAGCTACGATAATACCTTATGCTTTTTCCATCTACACCTCTGACAATACTGTCTTGGGAGACCCTTTTTGGGTTTATGTAAAGACCACAGTAAAAGGATGGGGAGATGCTTTCCCAAGAATGGCTGGCATGTCATATGGTTCTCAATTAGTCGCTGTTAAGGCTTTGGGCCCCTCAGGTACCGGTAACATAAGCGATATAGTCCGGGGTCTGGAATACATTAGTTCTATAGCTGAGAGTGAAAACATCGTTGCTACTAACCTCAGTTTTAGTATCGGAGCCGGGGTTAACTCAGCAGTAATAAACACAGCCGTACATAACCTTCTTGAAAAGGGAGTTGCAGTATCAGTTAGTGCAGGCAACGACCAGGAGAAC
>CAYVOB010000118.1:0-4784 GCA_964452945.1 uncultured Bdellovibrionales bacterium
AGCATGAAGGCAAAGAGCGTTCTTGAACTAGGTACCTGCATTGGTTATTCAGGCATATGGATGGCAGAGGCATTAAAGAAGACAGGTGGACAGCTTACTACCGTAGACTATGATATTGATCTACTCAGAGAAGCTAAAATGAACATTCAAAAAGCAGCACTCAGCAACTATATAAAGATAGTTGAAGGAGAGATATCCTTCGCCATAAAGAAGTTCGATCCTGAAAGTTTTGATATCGTGATACAAGATGCCAGAAAGTCGCTGTATCCGGAACTTTTAGAGGACTGTATAAGAATCACCAAACAAGGCGGATTAATAATTGCAGACGACACCCTGTACTCCAGAGTGGGGACCGCAGAAAAGATCAGAGAACCCTTAAAAAGATACAACGAATTGGTGTTCAATAATGAACGGCTCTACAGCATCGTACTACCTATAGGTGAAGGAATAACTATAAGCCTTAAACAGCGCTAAATAACGCCTGCAGACAGTAGTTATTAATGAGGCAAATTATCCAGTTCCTCTTCATGTTCCATTAATGCTGCACAATACGCTGGCATCTGGCAAATTGTTGAGCCCGGAACTACACCTGGTATCTGCATTATGGTCATAGAGGAGTTTTCTGTTGCGATAGCATTCTGTATACCGTTCCTGACTATTATTTTAGCTACCGGACCACATAAAGATGGTGTAGGGCAAACCTTAACGATACCGTTATTTGCAAGGTACGCCGCTAAAGCATCCGCAACTTCTGTCTGACTACAATCAGTAGCCTGACTCAACAAGGAGGCCATTATAAAAACGATATTGCTAGTAGTGAGAGAGGGGGTTGCAGCTATTTTACTGTTAAGACTCACTGTATCACATACCAACGGTTCATCATCCAATAGAGATTGATCGCCGTCGCCGTCTCCATTGCCACCAGTATTCATAGACCTAGATCCACCGCTGTTACATGCAGAGATAAACATAATTGTTGTTAAAACTAAGATAGCTCTCTTCATTTTACGTACCCCACTTTTTTAATATCGTTAAATACATTATAGCAGACAACTGCTATTTTGTCAAGTTTTTTATATTAAAAAGGCTCCGGCTGCTTACTGCCAGAGCCTTAAATTTAACTACTTAATATTAATCAGTCTTTAAGACAAACTATCGGGTTCTTTGCGGCTCCAACTTCATCACAACGTCTAACGGGAGTGTCATGAGGGGCCTCATGTAAGAGCTCCGGATCATTCTTTGCCTCTTCTGCCACCTTTATCATTACGTCGCAGAACCTATCCAGTTCCTCTTTGGACTCCGTCTCTGTAGGCTCTATCATTATGGCACCATGCACAACTAGAGGGAAGTAGATGGTAGGTGGATGCATCCTGTAGTCCAAAAGCCTTTTTGCTATGTCCATGGTCTTTATGCCATACTCGTTCTGTATCTTATCTGACAGAACGACCTCGTGCATGTTGTCACCGTCAAAAGGTATGTGGTATGCTTTCTTTAATCTGGCCTTTATATAGTTAGCGTTCAAAACGGCCATATCGGACACCCTTTTTACACCATCCTTACCCAGCATCAAAAGATATGTATACGCCTTTACATAGACGAGGAAATTGCCGTAAAAACCTTTGATCCTGCCTATTGTATCCTTTAGATCATATTTTAAGCTGTATGTAGATCCGTCCTTAACTACGACGGGGACTGGAAGATAAGGAGTTAACTTTGATGAGACCACGACTGGACCGGAACCAGGTCCACCACCGCCGTGCGGTGTGGAAAAGGTCTTGTGTAGATTATACTGGATCACATCCGCACCCATGTCTCCAAGTTTTATCTGCCCCATCCACGCGTTCGTGTTGGCTCCGTCGCAATAAAGAAGAGCACCCTTGGAATGGAGAAGCTCTGCTATCTCCGGAAGTTCACTCTCGAAAAAGCCGAGTGTGTTCGGATTTGTAACCATCAACGCAGCTGTTTCATTATCTACCAGATGTTCTATATCTGCTCTTCTTAGTATTCCACCTTTGCTCTCTACAGCGACTACTTCGTGGCCAGCTATAGCAGAGCTTGCTGGGTTTGTACCGTGCGCGGTGTCAGGGATTATTATCTTCCTCCTAAAACCACCGTTAGCCTTGTGGTATGCGTCTATCAACTTAATACCCGTGCTCTCGCCGTGGGCACCTGCAGCAGGTATCAAGGTAACACCGGCCATTCCGCTTATCTCTTTTAATATCTCGCCAAGCTCATACATGAGCCTTAACGCACCCTGAACGTCCTCTTCGTCCTGATAAGGATGTATCGACGTAAATCCTGCAAGGTTAGCCATGTCCTCATTTATCTTTGGATTGTATTTCATGGTACAGGAACCGAGCGGATAAAAACCGGTGTCTACACCAAAGTTCATATTCGATAGGTTCGTATAGTGTCTGATCACCTGAAGCTCGCTCAAACTTGGCAGTCCAGTATTATCCCTTAGGAATGGACAAGGCGGAGCTTTATACTTAACACCCCTGTCACCCACATATTTATTCACCCTGCCCTTCTTTGACATTTCAAAGGTCAATGGTTCGTTGATATGCTTCATCTGCAACACCTCCCCACGACCGATACATATTCATCAATGCTCTTCTTGTCGTTAATCTCTGTAACAGCTATTAAAAGTCCGTCGCTGCCAAGCTTATATCCAGGAATAAAGCCTTGTGATTTTAATTCTTTGTAAACCTTGTCCCTTTGCTCTGCAGACTTGAACTTGATGGTGAACTCATTGTAGAAGTAGCCTTCAAACATCTGTTGAGCACCGGCTTTTATGAGCTCATCCTTGGCGTAGTGTGCAAGGGCAAAATTGGTATGAGCAATGTCTCTCAAACCTTCGTCGCCAACCAGCGAAAGGTATACTGCTGTCCTTAAAGCAACCAGAGCTTCGTTGCTACATATATTGGAAGTAGCCTTTTCCCTTCTTATGTGCTGTTCTCTTGTTGCGAGTGTAAGAACAAAGGCTCTCTTGCCCTCTACGTCCTTGGTCTCACCTATTATCCTTCCTGGCATGTTGCGGACATATTCCTTTCTAGCGACTATCACACCGGCGTAAGGCCCACCGAAAGCAACAGGGTTGCCAAAGGACTGCACTTCAAGCACTGCGATATCGTATCCAAGCTCCCCTGCTGGCTTGTACATAGCAAACCTGGTAGGATCTATAGTAAGCATTATAGGCACAGCATCGCTGTCCTTAGCAACTTTTGCTATATCTACCATGTTCTGTTCCTCTATCCCAAAGAAGTTAGAGGTTTGCACTATCACAGCGAATGTATCATCATTCAATTTTGCCTTAACGGCCTCTGTCTCCAGCGCCCCCGTCCTTGGGTCATGATCAACAGCGACTATATTTATGTTGAACGGTGACAAATAGTTCTTGAGCACCTGTGTATATTCCGGGTGGATGTTCGTGGGCACTACTACAGACTTTTTCTTGTCCCTTTTATAGTGATATGCCACCAACACAGCTTCTGCTAGAGCTGTTGCACCGTCGTACATTGATGCATTGGAGACATCAAGTCCGGTGAGTCTGCACATCATGGTCTGGAACTCAAAGACTGCTTGCAGTGTTCCCTGGCTTATCTCCGGTTGGTATGGAGTATAGGCAGTGTAGAACTCAGATCTACCGACTATATGGTTTACAGCGGATGGTATAAAATGATTATATGCACCAGCACCGATAAAACTCTTTGAGCCAACTACGACCCTGTTTGAGCCTGCCAGAGCTTCGACTTCAGTCCTTGCTTCCGATTCTGAAATGCCTTCCCTTAATTTTAGTCCCTCGGGTTTAAGCCTATATCTTGATGGAAGGGAACTGAAAAGTTCCTCAACGCTCTTTTTGCCTATAGTGCCAAGCATGTCTCTTACGTCTTCGCCGGTATGCGGTATGTAGGGCATGATTATTTATGCTCCTCTTCTATATATTTAGAATATTGTTTTGCATCCATGAGTTCAGGGTTCTTTTTCGTGAATTTTATTTTAACCAGCCAGGAACCATATGGATCACTGTTCAACTTATCTGGATTGTCTGTAATGGGAGTATTAACGCTTGTAACTGTTCCTTCAACAGAAGAATAGAAATCAGATACAGCCTTGGTGCTCTCTACGACCCCAAGAGTGTCTCCCACCTTAACATGAGCACCAACTTCTGGAAGTTCTACAAAAACTATGTCGCCAAGCTGGCCTTGAGCATGGTCAGTTATCCCTATAGAGCCTGTATCACCGCTAACAGATAACCATTCATGGTCCTTAGTGTAAAAAAGATCTGATTTTACGTTCATAAAATGCCTCCTAAATTTTTTTTCATTAATTCTTCTATCATTTAATAATTCTTATAGAAAGGTACTTTTATTTGTTTCATAGGGACCCTGTTCTTCCTTATCTGAACGAACAGTTTGCTGCCGTCCGAAAGCCTTTTTGTATCCACGTATGCAAGTCCGATAGGAATACCCAATGTTGGAGAAAGGGTACCGCTGGTGACCTTACCGACCGTAGTTCCAGCCTCATCGATAACAAGGTAGTCGTGCCTTGGAATAGCTTTTTCGTCAAAGGTGAATCCAACAAGCTTTTTCTTAAGCCCTTCCTGCTTTTGTTTCAACAACGCATCCCTTCCAATAAAATTACCGCTTTCAAGCTTTACGAACATTTCAATTCCTGCTTCCAACGGTGAAGTCTCGGCACTTATATCGTTACCATACAGCATAAGTGCAGCCTCAAGCCTCAAGGTGTCCCTGCAACCCAAACCACATGGAGCAGCTCCGGCC
>CAYVOB010000119.1:0-4758 GCA_964452945.1 uncultured Bdellovibrionales bacterium
GCCATACTGATTTTAGAGGTCATAAACTTGACTTTTCATGGGGGGGGGTAAAATGTGTCAAATTAATTCTCATTGGAGGCTATTTTATGAAATTTAGGTTCCCTCTTTTTTTCATGCTATTTGTTTTTTTTGGACTTAACGCTGCTATGGCTGATAGCTCTGAGAAGAACTTTTGCCACAAAGGTATTGCGTGTAAGGTTGTTGTTCATAATGAATATGCTAAAAAAGATAAGGTAACAACTTTATGGTTAAGTGAAAAAGATGTTTTGTGGAATACGGATCCAAAAGCAAATAGTAAGTTATACACTTTTACTCCGAAAGAAATGCCAGGTAGCGAGGTTTCGCTTATATTGAGTGATTGGAATATCCGTGGAGATGCACATCCACAGATGAAGCTGGATTACATGCCACCAACTGCCCACAGAAGTGAATCATATACTGCATATTCCAATTTCACTCCGAATAAAGGTGGATTGGTTCAATTGCATTTGTACAATTACGACAAGACTATAATGCTTAACTTTGAGTTTGCCTGCACTTGTGCAAACAAAACTGCTACTGAACAGGACATTAAAGATGCAATAGAGGCTGCTGGTGCAAGCGTCCAAACAGTGCATTAAAGACATATTAGAGCCTGTAGGCATCAAATGATTTCATACATAGCGTAAGAGGGAGTCTCTCTACAATAATTTTAATTCTCCAAGATTAAACTCGGTTTGTGTAAAAAATTAGCGTGCCTACCTAGATTTGTTTAGAAACGCTGTAATAGAATACGCCTCGTAAAACCTGTTGAAATCATTGATGTTTTTGTAATATGCCAAGATAAAGTAAAAATGCCCAAGTAGAAGGTCTCGAACCAATCTGACACTGCTTCCCTCACCTTGTTTTTGCTCCTCCGTCATTGTTTTTCAAAACAGCCTCTAATAGTTCCTTTTTCTCCAAAACCCTGTCCTAAAATCATTAGCCTTTTTCATCCTTACTGCAAAATTTCCTAAAATTGTTCCAGTCTGATTTCCAGCAATAGTCCCATATAAAAAGTACAAAGCAGGATATGAAGGGAAAAGATGATTGGCGTCTCGAAATAAAAGCTTTTCGAACTGCCTGCATTGAATATGTTGCCTGAAAAGCCTTGCAAACATTGGCTTTCCTCAAAACGACCTAAGAAAAACAAGGACGCCAAAGTAGAAAAACTCGAACCAACCGCGATTGCCAGTACTAACATGTATGATAGAATGCAGGTATGAAAAAACTAAATAGCCTTTTTATTCTATTAATGATTGGGACGCTTACTTTGTCTTTGTGGGGGCAAACCACTACACAAATACAAGATAAACAAACACTAGTTTCTTATGATCAGCAAGGGAGGCGTTATTATAAAACACTAGACGGTAATATCAGGTATTTTCATAATCCTAATCAATCAGACAAGCCACTCTCGCCAGACCAAGGATATGATGTTTTAAATTATGCGGTTGGAGCGACTCAATCTCCATACAAAAATATAGATGATATAAAAAGCCAAACAAAGCAACCTCTTGATCTATGTGATACTGATTTTTTCTCTAATTTTATTAATGCTAAACAACAAACGAGTACATTTATAAGGGGACGTACAACAGGAAATCCTTGTTATAATTACAAAGAATATGAAGACATTAAAGGTGTCTCTTATGAAAACGAGAAACATTGGAATATTCAAAGATTTGCGATAAACCCTCATTTTGGAGGATATTTTAAACTACCTATCGATACTGCCAGAATTAATGTTACTTATGATCTATACAGATACTTCTTGTATCAAAATCGAGATAAAGAAAATAGTAGGAACATGTCTTGGGGGCAAACATTGGCTCTTATGGTTTACATAGATTCTATTGTAAACGGGAAGACACAGGTTTGGCTAAAAGAAAATATTAATGAACTGAATGATCAAAACGGAAAATGGAACAAGAAATATTATTATGAGCCTCCCCTGGGTTTTTATACGGACGAGGGTTATCCAAGCTTCTTATATACGGTTTTAGACCACAATAGTAATATCTCTGGTACTACAAGAAATAAAAAATTGTTCACAAAAAAAGAGATTATAGATCTATTAATTAACTACAATATAGAGTACAGAAGAAAAAGTCTTGATGAAGCCAAAAAAATTGTAATGAAAAACATTGAAGACGTAGAAAACAATTATAAAGATCAACTAAAAAAATGTAGCGAGGAAAAAGATGCGTATACTTTTAAAAACCCTCCAGAGGGAATGGTGGACCCAGCGGCTTTACAGATGTTTTATACTGATGAAAGAAATATTCTAACAAAGAAAAAAATAAAACCGACAGAAGATGAAATTAAAAAATGTGAGCAGTTAATAAGGTCATATAGTTTGAAATAATAGCTATATTTTTTAAATTTGGCGTCCCCAACGGGAATCGAACCGATCTTAACCAACCAGCTTTTTGGCTTCGACCCAAAGGGTTTCCTGCTCTACTAGCGAGAGTTCCTTGAACTTTCTGCCCTGGTCCGTTGCCAGTTTTTCCATCGTCTTAAAGCGGAGTCTGAAGCGCTGTAATGCTTTCCTGTTAGCCTCTTCCGGGTCCATGTTAAGATGGCGCGAAAGGTTGCAAACTGCGAACAAAAGGTCGCCTAGTTCGTGTTCTATCTCTTTTTTATCCTTATTTTTTAGTGACTCTTTTAACTCATCAAGTTCCTCTTCTATCTTCTCCATCACCTGTCCGGGGTTTTCCCAGTCAAAACCCACCCTGCCTGCTTTCTCTGTAAGGCGTACTGCCTGAAGCGTTGCCGGCATTGCCAAAGGGACACCATCTATGGCAGATCTTTCTGTACCATCCTTATTTTGGTTCTTTTTCTCTTTACGTTTTATGTCTTCCCACTGGACCTCTACGTCCCTGGAACTGTGTACCAGGGCGTCCTTAAAGACATGAGGGTGTCTGTGTACCAGTTTATTGTATATCCCGTCAATTACGTCCTGGAAGTTAAATAACCTGCTTTCGTTGGCAACCTGTGCATGGAAGACGACCTGTAGTAAAAGGTCTCCCAATTCCTCTTTGAGGTGCTCAAAATCCTTATTCTCTATAGCCTCTATGACCTCGTATGATTCCTCAACAAGAAAGCGTTTTAGGGTGTCATGGTCCTGCTCTCTGTCCCAAGGACAACCATCCGGAGCCCTTAGTTTTGACATTACATCCACAAGTTTTTGTATATCTACGTTAGTCATTATTTCTCTTGTTGTTCGTCTTGTTTTTTTGGTCTAAGCACAGGGAACAGTATTACATCTCTAATAGACGGCGAATTGGTAAGCACCATCACGAGCCTGTCTATCCCTATTCCCAAACCTGCAGCCGGTGGCATTGCGTGCTCAAGAGCAGTAATGAAGTCCTCGTCAAATTGATGTGCTTCCTCATCACCCTTGGCCTTTTTCTTTTCCTGTTCAAGAAAGCGGCCTTTTTGGTCTATGGGGTCGTTCAGCTCCGTAAAGGCATTTGCAACCTCTTTCCCCGCTATGAACATCTCAAACCTTTCAGTGACAGAAGGGTCATTGTCAAAACGCCTTGCCAGTGGTGATATCTCTACGGGGTAGTGAGTTATGAACGTAGGGTTCAAAAGCTTTGGCTGTACTTCCTCATCAAAGATCAGCATTATCATTTCCCCTAGTGAAGGATCTTTGGGTAAAAGATTGGCATAATGTTTAGATTTGATGTAAGTCAATGCAGCGTCTTTATCCTTAAGTATATTAAGATCTATTCCCTGGCAATATTTTGATATGGAATCATGAACCGACAACTTTGCCCACGGACGCTTGAAAGAAAGTTCGTGCTCACCATATTTGATAGTATCCGTATTGTAGAACTTATTCACCATTGATGTCACAAGGTCCTCTACAAGCTCTATGTGGTTCTCGTAAGTCCCGTAAGCCATATATACTTCCATCATCGTGAATTCCGGATTATGGAAGGTTGAGATGCCTTCATTCCTAAAGTTCCTGTTAAGCTCAAAAACTTTTTCAAAACCGCCTACAAGTAACCTTTTAAGATAAAGTTCAGGTGCTATCCTCATGTACAAGTCAACACCAAGTGCATTGTGGTGTGTCACAAAGGGTTTTGCTGCAGCTCCCCCAGGTATTGGATGCATCATAGGTGTTTCTACCTCAAGAAAACCTTTTTCAGCAAGGTAGTTCCTTATGAAGTTGACCATCATGCTTCGCTTCTTAAAGACATCCTTTGATTCAGGATTGACTATCAAGTCAAGATATCTCTGTCTGTATCTAGCCTCTACATCGGTAAGGCCATGGAACTTTTCCGGCAAAGGTCTTAAGGATTTTGACATGAGCACAAGTTTTTTTGCATGTATCGCAAGGTCGCCGGTCCTGGTCTTGAAACATTTCCCCTCTACACCGACAAAGTCGCCTATATCAAGATGCTTATAAACAAAGAATTCCTGCTCTGTAAGGTCCTGTTTTGATATGAAAGCCTGGAACCTGCCTTCCTGGTCCGCAAGCAGAAGGAATCCTCCCTTGCCAAAGTCCCTGACCATAATTACCCTGCCTGCATAACGGTACTCAGCGGTCTGTTTTTCTATATGTTCGTTACTCAAGTGTCCAAAAGTCTCTATTAATTTTATGGAGCTGGTGTTGGGTTTGAAGTCAGAGCGTGGATAAGGATTGGCACCCTGCTCCCTTATCTTTTCCATTTTTTCTATCCTGACTTTTCTTTCATCAAATTTTACTTCACTGTGCTGCTGTTGGTC
>CAYVOB010000120.1:0-4677 GCA_964452945.1 uncultured Bdellovibrionales bacterium
CTTTGACTGTTCCATCATCCTCTTTGTGACTTTGCCTGGACCCTTGCAGTGGTTTATCTGTTTCCTAACAGAGATGATCTTCTTCATAATCGCTTTTTTTTCTGCTAGCAGTTTCTGTTGCTCGGCATTCAAGGTATTTAGATCGCAGGCCTGATTAACACCGGTCGTCATCTGGGGCCCCTGCACACTCTTGTTCTGCTCTGCAAAAGCAGCAGCACTCAAGGAACAGCATAACGCCACCATAAAAAATAATTCTTTCATGACCACCTCCTTTGTAAGAATACTGTGATATTCTCTCCGTTACGCATCCTTGTCAACTTCAACTAATGGTGATAAAAATCCCTTTTTACGGAGGTAAACAATGTTGAAAAAACTAATGTTAAATATGATCTTCTGCATCCTTATTACCGGTACTATAAATGCGGCAAGCGGGGTAAGAAAAGTCGCTTTGAAGGATTTTTTTAGGAACCCCATAAGGACTTCCTACGAGATCTCACCCGATGGCAATAAACTGGCCTATCTTGCTCCTTACAAGAGCAGGATGAACCTGTTCGTGGACGGGAAACGACTTACCAGCGTCACAGACAGGGATCTAAGCGGGATCTTTTGGAAAGGCAACGACCATATAATATACGGCAGGGATTTTGGTGGCGACGAGAACTATCAAATATTTTCTGTAGATGTCAGGAACGGTAAGGCGAGATCGTTGACGCCATTCAAAGGTGTAAGGTCAATGATACTTGATGACCTTGAAGATATCAGTGAGCAAGAGATACTTTTTACCATGAACAAAAACAATGCAGAATTGTTCGATGTGTATAGACTTAATGTAAGCACTGGAGAGATAAAACTTGAGGCAGAGAATTTTGGCAACATAACCGATTGGGTTACAGACCATAACGGAGTGGTAAGGATAGCAATACGTAGCGACGGAGTTAATACAGAGGTCTATTATAGGAAAGAGTCTTCCGGCAAGTTCAAAAGGATAATGAGACTGGACTTTAAGAACTCTTTTAATCCGCTGTTCTTCACTTTTGATAACAAGAATCTCTATGCAGCATCCAATATCGGTAGGGACAAGACAGCCATCGTCGAATACGATCCCGAGGCGAGAACGGTAAAAAGCACATTATACCAGAACGACGATGTAGATGTGGCAGGACTTTACTACTCCAAGAAAAGGAAAACACTGCTCTCCGTAACATATTACACAGATAGACTTAAGAGGGTTTTCCTGGATAGGGAGATAGAGAATATCTACAACAGAATAGTAGCAAAACTGCCAAAAGACCTTGAGATAGCCCTGGTCTCCAATAACAAGGAAGAGGACAAGTTCGTTGTAAGGACATACAGCGATAAGACTCTTGGAACATTTTATCTTTATGACTCCAAAAAGGACAAAATAAAAAAATTAACAGAGGTAAGCCCTTGGTTAAAGGCCGAAGAAATGGCTGATATGGTCCCTATTCAATATAGATCCAGGGACGGGCTCACCATACATGGCTACCTGACTATACCGAAGGTCTCAAAGGCAAAGAACCTGCCTGTAGTAGTTAACCCCCACGGTGGTCCGTGGGCGAGGGACTACTGGGGTTTTGATCCGGAGGTCCAGTTCCTTGCAAATAGAGGCTATGCGGTGCTTCAGATGAACTTTAGGGGATCCACTGGTTATGGCAAAAAATTCTGGCAGTCCTCCTTTAAGCAATGGGGGCTTAAGATGCAGGACGATATAAGCGACGGCGTAAAATGGCTTGTTGAACAAGGTATCGCTGATCCCAAAAAGATCGCTATCTACGGTGGGAGTTATGGCGGTTATGCAGTACTTGCAGGGCTGGCTTTTACTCCTGACCTGTATGCATGTGGTGTAGATTATGTAGGAGTTTCTAATCTCTTTACCTTCATGAACACTATCCCACCATATTGGAAACCAGAGCTCGACATGTTCTACGAAATGGTCGGTAATCCAGAAAAGGATAAAGAGCTCCTGACACGTGGTTCTCCTGTAATGCATGTAGATAAAATCAAAGCTCCACTCTTCATCGCTCAAGGAGCAAAAGACCCAAGGGTCAATATAAACGAATCCAATCAGATGGTGGACGCATTAAGAAAACGTGGTATAAACGTACCCTACATGGTCAAGGCTAACGAAGGCCATGGGTTCAGGAACGAAGAGAACCGTATGGACTTCTACAGAGGGATGGAAACCTTCCTAAACGATTGTCTTGATAAAAAACAGGAGGCCAAATGAGTAACGTAACACAACTTACACAAGCAGATTTTAATTCAAAGGTGAAAAATTCCAATGATGTTTATCTTATAGATTTTTGGGCGCCTTGGTGCGGACCATGCAGAATGATGGGGCCTATATTGGATGAGTTCGCCTCAAAACAAACTAAGGTAAAAGTTGCCAAGGTCAATGTTGATGAGAACCCGGACCTGGCCAGCGAATATGGCATCACAGGGATCCCTACCCTGATAGTTTTCAACAAAGGAAAGGAAGACCAAAGGATATCAGGCCTGGTACAGCTTAATGTACTAGAGCAAAAGCTATCCCAGTATTAACTATGGATGCTAACAATATTAAGATAGATGACCAAAACCTGGCGGTCATAATGCATCTTAGCTTGCTGCTAGGAATAATAATCCCATTTTGTGGATATGCAGCCACGTTGATATTATGGCTCTATAAAAAAGACAGCTCTGAATACGTAAACGCCCAGGGTAAGGAAGCCATCAACTTCATGCTAAATATAATAATAGTTGGTACGGCAGCGATGTTACTTTGTGTGATGTTAATAGGATTTCTATTAATGATACCTTTGGTCATAGTGGCATTCGTTATGCCTGTGATAGCTGCGATAAAGACCAGCAAGGGACAGACCTACAAATATCCCTGGGTATATAGACTTATAAAATGATCCTGGTACCTGCCTGATTCTTTACAGCGCTGTATATCTTATCGGGGCTGGTTATAATACCGGTGTTCTTTGTCTCTTTTGCAAAATCAATAAGGGCCTTGATCTTTGGAAGCATACTGCCTGAAGGGAATTGTCCCTCCTTCAAGAACCTTTCCGCATCCTTTACAGTGATAACATCTAGTTCCCTTTGCTCCGGTTTACCATAATTAAGGCAGACCCTTTCTACAGCTGTGGAAATAATAAAACAATCAGCATTCAACTCCCTTGCGAGAAGTCCGGAGGCATAATCCTTATCAATTACAGCTTCAACTCCTCTTAGCGTACCATCACTGTCCTTAACAACAGGGATACCTCCGCCTCCTGCAGCTATTGTTATAACACCAGTGTCGACAAGAGCCCTTATAGCTTCCAACTCTATAATATCGATGGGTAGCGGAGAAGGCACAACCCTCCTATAACCCCTACCGGCGTCCTCCACCACTTTCCAGCCGTCTCTTTTTTCATGAAGTCTTGCATCAGCCTCTTTTAAAAAAGTACCGATGGGTTTTGTAGGGTTCCTAAAAGCTGGATCTTGCTCCGACACAAGTACTTGTGTAACAACAGTAGCGACGGTCCTCTTCATCCCGGTTTGTCTAAAGACATTGAACAAAGCCTTCTGTAAAAGATAACCGATCCCACCCTGCGTATCGGATACACAAGAATCCAACGACTCTATCGGTAACTCATGTTTTGATATTTCGCAGCGTCTTAAAACAAAGCCAACCTGTGGACCATTACCGTGAGTAAGGACTATATGATAACCATCTTTTATCAATTCAACGATGCTTTGGGCTGTTTCCAGACATGCAAGGTATTGGTCTTGTACACCTACCCTTCTCTTATCCTTAATCAGCGAGTTGCCACCTATAGCGACAACTGCAAGCTTACTCATATATCACCTTGTTCTTGATCTCGTTCCTGTTGTCCGCACTGGCGGGAAAATGTGTTCTTAAAAGTTCCCTACAGGATTCCATACCATTGACCATACCATCGACCAGTTTTCTCTTTTTTATACCGTCAACTATTATGTTTATGACGTCGCTCCAGGCCTCACTACCTACCTTTTGATGAATACCCTCATCACCGATCACAACGACCATTCGTTCCATCAAAGAGATGTATATCAGAATACCCGTCTTATCCTTGGTGTTGTGGACGCCATGTTTGTAAAAAGCCACCATCGCGGCTGAGTGGACCTTCTGCTTCATAAGTCTTTTTGGGACAAGGATCCTTTTAAAGAACCCAATACGGAACATTATCATGACCAATACCATAGCTATAAGAGTAAGGACGAGCATATTTGTAGGAGTAATGCTCTTGTGTGTACTATACAATATGAACATAAATATATAGGACAGGATAAAAGTATTTAATACCTCAACGGTCCTATATGAGCTGCTTTGTCTACTAATAACTGGAACGATCTCACCGGATGTGACAGCCTCAATAGACTCTATCTGTTTTTCTATCTCGTACATATCATCCAAACTTAATAATTTTTTAATATTCACCATGATCCGGAAGCACCTCCTCCGCCAAAACCACCGCCGCCGCCTCCACCAAAGCCACCACCAGAAAAACCTCCACCGCCAGGACCGCCAAAGAAGAAACCACCGCCGCTGGACCTGGGTCTACCGCCATGAACCCTATTCAGAGGCAATAATACCCATCTAAATAAGATAACGGCCAGCACTATCACAAAGAGCACAAGACTGCTCCA
>CAYVOB010000121.1:0-4663 GCA_964452945.1 uncultured Bdellovibrionales bacterium
TTGTCCATGCCCTGATGACAGCAGCACATCTCTGTATTCCCTCTTGGTACACCGTTAATAGCTGGTCCGGGTGCAATAAGCACAGTGATACTTTTTTCTACGGGCCACCATAAGAGTATTCTTTCTTTTGCGCTAATAATAATAGCGGTAATTACATCGTCGATACTGCTTTACTATTTGTTAAAGTACTCCCATCTTGTATATAAGGCTATTGGTCGTACTGGTGCTAACATAATGACCAGATTGATGGGTCTGATACTCTCTGCTATGGCAGTGGAGTTCATAATAGACGGTATAAGAGAGTCCCTTAATCTTTGATCATGAGCAGTGAGATAGATATTTTTGCCAAGGATATAAAGGATAAGCTCCTTGAAAAGGAAAGGACCAATCTTAGTCCATATGCAGCCTTTTCCACTCCGGTGAAGGGAGAAAGGGAATTTAGGCTCTCGTTCCAGAGGGACAGGGATCGGATAATACACTCCAAAGCTTTTAGACGACTGAAGGGTAAAACGCAGGTGTTCCTTGCTCCCAAAGGCGACCACTATAGGACCAGGCTTACCCATACGCTAGAGGTTTCCCAAATTTCAAGGACTGCTGCTAGGGCGCTTAGTCTTAACGAGGACCTTGTTGAAGCTGTTGCCTTTGGACATGATCTTGGTCATACACCATTTGGACATTTTGGTGAATGCTCCCTGGATAGGATCGTCCCCGGGGGATTCCATCATGCAAAACAAAGCGAACGTATTGCAAGGAAGATGAACCTTAGTCCAGAGGTCTGTGACGGTATCGCCAGGCATTCAAAAGGGAAGGGACCCATATTGGACGATAATCTTTCAAGGTTTGCTAGAACACTAGAGGGGCAGATAGTACGTGTTGCGGATATCATCGCATATGTGAATCACGACATTGATGACGCTGTCCGTGCAGGTATAATGAAGCGGGACGATGTTCCGTTAAAGATAACAAAAGTCATAGGTAACAACTCAAAGGACAACATGGCGATCATGGTCTCTGACCTCATAGTATGTACTTATAAGCAGATGGAAGAAGGGTTTCCGTCTGGCATAATAAGGGTTCATATGAGCGAGGAGATAATATCTGTATTGGGGGAACTCAGGACTTTTCTTTTTAGTAGGGTTTACGAGGATGCAAGGGTGGTACAGGAACTTAACAAGGTCATGGATGTTTGCACCTCTCTTTATGATTTTTTTGTATCAAATCCTGAAAAGCTAAAGGAGAGGATGGGACTTGATAGGGTCCCTGAAGATATAGAAATAGCTGCCAGCGATTATATATCTGGCATGACGGACGCATATGCAATTAATTGCTATAAAACCATTTTGGGACGTACTTTTGTATGATATATAGAGGGAGTTATGCAGAGCATTTTTAACAAGCCGATACCGTTCATCATCTTGTTGGTAGCGGCTAACATACTACTCATAATATTCTTAAGGGTACTGTTCGCTATAATTTGACATTTTGTCGTCTTGTTATATTATTCCTGAGGACAGTTACTTACTGTTAACTAAATGGAGGTGTATTGTGAAAAAGATTATTTTTGTTTTAGCTGCAACTTTACTGGTTGCTTCTTGTGCTGGTAAAAAGGGTAACAAAGAGGTTTTGGCAGTCGTTGATGGTGATAAGATCACTTTAGGGGACCTGGAGGCAAAATATCCAGACCTAGAAAAACAGCTTTTCAGGATGGAAGAGAATATGTTCAGGTACAAAGAAATGTATTTGAACGACATGATCGACAACAAGGTCATAGAGCTTGAGGCTAAAAAGACCAAAAAGAGCGCAGCAGAGTTGGTAGGTGCAGAAGTTGCATCAAAGATCAAACCTGTTACGGATGAAGAAGTCGTTGCATTCGGAAAAGAAAAAGGTGTTACTCCTGACCAGATGAAGAAATTTAAGGATAGGATCAAACAGTATCTTTCTGCTCAAAGGGAATCAGAAGCCAGAAAAGCATATGCAAAGATATTAAGGGACAAATACAAAGTCACTCTTAAGATGAAGAAGCCTAAAGGTAAGGTAGTTGAAGTAAAGGTAACTGATGACGATGCTCAAAAAGGCAGCAAGTCAGCAAAGGTAACTGTTGTTGAATTCTCTGAGTTCCAGTGCCCATTCTGCAAAAGAGCAAGCGGCAACTATGATGCCATAGTTAAGGCTTACGGCGACAAGGTAAGATACGTGTTCAAACACTTTCCTCTTGTACAGATACACGAAGCTGCTTACAAGGCTGCTCAGGCTGCACAATGTATGAACGACCAGGGCAAGTTCTTTGAATATCACGATAAGCTTTTTGCTAACAATACAGCGCTTACAGAAGCTGATCTTAAAAAATATGTTACAGAACTTGGCGGAGACGTAGCAAAGTTCGAGGAATGCTTGAAGACAGAAAAATATAAGGCAAAGGTCGATAAGGATATGGCAGATGCGCAAAAGTATGGCGTATCTGGTGCTCCAACATATTTCATAAACGGAACTATGGTGGTTGGTGCAGTTTCCTTTGATGAGTTAAAGAGTGCTATAGACTCAGCTATGAACGAGTAAAGACCACAAGCCTTCGCTTGTCGATCTTGCTTATTGAGTAGTGCAAGTCTTTATGGAGAATAAAAGTAGGGGATGCAGTTTTTGCATCCCCTATTTCTTTTGAGCAGTTAGGTCCCTTCATGAATATAACCTTTCCGTTCTTTGCAACAAGGCTGCTTACCCTTACAAGGGTTTCTGGTATGGTTTCCAGTGCCCTTGTTATCACAGAATTAAAAGGTCCGATGGGAGAGCTGCTTATGACCTTGTGATCATAGGCTTCTATGTTCTCCAGTTTTAATTCAGAGATGACCAGGTTTAAAAAATCCACTCTTCTTGGTCTATGTTCAGCCAACACTATCTTTAATTCCGGTCTTGCTATCTTTATCGGTATGCCAGGGAAACCGGCGCCAGTCCCTATGTCCAGTAGTGGACCGTCAAAGGGAACGAGCTTAGGTACTGTCAGGCAGTCGACGTAATGTTTGGTAACTATAGTTTCAAACTTGAACAATCTTGTAAGATCGTGGTCCTTGTTGTTCTCCCTGATGAGTTTGTGATATTTCCACAAGAGCTCAAGCTGACGCTGGGTGAGCGTTATTTTCTCTCTCTTAAGGAGCTCATCAAGGTAATGAATGCTTGGCTTTGGTCCTGTATTCATGCTAAAAGCATAAGGGAGTATGGAGAATAAGTCAAACTTCACCGGTGTCAGAATAGAGTTCGAGGACGACAATCTACTGGTCGTTTACAAGCCTGCAGGGGTACTATCCCAAAAAGACAAGACAGGGACACCCTCAATAGTCGAGTTCGTTAAGGACCACCTTACAAAAAAAGGCGCCAAAGAGATCTATGCGGGTCTGGTGCATAGGATAGACCGTCCTGTTGCAGGGCTCCTTGTAATAGGTAAGAATAAAAGAGCGACAGAATTGGTATCAAGGCTTTTTAAGCGTGACAGGGTAAGAAAAAAATATTCAGCGATAGTTTTTGGTAAACTGGATAAACCAAAAGGGGAATTAAAACATTTTTTGTTGGAGAGGGAAGGCGAGACCACGCTTGCCTTTGACAAACTTCCCAAAGACAACAAGAAATATAAGGAAGCCGTGCTTGAGTATGAGGTGATAGGCTGTGGAAAATACCACGACATAGATGCTTTTGATAAAGTATTTAGTCTTGTGTCCGTAAGACTGATAACAGGCAGAAAACATCAGATAAGAGCACAGTTCACTGCCATAGGGCATCCAATAATCGGTGATTCCCGTTACTTTACGCAGTCAGGACTTGTAAAAGATAAAATGTTAAAATGCAATTTCCTTCCCTGGGGAGAGATAGCCCTTTGCGCTAACTACATAAGTTTTCCGCACCCCCTGGATAATGGCAAAATAATTGAGGTCCAGACGGCTCTGCCGGACCATTGGATAAAGATATATTAAAAGGATTCTAACAAAATCTTAGCGCGACTATATATATCTCAAAGGACTCTTGTCTTGAACTATCAGGCTTGAATATCTTTACGTCCTGAAAATTCTTTCTTAACTCTTCCGTAAAAGGTTTTACTTCATTACTCTGGAAAACTTTTATTACAAGGTGGCCGTTCTTTTTTAGGTTCGCAACTGCCACATCCCTTGCCGCCCTGCATAACTCTATTGAACGTTCCTGGTCTACCAACTTTATCCCGCAGGTTTTTGGTGCCATGTCGCTTATCACAAGGTCAAAGCCATTGCTTGAACCAGCCGCTTTTTTAAAGTCCTCTGGGCTGGTCGCCAGAATATCTCCTTGTATGAAAGCTAATTTTGGATCGCTTAAATTTATGGCATTAAGGTCAATGCCAACGACCTAGTCACCTTCCTGTAGTTTGGGTATTACGTATTGCAGCCAGGACCCAGGTGCACAGCCAAGGTCTATCACAAAAAAAGGCTCCTTCCTTTGTGGAGGAAAGAGCCTGAATTTTTGATCTATTTCCTGAAGCTTAAAGACAGATCGGGCAAGGAATCCGTGTTCCTTTGCTTCCTTGTAGAAGTGGTCGCCCGGACGCTTAGTTTGCTGCTTCTGGTGCTGTTGCTTCTGGTTTAGTTTCTTCATTCGGGGTAGTCATCGACCCTTGCTTTGTATAATATGGTTCAGAAGGTTTCTTTAC
>CAYVOB010000122.1:0-4657 GCA_964452945.1 uncultured Bdellovibrionales bacterium
ACAGTCTCTTATTTTAACGTTCTTTCTGCGGAGTCACTGGAAAAGAATATAAATGACGTAGCGAATGGTAGTAAAGGACAATCAGAGAACATCCTTACGACAGGAAGGATAAACGCGCAAAAACATTCATGGGAAAGGGTCGCTTTGGAATATAGGTCTTTATATAAATCTCTCTAAAGTGCCTTCAAAATCTTTTCTAATCTTAAAACACCCAATCCCCTATTTTCCTTGGCAGGTATCAAAGCCCTTATCTCTTTTGTTAAATAGTCGCTGCTCTTGTATCCGCTCAGTAACAAGCTGGCAAGGCCCTTTTCATTAAAATCAGAAGTAAAAAATTCTACAAGATCTACAGTAACAGGGTGATCGCTGTCAAAGGTAAGGTTAGAATTGTTGCAGATCAACTCAAACCACATAAGCTTTAATGTTGCCAAGGCTTCTTGTTTGAGGTTCTCATCTTTCATATTGGAGACAATCTTACTGGCATTATATGCAAGTCCGTCCTCAAATTCTTTTTCAGAACTACCAAGTACTAAAGTTGTCATCGCTGGCGTCCCTAGTTCACCATAAATATTGTTGGCTACGTAATTTACAGCGTAAAGGATAGAAGCGTCATCTTTACTAAGCTCTGGATACAGCTCCTTTAGATCGGTCTTAACAGGATCACAGACTCCCTCTTCCTTTATCCTTTTCAATAACAACTTCTTGGATTCTGCGTTTATTATCCTTTCTGCTTGGGCTATCCTCTTTTTAAGTTCATCGTTATCGGCGATATCTTCTGCTAAGGCCCTGGCCTGTGATAGAAAATTCCTTGCAGAGGCTAAATATGAGGTACCCTTGGCCTCTGTTATAAGAGATTCCACCTCGCAAGATCTCTGCAACTCCAGAAGTGAATTTATCTCATCCTCTAATTCCCCCTTAAGCTCAGGATCATCAATGGCCTTTAGCATAGTGATCAACTGCACAAGTTTTTCCTTATCGTCCTTAAAATATTCAACCATACCAAGAATGGAGCCAAGGGCCATATTCCTTATGATAGGATTATTCTCGTTCTCTGACGAACTTGACCAGAATAACTGATCCAAGACAACAGCTTTGTTCATCCCTTCATATTGTTCGTCTGTAAGGATCTCCAATGCGCCCAGTCTTGCACTCTCCTTATTATGTCCTTTAGCGATCTCAATAAGCCTATCAAACACGTCTTTATCATTTAGATCTATAAGCTCCCGACAGGAATCAGCCAGCGCCTTCATCGCATGGAATTTATCGTCCTGTTCGACCCATTTGCTGTTCAATATATATTCGAGCAAAGCTTCCTTATCATTCGACAGCGCGAACATCTGCAAAAAGAAGTGTCCCAAAACACTACCTGTTTCATTCTTAAATACATGTTCGTCCATCAAATATTCCACTGTTTCTATGAGTATCTTATTATCTAAAGAAAACTCCGTAGTCTTATTATCGACAGAGCTCCAGTAGTTCTCCACCTCAGCTTCTATATCTCTTCTAATAACGTTCAAGCTAAGTAGACCCATTGCTTCTGGAGTAAAACTTATTCCTTCACCTCTATACTCCGGCCTTTTAACCAAAAAATTCATAGTAGAGAAAAAGAACCCGGCTCCCCTGGTATCAGCATCAGCAGAAGTAAGTATGGATACTTTGTGATCTGTATCTTTTATTCTGTTCCTTATTACATCTATCAAGGCCCCTGAATGACAGCTAGAAGCCAAAAAAATAAAATGTACTCCGGGATTATCTTTTATTACATCTTCAAAGAACGTATCGAACAGTACTTTATATTCAATGCTGGACCCATCCTCTCTTCCAATGACCTCCTCGTTGCCATGTGAGGCAAAAGCAAAGACCATCGTCGGATCTTTTTTATCCTTTATACTATTAACCGCTTTCAGGAACACTTTCGTAAAATCTTTTGGAAAGATAGCATCCATTTCTATCTTGAATAGCTTGCTTGGATCCGTATTAAAACCATCTTTAGAGAGAAAGATCTCATTAAGGTTCTCGTCCACATTGTTGAATGTATCCTCATCTATACCAACAAAAGAGACCACTGCCACGTTATCCCTGCTATGTGAATTATTGTTCTGTGAATATATAGAAGTACTTACAATAAATATCGATAGTACAAGAACGAATTTTTTTAGCATACCCTAAAACCCCGTCAAAGAACGGGCATTACTCGTCCTCTGAGCAACATAAGGACCTGCAAGAACAATGCCGTTAGATTATACTAATAAATTCAACTATTTAGAGTGCTGAGCTGTAAACAAAATATCACCAATGATTGTTCAGTCGTATTAACTTCTATCAGTTGGCTTTTGCCTGTCTTTCTGCTTCCTTCTTCTTGGCTTCTTCCACTACTTTTTCCTCTATGGCCTTTGGCAGAGGCTGATAGTTATAGAACTCCATGGAGTAATTAGCCCTTCCGCTCGTGAGCGACCTTAGGGACGTAGAATACCCGAACATCTCCATCAACGGGACAAAACCATTAAGTTTTTGGGAACCTTTCCTGAACCTTCTCATGCTGTCTATCCTGCCCCTTCTTCTGTTGATGTCCGCTATTACATCACCCATATATTCATCAGGTGTGTTAACTTCTATCTTCATCATCGGTTCCAACAAGAGTGGTGCTGCCTTTGCAACAGCCTCTTTAAATCCTATTTGGGTACAGATCTTGAACGCCATTTCTGATGAGTCAACGTCATGATAACTTCCGTCTTCCAGGACGTATTTTACGTTCATCATAGGATAACCTGCATATATGCCCTTTTGCGCCGATTCAATGAAGGCTTTTTCTACAGCAGGAATGTATTCCCTTGGTATGGAGCCTCCCTTTATGTGGTCGACGAACTCTATGCCACCTTCTGGATTAGGCTCTATCCTGAACTCTACGTGAGCGTACTGACCCTTACCGCCGGTCTGCTTCTTATATTTATGTACGTGTTCCACTTCCGCATTTATGCTCTCTCTAAAAGCGACCGCAGGAGCGCCAACATTCACTACGACGTTATGTTCTGTCTTAAGCCTGTCAACGATGACCTCAAGGTGCAGTTCTCCCATCCCAGAAATAAGTGTCTCTGATGTCTCATCATCATGACGGATCTTGAAAGATGGATCCTCTAGAGCAAGCTTATGCAGCGCCATGGAGAGTTTGTCCCTTTCCTTTGCAGGGACGTCTATCTTCATATCGATAACGGTCTCCGGATAATGTATCTGTTCCAATACTACGGGATGTTCATCCGAACACAGGGTGTCTCCCGTCGTTGTATATTTGGTACCTACCAATGCAGCTATGTCGCCTGCCTTTATTACATCAACCTCTTCCCTGTCCTTTGCCCTGATCCTAAGTATCCTGCCGACCCTTTCTTTTTTACCCTTTCTTGGGTTATACACATAAGAGCCTGCCTGCAATTCACCTGAATATACCCTGATAAAGGTCTGTTGACCGACGTAGTTATCGTTTATTATCTTGAACGCCAATGCTGCAAAATGCTCTTTTGAGCTTGGCTTTCTGGAGTGAGTTGTTTCTGGATTACTAACATCGTTGCCTACTATAACACCCCTGTCTATAGGAGAAGGGAGAAAATCAACTACTGCATCCAACATCAACCTTACGCCCTTGTTCTTAAAAGAGCTTCCGCAAAGCACCGGAGTTATCAGTATATTTTGGACCGCATGTCTTGTTGCGTTCTTGATTTCCTGCGTACTTACTTCCTGTCCGTTCAGA
Source organism: uncultured Bdellovibrionales bacterium (assembly GCA_964452945.1). Taxonomy (GTDB): domain Bacteria; phylum Bdellovibrionota; class JAFGOL01; order JAFGOL01; family JAFGOL01; genus CAYVOB01. Next base: position 3,743 of record CAYVOB010000122.1, read on the forward strand.
TATTTTTCCATTATCACTTCGTCAAAGTCAGCAAGTTTTTCCAGTAGAAGTGCTCTTGCAGCTTTAGCCTTCTCCATCATATCAGCAGGGATATCTGTATATTTCATTTCCAGCTTGTCATAAAGGACAGCTTTCATCTCAACTATATCGACTATACCAGCAAACTCCTCTTCCTTTCCTATAGGCAACTGATAGGCGACCGCGTTTGCATCAAGTATGTCATTCATCATTTTAACTGTATTCTCAAGATCTGCTCCCTGACGGTCCATCTTGTTCACAAAAGCTATACGAGGGACCTTGTATCTGTCAGCCTGATGCCAAACTGTTTCTGACTGGGGTTCAACACCACCTACAGAGCAGAACAACATGACAATACCGTCAAGTACCCTTAAAGATCTTTCCACCTCAAGTGTAAAATCTATGTGGCCTGGAGTATCGATCAGGTTTATCTGATGTCCTTTCCAATTCGTAGTTATAGCAGCAGATGTAATGGTGATACCTCTTTCCTGCTCCTGTTTCATAAAATCCATTACGGCCTGTCCGTCGTGGACTTCACCTATCTTATGTGTCATTCCGGTAAAGAAGAGTATTCTTTCCGACGTAGTCGTTTTCCCGGCGTCTATATGCGCCACAATACCGATGTTCCTGATCTTTTGAATTAATGCCTGGTCCATTTTCTTACAAACTCCCTGTTAACTAGTAACATTATATCTTTATCTTTTCAAAGCCTTACGGGTTTTAGTCTTTCCAGCGAAAGATTTCAAGTTATTTTTGAGAAAACTTCAACAATGCGCAAAGGTTTTTAACAATTCCTTCTCATCTTCTTCTGCAACTTGAAAGAACTTACCTTCTGCTACGGCAAGTACTGCTCCTCCTGAGTCGATCAGTTCTGCCCTGGCGGTCTCTATTTTTCTG
>CAYVOB010000123.1:0-4646 GCA_964452945.1 uncultured Bdellovibrionales bacterium
TAGTATCTGAAGTAATATTAGGGATCGCATTTATCCCAACGGACCTTAAAGTTGAGCACATAAGCCTGGATGCTGCATAGTCCATACCCGGTACATATAAAGTCTTTCCAAACAAACCGGTCTTTGTATTTTGACTTGTATTCATATTCATACCCTTACCTCTCCAGTCGTCTTGTTGTCTGTGATCTTTGCTTTTCTGAACACACCCTTACTATCAAGGTAAGCCTCACAGCGAGTCAACATACCAGCATCGTTACCGTGTCCATCGAACTGAAGTGTAAGATACGACTTACCAAGGGCTGTTGGTGCAAAATGCTTTATATAGGAATCCGGTCCACACTGAAAGTTCGTCACATATATGATATGAAGATGTTTATTGTTCCTGATCTGCTTTAATGTTGCAAGTATGCGTCTTCCATAACCCCAGAACATATTGTCATGTATATCCGCTATATCGTCGTTCAAAAGATCGACCGCATCCATCGGTATAACATTAACGCCGTATAGGTCCCTTAACTTTGACGCGATATTAAGGTTCATACCTTTATCATTAACGTTATAAGGCCTGCCTACTATAACAACCAGTTCCCTGCCCGACTTGTTGACAGCCTCTATTGTTTGCTCATAAAGTTCATAAAGACTGGTCCTGAACCTGTTCAGTTCCTCCTTGCCCTTAAAATAAGCCTTTTCTATATCGCTGTGTGTAAGCCAAGAGAATCTTTTCCTCAGATACATAACAAGGTCATCGATTACAAAACTGTCACCTTCCCTAAGCTCAACCTTAGGCATAAGGAACCTATTCTCAAATCCCTTGAACCTTTGATTGCCTTTTATGACTTCCGGTAATGTCTGCCCCCAGAAGCAAAAATAGGTCTGTCTTCTTCCTACAGCCTTGTCTTTATCGTTTGAACCGGGACATTCCGAATTTATCATCGATGGTAAAAGTATATAGTCAGGGTTCTTTTCTATCAGGTTCAACACATGACCATGAGTTACCTTTACCGGAAAGCATGGCTCGGCTATAACCGATTCAACACCCTGCTTGATGATCTTCTTGTTCGTCTGATCAGATAGGACCATTTTAAAACCAAGCTCTCCCCAAAAAGTCGCCCAGAATGGCAAACGATCATAAAAATACATGGCCATAGGAAAACCTATGGTCTTTTTATTTTGATCAACACCGCTATGGTACTTGTTGAAAGCTGAATAAAGAAGGTCTTCTCTAGCCTTGAAAACATCAGTTGTTACAGGAGCGATACCTGTTTTTACAGCTTTTCTGAACCTGTCTGAACATTTATCTCCCCAGTAAGTTTTCCTATTATCTACACTGAACTCTTGTATGTCACACTGGTTAGAGCATGCATTGCAAGTGAACTCTCTTAAAGAGAACTTTGTGGCGTAGATATCATAGCCTCTAAAAGTAGTGGTTTTACTCGTCCTCTCAAAATTCTCCTTTGCTATAAGAGCCATACCTACTGCACCCATAACTCCGTTATGAGGAGGAACTATGATACGTTTATTAAGTACCTTGGAAAACGCTGCTGCTACAGCGTCGTTGTAGGCAGTGCCACCCTGAAAATAGATTATCTTTCCGATATGTCTGCCACGTACAACCCTGTTAAGATAGTTATGCACGACTGAATATGCGAGACCGCCAATAAGATCCTTTAACTCCGCTCCTTTTTGCTGATAATTGTTAAGGTCCTTTTCTATGAATACCGTACATCTTTCACCAAGGTTTATAGGTTTTTTAGAGGATAAACCCTTTTGTGCAAATTCATTCTTTATTTGAACGCCTAGTTTTTCCGCCTGTTCCTGTAGAAAAGAACCAGTACCAGCAGAGCAGGCTTCGTTCATATGAAAATCTACAACAACGCCTTTATCAAGACTAATGAACTTTGAATCCTGTCCACCTATCTCGAATATGGTATCAACATCCTCGTTAAAATATTTACGGCTTATGAACGATGCACCAGTCTTATGAGCCGTGATCTCATCTTTAACTACGTCAGCACCTACCAGCTCTCCAATAAGTTCCCTTCCTGATCCTGTAGTAGCAACTCCTTTTATGTTTATTTTGTCACCAAGCTCCTTTTCTATTTCCTTTAGTCCCTCGCCCACCACCTCTATTGGGCGGCCCGCAGTCATAAGGTATATCTCTTTCATCACGTTGCCGTCGTTATCTATCACCACAAGGTTCGTACTTACCGAACCTATATCTATGCCTAGGTAGGAATCTATTTTATTTTTGGTCTTAGGCATTTTATATTTAGGGACTTCATTCCTTAACAGGACCACTTGGTTCATGTCTAATGGATCATAGGTAGGAAAAACATCCTCAAAATTAGCGCTCTTCAGATCCAACGTATTAACAGACTCATGATTGGTCTCATATATAGTAGCCCCTATAGAACCCATATACTGAGGGAAATCAGGTACCATAAAATCAGAACTCGACAGTTCAAAATTATCCTTGATGGAATTAACCACTGCATTATTAAGAGCTACACCACCTATAAAAGCTACCGGGGTGGAAAAATCCTTCCCCTTTAATAGATTGCCCTTAAAATTTATCGCGATCGCATTACAAAGTCCCTTTAATATCTCTGCAGGAGTATATCCTTTCTGTTGTGCATGTATCATGTCAGACTTTGCGAACACAGAACATCTTCCCGCTATGACGGCGGCTCTTGTTGCACCAAGGGCAACACTTCCGACATTCTCTATTTCATACATAAGACGTTTTGCTTGCTGGTCGAGGAACGAGCCTGTACCTGCAGCACAATCACCGTTGGTCTCGTAATCCGCTATCAAACCATCCCTTAGGCCTAAATATTTTGAGTTCTCACCACCTATCTCAAACACAGATCTAACATCGGGGTAAAGATATTTAAATACTTCTGCTATGGCCTTGAACTCAGTTATTGATTTAACACCAAGATTAGCACCAACGAACCTTGCACCTGAACCTGTAAGAGTAAGCCCTTTTACAGCCCCCTTTGAAAGGTCAGCCTCTATCTTGTTTATAAGGGACCTACAAACCTCTCTTGGTTGCCCTTCTACTCTGACCGGCTCAATAACAAAGAGCCTTCTTTCTGCAAGGTAATAATTGGTCCATCGATAACCCTTATCCTGAGAGACCAACTTATCTATTTGCTTCCAGTGTTCCTTATCTGCGAACGCAGAAAGTTTTATGGTGATCGATCCAACATCTATACCAAGATATATTGACATGGTTTACTCCCTTAAGTGCCTAGAGTTTTCCCATATTTACACCTCTATTCAATACCTATAATATTGTTATGCCTCATCTTTCCATCGAATGGTAGTTTTTGAACAGTGAACCGTTTGGAAAAAACACCTTTTCGTAGTAATAAATCAGCCCAAGGAGAAAAAATATGGACAAATTCAAACTTCAAATACCAACTACGGTATTTTTTGGAAGAGGAGAGTTTGAGAGAATCAAAAGGGCAGCAAGGGAAACCGGAAAGAATGCTCTAATAGTCATAGGTAAAGGTTCTGTAAAAAAACACGGATACCTTGATAAGTTGCAAAGATATCTGAATGAAGAAAAAATCATTTATACTGTCTTTGAGGGTATAGAACCAAATCCTCGACACTCCACTATCAACAAAGCCGCACAAATAGCTAGGGAAGTCAAAGCGGACATGATCATCGCCCTCGGTGGAGGTTCGGTCATGGATGCTTCAAAAGGTATCGCTGTAGCTGCTATAAGAGGCGATGATATCTGGGACTACTGTGATCTTGGCGACAAGAAACCTAAGAAAATAAACGACGCTCTCCCAATAATATGCATCCCAACGCTCGCTGCTACGGGTTCAGAAGTTGATGCCGGTTCTGTCATAACCAATGCTGAACTAAAAATAAAGTCGGTGTTCCACAGCTCAAAGGTAATCCCTCGTTTTGCCATAATAGATCCTGACCTGACCCTTACCGTCCCGACAAGTTATATAATAGACGGGGCTGTTGATATAATTTGCCACTGTGTGGAGACCTATATTTCCAATAAAGATAACGTAAGGGTCCCTGACTACATAACGCTTGGTCTTATAAGGACTTCAAAGGAAGCGATAGAGACCCTTCTTAACGATCCCCAAAATACAAATGCGAGAGAAGACTTAAGCTGGTGCTCTAGCGTTGCCATGATAGGGATATTGAGTGGCAGAAATGGCGGCTGGCCCATACACGAGATAGAACATGCTTTAAGCGGTATCTACGATATTTCTCATGGGCTTGGTCTTGCATGGCTATTACCTGCATGTTTAAAATTCGACTTAAAACATAATGAAGAAAAGATAACAAGGCTTGCCGGCTTCATGTTGCATGGTAACCTTAGCCATTACACCGATGGAGAAAATGCCATAAGAGATATAAGAGCATGGCTTAACGATATAGGTGCCTTAAGGGAACTTAAGACCTGTGGCATACCAAAAATAGATGTGGAAGCGGTTGCAAAAGCAGCAATAAAGACCTATGGCGATGATGAGAATTGTATTTATGGTGTAGTCCCTATGAGCGAAAAAGACGTGATATGGATAATAAAAGAAGCTTTTAGATCTTGAATATCGTTTTAAGGTCCTTTGCTTTTGAACGTGACACCGGAACCTCCAAGTTCTCAACACCTT
>CAYVOB010000124.1:0-4641 GCA_964452945.1 uncultured Bdellovibrionales bacterium
ACATTATGGACGTAATTCCCATGGCAAGTATGACCCCGAACTTGTCGTCGGCACGCGCAGCTATCCTGAATCCGGAGACGAACAGCATCAGATATAAAAGGATCAGTACAAAGGATCCCACAAAACCATGCTCTTCTGAAAAAACAGAAAACACAAAATCTGTGTGATGTTCCGGCAAAAAGTTCAACTGCGATTGGGTCCCCTTCTTAAAACCCTTACCCATAAAGCGCCCGCTGCCAACGGCGATCTTTGACTGTATGGAATTATATCCAGAACCTTTGGGGTCAGAGGCTGGATCAAGGAACGTTATGACTCGTTGTTTTTGATAATCCTTTAAAGCAAAATTATATATTATCGGGACCGCTATCATAGCAGCCACGGCCAGTACTATAAGACTTTGCATCCTTATCTTAACAAACAGGAGGACGCTAAAAGAAGCGACAAGCAACATCATCGTCGATCCCAGGTCAGGTTCCACTATTATTAGCGCCGCGGGGATACCTATTATAATAGCCGGTACTAATAGTTCTCTGAGGGTGTATCCTTCCACATTACTATCGTTTGCAAAATAACGAGCAAGCATCAGCATAAGGCTTATCTTCATCAACTCCGACGGCTGCAGCGTTATGAACCCAAACGATATCCATCTTTTTGCACCAAGAGCGGAACGACCCACGGCAAGAACTATCAACAATAAGAGAATATTGATGCCGTAAACAAAATAAACCGAACGCCCGAGTTTTCTATAGTCTATGAAGGCGAACACTGCCATTAACACAACCCCTATAACGGCAGAGATCAATTGACGTTTAAAGAAGTCAAACCCTTCTGTTACTATGGTTGCACTATAAACATTAAAAAGACCTATAATGACTATTATCAAGCTAAAAATAACGACGCTAAAGTCGTATTTTACCATCTTCTCTTGTAATCTGGAAAAACCTGCCACTTTATTACTCCACTATCTCCGGACCTTTTCTGACTTCGCTTACAGCATCTTTACCTTTTAATCTGTCTTTTTTTCCGTCGAAACCATATTTCTCATAGTAAGCCTTTATTAACTGTGTAACTAGTGGTGCCGCTCCGCTGCTGCCGTGACAAGAATGCTCAGCTATTACAGCGACTGCAATTTCTGGTTTGTCATAAGGAGCGAACCCAACGAACCAGCCGTGATAACGTTTCAATTCAGGAAGGTTCTCGCATTTTCTATATATGTCCTTTGCGCTTATACCCGCAAGTTGTACCGTCCCAGTCTTACCCGCTATATCAAGTCCATCTACCCTGTGATACCACGCAGTACCGGACTGCTCATTAACAACTCCCCAAAGCGCTTTCATCAGGAACTCTTTATTTATAGGTTTTATATCTATTGTAGAGTTCACCTTGGGTACAGTTTTAGACACAATGTTCCCCTCAGCATCCTGCATGGTCTTTACGACATATGGTTTATATATCTTCCCCGTTGCCATTCCCGCATACAAATTTACTAACTGTAGTGGTGTTACAAGATCGTAGCCCTGCCCTATCGCCATGGAAAGATCTTCTCCGGGCATCCACTTTACGCCATAGTGCTTCATCTTCCATGCAGAAGAAGGCATTAGACCACTTGTCTCATCCGGAAGATCTATACCGGTTTTTTGTGACAAACCAAGTTTGGAGGCGTATTTAAATACCTTATCTACGCCGAGCTTTATACCTAATTTATAAAAAACTATATCGCAGGACCTTACTATACCTTCATGAAGGCCTACAGCCCCATGTCCTTCCTTTTTATGGCAGTGGAAATAACGGTTGCCAAACCATAGTCTACCGGCACAGCTTATTTTTGTATTATCATCAACAGCGTTTTCTTCCAGCGCCGATAACGCAACCAGTGTTTTGAACGTAGAACCAGGTGAGTAGTGGTCTTGTATGGTCTTATTATAGAAAGGCCTAAAGGGGTTACTCTTCAATTCCTTCAACATCTCCGGAGTAACGCCAAGCGACATCACAGTAGGATCAAAGGAAGGGTAGCTAAACATAGTCAGCACTTCACCGCTCCTTGGATCTATCGCAATGGCAGCACCCTTTCTATTACCATCCTTAAAATATTTATAAGCGAGCTCCTGTAAATCGCTGTCTATGGTCAATGTAAGATTCGTGCCAGGAACACTTTTGGTCGTAGGGAGATCACCAAAAATTGCTTTTGCCTCTTCTGCACTCTTCATCCTTCCGTTCGCATCAACAATAACGTACTCCGCACCGTCTATTCCCCTTAGGTCAAGGTCCATTGTTTTTTCAAGACCGAATTTGCCAATATAATCACCCATAGCCAGTTTTTTATCTTTAAGATCATAAGTACGGTTATATTTGTTCATCTCGGGTTTGCTAACTTCGCCCATGTAACCTATCAAATGGGCCATGGCCTCGCCATAAAGATAAACCCTTTTATTCCTAGCTATAACATTGATGCCAGGAAGGAATAACTTGTTAGCTTCAACTATCCCAAGCTTATCCCTGTCTACATCTTCAGCAACGACTACGGGATAAAAAACAGGAAGGTTCTTTGCCTTTAACAGTTTTAACTTTATATCTTCCAGAGGGACATCTATGAGCTCAGATAATTTTTTTAATGTCGCTTCCTTGGTCTTTGTGCTCGCCTCATCATCCTTCTCACCCAAATACTGTGACCTCACTACGACGTCAAAGGAAAGTTGGTTATCTACAAGTAATTTCCCATTCCTGTCAAATATCATGCCTCTTGGTGCACGGTCCTTTTCCTGCCACATTCTGTTCCTTTCTGCATAAAGGAAAAATTCGTTACCCTTATATAACTGAAGGTACCAGAGCCTCATCATAAGAAGTCCAAAGAACAACAGGATCAGCATGTACAGATATTTATATCTGTCCTCGTAGGCTCTTATCTCGTCATGGCTGCTTAGTTTGGTTGCCATCTTAAAGTTAACCCTTCTTTCCTATTAATGATGTCACATCCAGTCTTCCGCTCCATACATCAAGAGAGGAAAGCAGTTTTAATATGAGTAGCCCCACTAACGCTGAACAAAGCGTGGTCGTAATTGACTGCAAGATGGCCAGTGGCATGACACTTATGTTGTACCAATAGAGCCATACTGAGAGCAATAATTTTTGAGCAAGTATGGGCACGGCCAAACCAAGAAAATATTCCTTGATAGTAAGTAGATAAAAGTTCCTTCCTATATAACGCGAAGAAAAAAGGACAAGCAGAAGAAACAAAAAAGGAGCAAGTCCGCTAAACCCTGAATTAAAACTATACGCGAGAGAGATAAACAGCGTCCACAAAATACCTTCTATAAGCCCACGCCTTAAGCCTATGTACACGATAATCGTCAGTAAGATATCCGGATAAATATACGGAGAGAGCACACCATTGATCAATGTGCTTTGCAAGACTATGGAAACAAGGATGATCCCAAGAAACCCAAAAAACCCCAGAACATTGTTAAGTCCAAATCTCATAGGCTTTGACTCTTAATGACAAAGACCTCCTCTACCTTATTGAACTCCACCGTTGGTCTAACTACGACTTCCTGAGTGACACCGTAATTCTTACGATGCACTTCCACTACTTCACCTATCGCAAGGCCTTTGGGAAAACGTTGTTCTATCCCGGAGGTGACTATTTTATCGCCGACCTTTACCTCATCTAACCTGTTCAGGTATTTTAACTTACAATAAGCAGTCCCCTGCCCATTCAGGATGCCTCGCGCCCTGCCTTCCTGTATCAAGGCATCTATTGATGAGTTCGGGTCCGTTATCAACATTACATCACTGTATTTTGGGAAAACCCTTATCACCTGCCCAACGACACCATAATAATTTATGACAGGCATTGCTATTTTGACCCCGTCCTCTGTTCCCCTGTCTATCCTGATGGATCTAAAAGAAGGATTGATATCCTCGGCTATAGCCAGCGACGAGATCATGTTGATAGGCATTCTTTCCTTCATACTCAACATGTTCCTAAGCCTTGTATTTTCAAGACCAAGTTCAGTAATCTGATTGATCTTATATAAAAGTTTTTGGTTCTCCAGCAAAAGTTCTTTGTTATCCTTTTTCACACTCTGGATAAAAACGTAGTCCTCTGCAAAACGAGTAGTACCCTTTATTACGATGTTCATCACATACTGTAGTGGAGCAGTAACGGTAACGACAGCCTTGTCATACCAACGCATCTCGCCTTCTGTTCTGTGCACAGCATTAACTGTCACAAGAACAAGTACCAGGGTCAGTATTACTAAGATTTCCTTGAATTTACCTTGGAAAAAATCCAACATCTAAAAGGCCCCTAAACTACTCTATCGTTACACCTTTAAGCAACGTATCTATCTGGTCCAGGGCCTTGCCCGCACCCATAACGACCGCTGTCAAAGGATCCTCTGAAAGCATTACAGGAAGTCCTGTTTCTTCCCTTAAAAGAACTTCCAGGTTCCTTAATAGTGCGCCTCCACCAGTCAGGACTATACCTTTATCGACTATATCGGCTGCAAGTTCAGGCGGTGTCCTTTCCAAAGCCACCTTTACAGCCTCAACTATTGCATTAACGGGCTCAGACAAAGCATCCCGCATCTCGTCGGCATCCACGACCACGGTCCTTGGAACACCCGCAACAAGATCACGTCC
>CAYVOB010000125.1:0-4570 GCA_964452945.1 uncultured Bdellovibrionales bacterium
AGTATGGGATTTACTTCTGTCTGGTTATATGCACGTACTCCCTGGATGAACTTGGTTAGCGCATCCATGTTATTAGCGTCTTCAAAATGCTCACTTCTTAAAAGTGTAGCCTCAGAATACCCGTCGTTTATAGCCTCAAGCATATTGGTCCAAAAGTTAGGATCTCCCATGGTGGGAAGCGCATTCTCACCTGAGATATCTATACCGAATTCCTCTGCGAATCCGGACATCTTGATCGCCAGGTCCTTTGCTTTTGAAACGACATAAGTGCCATCTTTGGCGTAAGAGGTGTGATTGCTCATTTCAATGGCTGTATATATCACTCCTGCTGCTGGTTTACCGGCTTTGACAGAGAGGTCGGACTCCTCTTTTATCATTTTCATTATGTCTTTATAACCCTGGTCGGCATTTTGCCCAGGGACTATATATCCTGCGAACATTTCTGTGAGCCTGTATTCATTGGGTACGTTTTGATTGAAATTCCAATGGAGCCCTGCGATCTTTAATCGTATCTTGAGACCATCAGCAAAGGGGGAATCAGGATCTAGGTTAAAAACACCCACGGCCATGCTCAACATCCCTTTACCATGAGCTATCAATTTTTCGTGATACCATTTGAAGAAGAATTTTCCGTACTCTGAGTAGTGATATCCCTTCTTAAAGAAATCCTTGCCTGTGGGGGGATATAGACCATCAAAACTAGAAAGCGAAAATGAAAGAGCATCGTTCAGTTTATTTATATCATTGTTGAAATATTCCTTTGCATAATCCCTAAAACTCTGAATGGCCGCGCTGGTATATACCATTAGCCTTCCGGGCCCAGGGTATCCTTGCGTCTCTGTGTATGAAGCGTATCTTAGTTCTCCTGCTGGTCCGGCACTGATTATGACCTGCTTTATCGTTTTGTGAGTTCCAAAATGTGATCTAAACTCCTGCATAAAATTCTTGTAATAAGTGGCAACAGATTGGAATCCCCATGGAGCGACTGCCTGGTTATTGATCTCCTTGGATGCTACATTCTCGTAATTATCATAAGGTTTATAAAGGACATTCTCTCCCTTTATGATCACGTGTTTTGGCATATCTATATGTTTGTCACCGTCGTCTACCGATTCGCCGAGTTTATGAAAAGAGAGTATAGGTATCGGTTCCAGACCATGTTTTTCTATCAAGGCGAGCATCTTGTCGTAGTAAGACCAATCATATTCATTAGGGGCTATTTCCACCAACCCCCACCATATATCGAACTCAAGGCCATTCGCTCCTGCCTCTTTTAATTTCGCCAGCATTAGATCAAATTCCTGCCATGCATTTACAGATTCCTCTGAGCTCATGTCATACGGGTTGCCGATAGTCAAAGGGGCCAATACGTTTACATGTTTTTGGGGTTTGTCGTCGGCGAATAGTACTGTTGATACAGAGAGGTGAATTAAGAAGAAGAGGGAGAACGAAAAGAACAGCTTCCGAAGTTTCAACATGAGCAGACCATCCTTTTAATTACTTTTTGATAATGCCAAACCCATCCAGGATTCTATTATATCTTTCTATACCTTCCAACCTTAAACTCTTATCCAAGGCTTTTAGTGTTGAATTGAACTTGTTCTCGGTCAGCTCTTCCAACACACCTTCTCCCTTACCAAGGAATAGGCTGGAGAACGAAGTATTAAACTCTGAAGTTAAGAACTCTACGATATCCACTTCTTCACCATCAAAGTTAAGGTGATCATTGCTGCAGAGTATAAGGAGCCTTAGCTTTCTTAATGTAAGTTGGGCTGCAGAGGCTTCTGCTTGCGGCATCTTAGCTATTATCCTGTCTGCAACAGATATAAGACCATCCTCAAAGTTGTTCTCAGGTGTGCCCATTGTTATTTCTGTCATTTCGGGGCTACTTATCCTGCCTAAGAGCGTATTAGAGATGTAAGCAGCCATGTACAATATTGCAGCGTCCTTGTTTAGGTTTTCATTAAACAGGATATCGACTTCAGGTATTGAGGAGCTTTTTAGCCTTTCTATCAAAGTGTTCTTGGGTACTGCGTTGATAGATATTTCTGCAGCATCTATTTTTGCAAGCAGATCCTTGTCTCCATCTGCTACGAGCGCTGCTTTTGAGAGGAAGTCACGGGCTTCGTACAGGGTCTCTGCTTTATTAGCCATATCCAAGTAGTACTCAACAGTACCCTTGCCGAGCTCTTCTGTCTCCAAAACTGTTGTCCCTTTTTTTGTTTCAGTAGTAGCTATAATATTATTTTCTGCAGTCTCTGTGTTTTTCCATCCAAAGACCCCCAATAATTTAATAGTATTTTTCTTGATGGTCCTTCCGCATTCTTTCCAAAAAGATGGCTTGATACTGTTAAAGTCCCTTGCAGTGTTCACTGCCTCTTCAGCCTCGGAGATTATGGTGTTCTCCTCTTTGGTGGACAAGGACAAAGGATTTTGGTCTTGAGGATTATTATGGTTATCCCTTATCATCTTGAGACTTTCAAGAAGGTAGCTAAGTTCTGCTTTGTCAGTGAGTCCGGCTTTGTCAAAGGTTCCGTCATCTATATATTTTTGCATTATATATGTAAGGTCCAACAATAGCTGTGTATCAGGCTTTGCGAATAGTTTATCCAAAAATCCTATACCGAGCTTTGAGCGCTCTCTCTTTTGTAGACGGGCCATTATTTCTGCTTCTTTTGTTAGCCCACTTACACTGTTGAGAGCAGTGTTTAGGTCGTTCATGACCTCGTTGAATTTGTCCTCTTCAGGCTTTACTACGATGTCCTTGGCATTTGCTGCAGGGGATAACCAGTGAGCCAAAAGATAAACGGGTAATGATGCATATGCCACAAGTTTGTTCGCGATCATGTTAAAGTCTACAGAACCCACTTGTCCCAGCTTGTCCTTTTGCCAGATCCCTTCCATTACAAGGGACAACCAGATGCTTACTCTGTTGCTGAAGACGCCTACCTTATTGAAATAAGAATTTGTAAGGTCCAAGGGAACACCGGAGAGTGAATTAACGATGGATAAACCGATGCCCGCGCATGCAACAGTCCACCAACCTGTGGCGGTCATACCCAAATAGCTGTTTGCAAAGTTAAAGGCTTCATTGGGTGTTCCCCAGATAGCCCAGCCTGCGAACATCATTGGCATGCCTACACAAAAAGTTTGGAATGCCATGTCTCCTCTTATAAGGAATTTGGCTGTTTTCCTCATCCATCCATCAAATTTACTTGAACTTATATCTCCGTCTGTGGCCATTCTTGCCGCTGTGGCCCTTAATAATTTTTTATGGTTCTTTTTTTCCCTGAAGTCACCGATGTAATCCTTGATGTTCTGAAAAGTCTTGGTTACAGCATCGAATGTTTTGTCTATGCCAGTTTTGAATACATTTGCAGCAGCGCTTCTTACCTTTATGAATTCTTCTATGAACAGATTTATCCCGGTAGTTACGACCAGGTTCACGGATATAAAGGTAATTATCTGCCAAGCTGCAGGGTCTGGAATGGCTCCAGACAGGTATATCAAGTAGTAACATGCGAAAGCCTGGATGGCATCTTTTATAAGCAGAGTGCCCATGGTCGGGAAATCGCTTAATTTGTTGTTGAGCCTTGTTTTTAATGTGTTTGGCTGGACCTGGTCAGAGGTCTTTACACTAATTTTATTATCTTCCAGGACCAATCCTAATTCTTCTAGTTCAGTTTTTAGGCTGGAGTTTATTTTTGCCATTGTTTCCTTGTTGAGCAGGATAACAACTGGTTCCTCATCATTTATCTGTCTATAATTTCGGATGAGCCTTTCAACTCCCGGAGGGATTTGTCCTGCGGCGGCCTCAGGTGCTATGATCACCATAGGTAGAGTCTCGTCCTTTAGTATTTCGTTTGTGAAGATAGATGGCTTTTTTACTTCATCACCGACTTTTTGCCAGGTGATCATGGGATCACCGACCTCACCGGAACCTATGAACACTACATATCTATTCCCGTCATCCTCAGCAAAAACTTTATTGATCATTAGAGTACTTGTTAAAAGTAAGGCGAGCAGGATAAATCTCTTCATTTTTGAGTCTCCTCTAAGTGTGTACATGCAATAACGGTACCATTATTAATTCCTTTGTAGGCTCCGCCACTTAACAAAATAGTGGGGGCAAGATCGTTGTAAAGTTTTGCTACAAGTGTCTGAAATTCTGTTGCTATTTTTTTTGAAATGTCATTAGGGAAATTTTTTACGCTTTTGTGCACAGCAGTATTTGTAATTTCTTTAAAATTCCTATCAGCACAAATGGATGGCATAAAAAAACGATCCTTAGTTTTGATATCAAAAGTTTGTATATATTACATATTTTTGAGTTATAATTCAAATAAAATTTTTCAAAAGGATAATCATGTAGGGTTTTGGCTCATGGAGCTTGAAAGAGTTTGACAGATAATTGAACGGCGTATATTTTATCTTGTCTTTAAAAGCCCGGATGGCGGAATGGCAGACGCAAGGGACTTAAAATCCCTCGGTTCTTACGAGCTGTGTGAGTTCGAGTCTCACTCCGGGCACCAAGTGTTTATAGACGGAAACGAGAAAATAAAAAAACAAA
>CAYVOB010000126.1:0-4443 GCA_964452945.1 uncultured Bdellovibrionales bacterium
GATATCCGCTCTGCTTGGACGTAAAGAGATCTCGTCGGTAGGCGATGCTTTTTATTTTTTACCGAGGACCTACGAGGATAGGAGCAAGTTAAGAAAGATAGCCGAGCTTCAGCCAATGGAGTACGCACTTTTTAATGGGCAGATATTGGACAGAGATGTCCTGAGGATGAAAGGCGGGAAGCGAAAGATCTTCACTGTTAAGGTGGGTGACGGTACCGGTCAGATAAACTGCAAATGGTTTAATTTTAATGAAAGATTTATGTTGAATATGTTGAAGGCAGGGAGCAAGGTCTTTGTATCTGGTACTACCAGTTTGTATAGTGGAAGGATGGAGATACATCATCCTGACATAGAGATCGTGGATGAGCAGGAATCTTCTGACGACAAGATCCATTATGGCAGGATAGTCCCGATCTATTCCGAGACTGAAGGCTTAAAGCAAAAGCTCATACGCAGGATTATGTATAACATGGTTGAGGTCTTTTCCAATTCCGTTGATGATTTTATGCCTCAGCCCCTTTTGGACAGGATGAAACTGCCGTCTTTAAGGGAGAGCCTTAGGGAAGTCCACTTTCCGTCCAAGGGTACGGATATACAAAAACTCAGGGACTTTAGGACAGATTGGCAGAAAAGACTTATCTTCGACGAGTTCTTTGTACTGGAGCTTGCTCTTGCATTAAGGAGAAGGGGTATAAAAAAGAAAAAGGGGATAAGTTTTAACGTCAAAAAGGAATGGCTGGACCTTTTGCAAAGCAAGATACCCTTTGAGCTGACCAACGCCCAAAAAAGGGTCATAGAGGAAATACTTGATGACATGAGAAAGCCTGAACCCATGAGCAGGCTTATCCAGGGAGATGTCGGTTCCGGAAAAACGGTTGTGGCCTTTTACGCTGCTGTAATATGCATGTTGAATGGTTTCCAGGCAGCCATCATGGCTCCAACAGAAATACTTGCCGAGCAGCATTACAAGAATTTCAAAAAGCTATTTGGTTCTGATTTTAATGCAGAGCTTTTGGTAAGTTCAGTGCCAAAGAACAAAAAACTAGCCATAAAACAGGAGCTAGAAAAAGGCGATGTGGCCTTTTTGATAGGAACTCACGCAGTAATACAGGATGATGTAAAGTTCAAGAACCTTGGAATGATCATAGTCGACGAACAGCACAGGTTCGGTGTTGAGCAAAGGCTTAACCTTGTGAACAAGGGCAACCCGGACGTTCTTGTCATGACTGCGACGCCGATCCCGAGGACTCTTGCGATGACGCTGTATGGCGATCTTGATGTTTCCATAATAGACGAAAAACCGGCAGGAAGGCTTCCAATAATCACCAAACTGGTCTACGAGAACAAAAGGGCCGTAGTCTATGATTTCATAAGGGAAGAGTTGAAAAAAGGGAGACAAGCATATTTCATCTATCCTCTTGTGGAGGAAAGCGACAAGATAATGTTAAAGAATGCTAAGGACGCTGCACGGCATTTAGCCGACGAGTTCAAGGGGTACAATGTCGGGTTGCTTCACGGAAGGATGCGTTCAGAGGAAAAAGAAGAGGTGATGAAGGAGTTTAAGGAAGGAAAGACCAACCTTTTGGTGTCTACGACGGTGGTAGAGGTAGGGATAGATGTACCTAATGCGACTGTGATGTTCATAGAGCATCCGGAGCGTTTTGGATTATCACAGCTTCATCAGTTGAGGGGACGCATCGGCAGAGGAGAGACCAGAAGCGTTTGTATCATGATGGCCGAAGGTGGACTTAATGAGATCGGGGTAAGAAGGCTTACTACCATGGTCAACACCGACGATGGTTTCAAGGTAGCAGAAGAAGACCTTGCATTAAGAGGACCTGGAGAATTTTTGGGGACAAGACAACACGGTATCCCTGGCTTAAGGATAGCTAACTTACTGCGTGACATGGATACTCTTATACTCGCAAGAACAGAAGCCCAGAGGATGGTAGAAGTAGATCCTGAATTTAACCTTACTCCTCACAGGGCTCTAAAAGATATACTTATAACGCGTTTTAAGGACAAAATACGCTTTATGGGAGTAGGCTAACGGATAATAAAAAAAGCCCCGACGACTTAATGTCGCCGGGGCTTTTTGATAGGTCTTTTGTCCTAACTTAGTCCAAATGCTTAGAAATGCAGCTCGCGATCTTCATCATGTTCAGTTTGTTGGCTCCAAAGAATGGTTTCAATTTAGCATCTGCGAGGATGGTTCTTTTGTCCTTTGTGTCCTGAAGATTTTCTTTCTTGATGTAGTTCCAAAGTTTTTTAACGATCATAGTTCTTGGCATAGCATTCATACCGACGATGTTACCAAGGATCTTATCTGGCTGTACCGGTGTACTCAAACCTTTTCCAGTCGTCTTTTTTGACTTAGTTGTCCTTGTTGCACACTTTGTAGTTCTTTTTGTTGTTCTCATAAATCCCCCATATCTGGTTTAATGATGAAGGCATTATACCATAAGGAAAGAATTTGTTATCAGGATTTATTGCTTTGAAAATTCTTGACGAACCTTATTAAAAAATCAAAGACCATAATGTGTTTTATGTATTCGGAATTGCTATCTTTAATGTTGAAGGGGTTGAAAAGTGCCTCCATGGACCAGCGCCTAAAGATGTTCCGTAGGGACCAGCTCCAGGAGCTTATTTCCAGGGTTAGTGGAAGGTAGGTCCCCTTATGTAATTCGTTATGACGGTCAAAGTTATAATCCCAAAAGTCACCGTTCGTTTTGTAGATACTTTCTTGTTTTTCGTACCTGTATGGGTTGTATTTATAGATGCTATTTAGCATCTTCTTTACCTGCAAAAAAACCTCTGCTTCTTTTGCCGGCAGCTCCTTTCCTGAAGCGTATGGTATCCATATCCTTGAGTCCCTAAGGAAAGCACTGTGAATGTCTATGCTCATTTTGAAGTCAGACGGGAAAACATATTGGTCCAGGAATTTAATGACTATCTCGTTCTCTTTTTCCAGCCCCTTACCCATATACCAGGGCAGGTGTCTTGAGAACCTTTGTCCTCCTAAAAGAGGGATAGCCTTTTTAGCCTTTACGGGGGAATTCCTCATCAGGTCTATGCCATTTCCGTTCGAGCGGTAGTGCTCTATCTTTCCTATCGGGTTTACTATCGGTATGCCGCAAATATTAACTTTTTCTGTTATGTTCTTTATGTCCTCGTCCCAGGTTATTTCTCTTATCAAGTGTTCAATAAAGTTTACAAGAACGCGGCTTCCTATCCACTCTACGCCGTGGAAACAGGAAAAGAACGCTATGGTTGGGAGCTCCGGCCGCGGTTTATGTGAGATAAAGAAGGCATCTATTTGCGACCTGTAACCCTTATGTTCAACCTCTCCAAGCTTTTCCATTATGATTATGTCACCGAACATCTTTTCCAGTCTTTTAAGTTGTACCAGTTCAGGTGCTTCTTTATTCTCCTGGAACTTTGTTCTTACAGCATCCAGGTCTTTTGTGCTTGCAAAGTCGTTTAACATTTCTGCTATCATTGCCGGTTTTTCCGTAGTTATATCGTGTCCGGCATCAGGAACTCTTATGTGTACGGAATTAGGGATGCAGTTCTTTATGATCTCTGAGTTCTCAAAAGGTACCAACAGGTCCTCTGCGCCGGAAATGACGAGGGTAGGGGCCTTTATGCGTGATACCATTTCTGGTGTTAGGGAGAATAATGCTGCTACAAGCTGACTAAAAAAATTAGCTTTGCTTAAGTCTTGCCTGGCCCATATTTTGTCCCAGGTCTTTATTATATCCGGATGTTCTTTTAGGTACTGTGGCGAGACAAGGTATTCTCCTATTTTCTTGTTTGGATAAGGAGGTCTTCCGGGTTCCAGCTCCATTAGTAGGAGGCTGAGCATCGGTATCAGGTTTATTCTTTTTGATTCTAACTGTGTAATGCTTGATGAGGCCACAGTTAATGTATTCACCAGTTCCGGATTGTAATATGCTATGCTCATGGCGCCAAGACCACCTAGTGAAAGTCCAAAGAAATGATATGGAGGTTCTCCGATCTCCGGTCGTAGCTCAGCTATTTTTTTGACCAGTAGCTTTGTTGTGGCCTTTATTGTTAGAGGTGTTTTCTCGTTCTGTTCGTTCACACCTGGAAGGTCCACCATCACAACCTTAAAATATTTTGCGAGCTCGGTCTCAAAGTCCAGCCAGTACTCCAGCGTTCTGCCGAGACCTCTTAGGATTATTATTACCGGACCTGTGCCTGTTATTTTGTGTTTCACTTTTTAGCGCTCAGTACCTTCTCAGCCAGTTTTTGACCAAAGGCCGTGGCTGTGTCAGCATCACGTCCTGTTACTATGTTACCGTCGGTTACAACGGGGCTGGAATTGAATATCCCGCCCTTTGCCTTTATCTTTTCAAGTTCTGATGGGAATACATTGAATTGCTTGCCTTCCAACAGTCCTGCGTTCGCAAGCGTCATTGG
>CAYVOB010000127.1:0-4430 GCA_964452945.1 uncultured Bdellovibrionales bacterium
AAGAAGAGTATTTAGCATCAAAAGTATCTCGTGCGCATCATATTTAGGCTTACAAACAAAATTAGCAACTTGTCCTAGAGCATGTACGCCCGCATCAGTACGGCTTGAATATTTTAGAACAACCCTTTCTTTAAACATCTTTAAAAGCAGTCTTTCTATTTCACCCTGTATAGTAGGTGAGTTTGGTTGCACCTGCCAACCTTTATAGGCAGTACCTATGTAGGTAACTATAAGTTTGTAGTTAGCTAATTCCTGCGGCACCGTCTTTGCCCTTAAAACGAATGTTCCTTCTAGTTCGTTTATTGATCAACATGGATCTTATCCTGTTGTAAGAATCCAAAATAAAACCGTGAACTATATAAATACACACCATAACAAAAAGTATTAGATCTGGATGAACTGCAACCAAAACCAGTATAAGTAAGAAGATCACCATATTTGCAAAAAAGTCTTTTCTTACTGAATCTTGTGCCTTTTTATAACTTTTATAGTTTATACCACTGACCATTAAAAAAGATACCACCGGTATAATAGCGATAAAGATATAATTGTCCTTTATATCTACACCAATCTGTTTAATAAAAAGAAAACAGGTCGCTATAGAAACAGCGGCGATTGGTATCGGAAGACCAACAAAGAATCTTGGATCCCTTGATTTATATATTACGTTGAACCTTGCAAGCCTTAGTGCTCCACAAGCAACCAAGAGAAACGCCGTAAGCCAGCCTATTCTTGGTATGAACATCAAGTTGGAGACATAAGCCAATATAGCTGGAGCAATACCAAAAGAGACCAAATCGGCTAAAGAATCATATTCCTTGCCAAACTCGCTTACACCCTTAACAAGACGAGCTACTCTGCCATCTACCAGATCAAATACACCAGCAGCAAGTATCAAGTAAGCAGCCCCGGTAAAATTACCCTTCAAGCTCAAAATAATAGAGTAAAAACCACAAAAAAGATTGCCTGTAGTAAATAAGTTTGGAAACACCATTACTGAGGTATCAAAAACCTTTTTGCCTCTTGAACCCATGCTTCTCATATTACACCACCATTACTTACTTTCAAACAGGTTATCGCCAGTTGCTTCCTTAGGATTATCCAAGCCCATAAAATATAG
The DNA here is from genome assembly GCA_964452945.1 of uncultured Bdellovibrionales bacterium. Taxonomy (GTDB): domain Bacteria; phylum Bdellovibrionota; class JAFGOL01; order JAFGOL01; family JAFGOL01; genus CAYVOB01. The sequence continues at coordinate 1,121 of CAYVOB010000127.1, forward strand.
TATTGTGGGCATTATGTCTGCAAGCTTACCCTTTGCCTTAAGTCTAAGGTCCTTGCCTTTATCATCTATAACGATAAATCTTACATCGCTCGTTGTATGCGCCGTATGAGGTTGACCAGCCTCTTTCATTTTTTCAACATTACCATGGTCGGCAGTAAGAAAAACCACACCGGATTTTTCCAAGACCTTTTTTACTACTTTACCAATACAAGCGTCCACAGTCTCAACAGCTTTTACTGCTGCATCAAAAAACCCCGTATGTCCAACCATATCGCAGTTAGCATAATTAACTACGACAAAATCATAATAATCCCTTTCTAGCTCTTGCAATAACCTTTCCGTAACCTCATTTGCGCTCATTTGTGGTTTTAGGTCATAGGTCGGAACATCTTTTGGTGAAGCTATCAAAACCCTATCTTCACCAGGAAAAGGAGTCTCCTTGCCACCATTGAAAAAAAATGTAACGTGAGCATATTTCTCTGTTTCGGCTATTCTAAGCTGCTTAATGCCACCTCTAGATATGATCTCCCCCATTATATTATTTAAATTCTGCTTTGGAAAAGCTACAGGCAAACCAAGTTTATCGTCGTACTCCGTCATACACAAATAATATGATAATCTGGGGGTCTTTAGTCTTTTAAAACCAACAAAATTGTTTAACGTTAAAGCCTCTGTCAACTCCCTTGCCCTGTCAGCTCTGAAGTTATAAAAAACGGCAACATCTCCGTCAGAAATAACTTTATTAATATCAAAACACACAGGCTCTATAAACTCATCTCCTATGTCTCTTTTATAACTATCCTTAACATAATCCATCGGAGCGGTTTCTGTTAAAGGTGATCCACAAACCAAGGCGTTATACGCCCTTTCAAGCCTATCCCAGCGCTTATCCCTGTCCATGGCATAAAACCTGCCGGACACAGTTCCTATATAACCCACAGAATATTTGCCTATCATTTCTTGTAAACGATCAAGAAAAACATCGCCTACCCTTGGTGCAGTATCTCTGCCATCAAAAAAAGGGTGTATCACAAGATCACGAAACTTAACACGTCGTGCCAATTCAAGAAATGCTTTAACATGATTTATATGTGAGTGTACTCCACCGTCTGATAAAAGACCAAAGAGATGAAGTTTTGTCCCCTTTTGTTTAGCTATGTCAAAAGCTTTTAAAATATTTTCATTAGTAAAGAAATCACCATCCTGTATAGACTTATCTATTCTGGTCAGTTCTTGATAAACTATACGACCAGCTCCGATGTTTAAATGACCAACCTCGGAATTACCCATGAACCCGCTTGGCAGACCTACCTCAAGGCCACTGCACTTTAAGAAGGTTCCAGGATACGATGCTATATAATGGTCTAGATTCGGGGTATTTGCTGCACATATAGCATTAGCCTCTTTAAGGTTAGAGTAACCCCACCCATCAAGTATCATTAGAACAACCGGTTTTCTCATAATATTACTCGAATAACATAAACAGGGGTTAAAATATACTGGATTATTAAAGGAATCAGCCCTTTTTAAAGAAAAGATATGCACCAAAAAAAGCGAAGAATATATTGGCAAGCCAGGCTGAAAGAACAGGATTTATAGAACCCTTAGAACCAAGGCTAGTTGCTGTAATATATATAAGCCAATACATGACCATTACAGTAAAACTTAAAAAACTCGCTCCAGTCTGCATATTCCTACTATTTGTATTACCGAACATTACACCAAGAAAACCAAATATAAGGCATGCAAATGGTATAGCAAGCCTTCTGTTAGCTTCAACTAAAGATTTGTTATAATCTAATTTATTCCCCTCACGTTTTGTTTTTATAATATTGTGTTTTATCTCGCTAAATGTCATAGATGGAAGATTAGGCTTACGATCTCCTACAATAGTCCCCTCGAACAGAACAAGATCATAACGTTCGAACTTTGCTCTTCTGTATTTGTCACCACTAGTCTTTAAAAAAGTTATAAACCCATCATAAAGAAAAAGTTCTGTTCTTCTTGTTGTTGAATCTATTTTAAGCTGAGACCTCTTGGCGTTTACTACAACAGGGTTGTCTTTGTCCCTCTCATCATACACAAAGACCTTCTCCATAACATTGTCATCTGGAAGTACTACTCCGGCATAAAGAACAAAGTCCTTTAAAAACCCCTCATTAAAAAACCCTTCTTTTATCTGTATAGTGGCCTTGCTCGTACCTATTTTATGAAGTGAATTCTCAAAATTTCTGTTCCCCCAAGGGCCACCATAAAAAGACACATAAAAGGTGACCAACCCGGCTAGAAGCGACACGGAGAACACTGGGACCATTAGTTTATATATCGATATACCAGATGCCTTAAAAGCAAGTATCTCGTTATCAGAAGATAATCTGCTGAAGACTAAAAGGACACTGAACAAAAAAGATACCGGTACTGTTATTGGAAGGAATGCTACTATCAAATAGTAAACAAGCATGAATACAGACCAAAAACTAACACCATTAACCACCAAGAATTCCGTAAACTTTAAGAGCTGGAACATAATAAGTATGAACGTAAATATGACTACACCCATTACAAAGGGTGTAAGAAGTTCTTTAACTATATATCTATATCTAGTATAAAACATAGGCTACAGCATCGGTATCCTTAGATCATTGGACTTTTCTGCTATCTTTTTTGAAATATCGTAACCTGCATCTGCATGTCTAGCAATACCCATACCGGGATCACTGTTAAGGACCCTCTTAAGCCTCTTATCTGCTTCAGCAGATCCATCAGCTACTATTACCATACCGGCATGTAATGAATAGCCTATGCCGACACCGCCACCGTGATGAAAGCTGGTCCACGAAGCACCATTCACTGAATTTATGGCAAAGTTAAGTATTGCCCAATCAGCGATAGCATCACTACCGTCTTTCATACCTTCTGTCTCTCTATTTGGAGAAGCCACACTACCGCAATCAAGATGATCGCGCCCAATAACTATTGGAGCTTTTACCTTTCCTTCACGAACTAACTTATTGAACAATAAACCGGCCTTTTCCCTTTCTCCATAACCAAGCCAACAGATCCTGGACGGCAGACCTTGAAACAGGATCCTCTTTTCAGCCATATCTAACCATTTTTTAAGTTTAACATTATCGGGAAACAGCTCTTTAAGGGCTTGATCAGTCACCTTTATGTCATTGGTATCACCAGATAATGCGACCCATCTAAAAGGCCCCTTTCCTTCACAGAAAAGTGGTCTAATATATCGTGGAACAAAACCTTCAAAATTAAAAGCATTATTAACACCTGCTTTCAAGGCCTGAGCACGAAT
>CAYVOB010000128.1:0-4421 GCA_964452945.1 uncultured Bdellovibrionales bacterium
TGAAGGTATTCCTTATCCTTCTATACGCTTCTGTAACTCTTCCGTATGACTCCTCTGAATAAGAGATGTCTTCTGCAAAATCCTCATATGCTACCCATAGTCTTAAGATATCAGCACCGGATTTTTTTATCAATTCCTGTGGGGCAACTACGTTACCAGTGGATTTGGACATCTTGTAACCATCTTTATCAACGATAAAACCATGTGTCACAACTTGCTTATAAGGTGCTTTGCCTCTAGTTAGCACCGACTCAAGTAGAGATGTATGGAACCAGCCTCTATGCTGGTCGCTACCTTCTAAATAAAGATCTACAGGGGCTCCAAGGTTCTTGTTGTTTTCGCAAACCGTTGCGTAACTTACTCCAGAATCGAACCAGACATCCAATATATCCCTTCCCTTCGTAAGTTTTGTAGAGCTGCATGACGGGCACTTAAAATCAGGTGGTAAAAGCTCTGCTACACTTTTATCATGCCAAGCCTCTATACCTTCTTTTTCTACCAGTTTTGCTATATGGTCTATTATGTTTTTCTCCATCATTACGTTTCCGCACTCGCTGCATTGGAACGTTGGTATAGGGACTCCCCAGATCCTTTGACGGGAAATACACCAGTCAGGCCTGTTCTCTACCATGCTGTATATCCTTTTCATTCCCTTTTCAGGGGTCCATTTTACTTTTTCTATTTCACTCAATGCGTTTTTTCTTAGACCCGTCTTTTCCATTGAGATGAACCACTGAGGTGTCGCCCTGAATATTACAGGATGCTTACATCTCCAACAGTGAGGATAAGAGTGTGAAACTCCAGCTGTATATATAAGGGAACCATCTTTTTTCATATGTTCTATTATCTTGTCGTTTGCTTCGGTTACCTTTATACCGCCGAACAAAGGCAGGTCTTTATAGAACTTTCCATGGTCATCTACTGGATTATAGACATCAAGACCATATTTTTTACCAACGACGTAGTCCTCTACACCGTGGCCCGGAGCCGTGTGAACACAGCCGGTACCCGTTTCTATTGTCACGTGATCGCCTAAGATCAGTTTTGAGTTCCTATCAAGAAATGGGTGTTTGCATACAAAATTTTCAAATACAGTACCCTTGTGAGTACTGATCTCTTCAAAGTTACCTTCATCCTCTTTTATCTCTTTTATAAAAGTCTCAAAAAGTTCCTCTGCGATTATCCATATCTCATTTTTAATTTTATTTTTATACGTTCCATAATGGAATTCTGGATTTAAGCTTATTGCTAGGTTGGCCGGAAGTGTCCATGGTGTTGTAGTCCAAATGACAACGAAAAGTGAAGCTGCTTCGTTATTTAAACCTAATTTTTCCTTTAATGCATCTTCTGCCTTGAACTTTACGAATATAGAAGGGGATCTGTGATCCTTATACTCTACTTCAGCCTCTGCAAGCGCTGTAACGCAGTCTGCACACCAGTACACAGGTTTATCTGCTCTATATACAGCACCTGTTGCTACCACGCGCCCGAACTCTTTCATTATGCCAGCCTCATAACTTTTGTTCATGGTTAGGTACGGATTTTCCCACTCACCATAAACCCCTAGGCGCTTAAAGGTCTCTCTCTGCTTATCTATGAACTCATTGGCATACTGCCTGCACCTTGAAATAGTCTCCTTCGCTGTTGAGGCTTTACCATATTTTTTTTCTACTTGTAGTTCTATAGGAAGTCCGTGGCAATCCCAACCCGGGACATAATGTGCGCAAAAACCATTCATGTTCTTGTATCTGACCATTACATCCTTTAGTATCTTGTTAAGTGCTGTTCCCATATGAATGTCGCCATTGGCATATGGAGGGCCGTCGTGCAGAGTGTATATAGGTTTAGATGCATTCTTTTCGATCACCCTCTCATATATTTTTTTACTTTCCCAAGCCTTTAGTTGTTCTGGTTCTTTCTCCGGAAGGTTCCCTTTCATAGGAAATTCCGTACTAGGAAGGTTCAATGTGCTCTTGTAATCTTTTACTTCTGACATGATAACAACCTCAATTTATTAATTAATCCCTGTATATAAGGGGTAAGGTCTTTTATCAAGGAACAAATATGTTGTTTAAGCCGTTCTCTCCGTAGTTATAAAAGATATCCTGATAGCTACTTATCTTGTATGTCTGGAATAACGCCTTTGTTCCCTTGCTTAAATGTCCAAGTTCCTTCTCCATCCTTAATGCCTTTGCTCCGCCATAACAGCCTGCAGCTATTGCTTGAGCTACAGATATTTTGCACTGTGTTATCGCTATACTTAGTGTCAGCTGAAAATTAAGTCCCGCATTAGATCCTGGGTTAAAATCAGAGGCTATTGCAAGGCATGCACCAGCCTCTATTAATTTTTTTGCAGGTGCATATTGAAGCCCCAGATTGAATGATGTGCCAGGAAGTATCGTTGCAACGGTGTTTGAACTTCCAAGTGCCTCTATGCCCTTTTTGGAAACACACAATAAGTGGTCGGCACTTGCAGCACCTAGTTCGACTGCCAAAAAAGCTCCTTCCTGGTTGCTGAACTCGTCGGCGTGTATCTTTGGTATGAGCCCGTGTTTTATCCCTTCATTCAGGATATATTTGGTCTCTTCTGTAGTGTAATAAGTTTCCTCCAAAAATACATCACAGAACATTGCGAGTTTTTTTTCTGCGACTTTTGGTATTATTTTGTTAACTATCGTTTCTATGTAATCTTTTTTTCGTTTTTCCTTGTTGTCTGTTCCAGGGGGAATATCGTGAGCAGCTAGTAGTGTAGCAACTATGTAAGGGTGCTCTGTTTTTGCCTTAGCAATTGCTTCAAGCTGCCGAAGTTCTGTTTCAAGATCAAGGCCGTAACCGCTTTTTGCTTCAACAACGCCGACACCGAATCTTTTAAGTCTTTCGATGTTAATAATGGTGTTTTTATAAAGCTCATCCAGTGTTGCCTTTCTTGTTGCGTTCACAGTAGATATTATCCCGCCTCCGGCCTTTGCTATCTCAAGGTAGGTTTTCCCCTCGGAACGCATTTCGAACTCATTTGCCCTTGAGCCTGAATACGTAACATGAGTATGTGAATCAACAAATGCAGGAAGTACCACTGCACCTTTAAGATCGATATTTTCTTCCGACTTAGGGGCTTTTCCAGTTCCTGTTCCTATTACCCTGCTATCTTCGGTCATTAGATATGCGTTCTCCAATATACCAAGGTCTTCTTTTTGTATGTTACGTCCGTCTTTTTTTGCGACACCTTCAAGTGTCAGGAGTTCCTTGATGTTAAAATAAGTTTTGGAGCTCATTATGCCATTGATATAACACAGAATATTGGTTTGCCCAAATCTATTGTACTCACAGTCCCTTTTTTGTTATAAGACAGGACATCTATGAAAATAGAACAAAAACAAATACATTACCTTTGCGAGAAAGTCCTTCATGAGCTTAAAGTCCAGGATATAGTTGTGTTCAAGGTCGATGAGGGCGCAGTCTTAAAGAGGATGATAGAGGAGTTTGAAAAGAATTTACGGGACGAAGCAAGTATAGAGGCTGAAGCAAAAAAATTACTTGTCCAGTACCAGGGGCAGGCTAATGCAGAGGGCATGAATCAAGCAAAACTGTTTAGTATGCTGAAAAAGGAGCTAGCTAAAAAAAAGGGGTTTGTACTCTAATTATGATCTTTTCCGAAGACAGGATCTACCACATAGCGCACCTGCTAACAGACAGTATCTGGAAGGACGATCTTGTTGACTACAGGAACGAGGACAAAGCCGTCAGGATCGCAAGACAGGTCTTGGTTGACTATTTTTCTAAGGACGAAAGAGTGGATGAGCAGGTCAGGAAAAGGATCAATTCCCTCAAAAAAGGGGTTTATGAAGGTTCTAGGGAGTGGGACATCCTGTATAAGAAATACTATGAAGAGGAGATGAAAAAACATCTCTAAGCCCCTTGACTTTGGAGACTCCCATATCCATATTGAGCCTAGTAAAATTTTTGGAGAGATAAAGTTTATTTAATATCAATAAGTTAAGGAGGAATTAAGATGAACGTAAAACCACTTCACGACCGAGTTTTGGTCAAAAGAGTAAAAGAGGAAACAAAAACTGCTGGAGGAATAATAATTCCTGATACTGCAAAGGAAAAGCCTGCTGAAGGTGTGGTTGTTGCCGTTGGACCTGGGAAGACCCTCGATAACGGTACAAAGATAACCCCTACTGTAAAGGCCGGGAACAGGATACTTTTTAGCAAATATGCTGGCACAGAGATAAAGATCTCTAATGAAGAACATATCATTATGAGAGAAGACGATATCCTTGGAATCTTGGAATAAGAAATAATAACTCAGGAGGAATATTAAAATGGCAAAGCAATTGATTTTTGAACATGACGCAAGAGGAAAAATCCTTAACGGAGTTAATACACTTGCAGATGCAGTAAAAGTTACACTTGGACCA
>CAYVOB010000129.1:0-4297 GCA_964452945.1 uncultured Bdellovibrionales bacterium
CGTCTTTCGGTCCCACATGTTTAATATAGATTTTTGCCCTAAGCAAAAAGTATAGGCAGTAGAATATGAGTAGAGCCGCGAGAGTGCCTATATAGTAGGAACGGTCAAAGATACTTACGGACAGTGCTATGGTGCCGGCTAGGACCCCGAACAAACGAATGTCTTTGGAGTATTCTCTGGCCATGACCATGCCGAAATATTCATAAAGACAGCCAGCACAGATAATAAGTGTAAAAAGGTACACTGCGTAGGGCCCCATGAATATTATCAGGGGAGCACCTAGTCCTATACCGACTACAGCGGACATCACTCTTTTTTTCATCAGTCCTTAAACCTTCCCAAATCTTCTTTTTCTGCCCGAAAAATCAGCTATGGCTTTTTCCAATTCTGCTTTATCAAAATCAGGCCACAGCACTTTTGTAATGTATATCTCTGTATAGGCTGTTTGCCAAATCATAAAATTGCTTATCCTTGATTCCCCGCTGGTCCTTATCAAAAGATCCGGGTCCGGCATACCTGTAGTCCAGAGATATGAACTAAATAAATCCTGGTCTATCTCGCTGGAATTAATGGTTCCAGACTTAACCCCTTCCGCTATTCTTTTGACGGCTTGGAGAATATCCTGCCTGCCACCATACGAAACAGCAAGGTTAAGTGTCATCCCTGTATTAGCAGTCGTTCTCTCCATAAGTTCAAGGGTCAGTTCTTGAATTTCTTTTGGTAGCCTTTCGAACTCACCGGTGACAACAAATTTAATTTTGTTCTTTATGATATTAGAACTCTGCTCGCGCAGAAATGAATGAAAAAGGTCCATAAGGCTGTTGACCTCATCACTAGGACGCTCCCAGTTCTCCGTGCTGAACGCAAAGAGAGATAGGTACTCAAGCCCAGCCTTGGCGCAAGTTTCCACAAGTTCCTTAACTGCCTTACTGCCTTGCTTGTGACCAAAGATCCTACTCTTTGAATGTTTTTTAGCCCAGCGGCCGTTGCCATCCATAATGACAGCGATGTGTCTTAAGCCTGTCACCCTGCCATTATTTCCTTTTCTTTGGCTTCGAGCATCTTATCTACCTGAGCTATATATTCATCAGTGAATTTTTGTATCTGTTCAAGGCCTTTCTTGCTATCATCCTCGCTGACTTCCTTTGTCTTTCCTTTAGCTTTTAGGGTCTCGTTGGCTGTACGCCTTATGTTCCTTATGATGACCTTTGAATCTTCACCCAGCTTCTTTATCATCTTAACAAGGTCCTTTCTCCTTTCGTCGGTAAGTGAAGGTATTGGAACCCTGATGACTTTTCCGTCACTCTGGGGATTAAGCCCAAGGTCGCTCTTTATTATGCCTTTTTCTATAGCTGCGATGGCGTTATTGTCCCATGGCTGAATGACTATCATTTTTGGGTCTGGGACAGAGATGTTGGCCACCTGATTTATTGGAGTAAGGGAACCGTAATATTCCACCTTTACACCATCTAACAATGCGGGCGTTGCCCTGCCAGTCCTTAGTCTGGAGAATTCCTGCTTAAGACCATCAACGGCTTTTCCCATCTTATCCTTTGAATCTTTATAGATAGCATCTAACGACATGATCAACCTCCTACTGTGGTACCAATTTTCTCGCCGGTAACCACTCTTTTTATATTACCTTCTTTGTTCAAATTAAAAACTATTATGGGTAGATTATTATCCATGCACAAAGAGACTGCAGTAGCATCCATAACCTTTAACTGTCCCTTTAACACGTCTATGTAACTCAGTTTTTCGAAGAATTTAGCATCGCTGTGTTTGCGTGGATCCTTATCATAAACACCGTCGACATTTGTCGCTTTTAGTATGATCTCGCAGCCAGTTTCCATCGCTCTTAAACATGCTGCAGTATCCGTTGTAAAGTATGGATTACCGGTACCTCCGGCAAAGATCACAACCCTTCCCTTTTCCAGATGTCTTATAGCCCTTCGCCTTATATATGGTTCACAGATCTCTTTTACCTCTATGGCGCTCAATACCCTAGTGTGTATTCCCATGTTCTCCAGTGCATCCTGCATAGCTACAGCGTTCATGATGGTCGCAAGCATTCCCATGTAGTCCGCGTTGGACCTATCCATTCCCTTGGTCGCACCTGCAACACCCCTAAAGATATTGCCGCCTCCTATCACCAGAGACAGATCAACTCCGAGTTCCTTAACTTCAGCGACTTGTTTTGCTATGTTGTTAATTGTATCCGGATCAATGCCGCCTTCGTTCTTTCCCTTTAGTGCCTCTCCGCTAAGTTTTAAAAGTACCCTTTTATACTTTAGTTTTTCGGGCATTATTTCTCTCCCAGTTGCCATCTTACGAATCTTCTGACAGAGATGTTCTCTCCTATGACTGAGATATTTTCTTTGACGTAATCGAGAACTGTCTGGTCGGGGTTTTTAACATATGGCTGCGAAAGAAGGCATACTTCATCACAGAATTTCTTGAATCTTCCCTCTACTATCTTGTCCAGAACGTTTGCAGGCTTTCCACTCTCTGCAGCCTGCTTTTTGTATATTGCCATCTCTGAATCCTTTACGTCCTGTGGTATCTCATCGCTGGTAACATATCTTGGGTTCATTGCAGCAACATGCATTGCAATGTCCTTTACCATCTGTTGGAATTTTTCATTCCTTGAGACAAAGTCAGTTTCGCAGTTAACTTCTATAAGGACCCCTATACGACCGTTACCGTGTATATATGCGTTAACAACTCCTTCCTTGGTCGCCCTGCTGGCCTTTTTCTCAGCTGATGCAAGTCCCTTTTCCCTCAAAAAGACTATCGCTTTTTCTACATCGCCTTGTGCCTGAACAAGCGCTTTTTTACAATCGAGCATTCCTGCTCCTGTTTTTTCTCTTAGTTCTCTTACTAAGTCGCTACTAACTTCCATTATTATTCAACCTCCTCAGCTTTTCTCTCTATCTTCTTTATTCTCTCTACTACAACGTTATCGGAAGGCTTTTCCTCAGCCGCTTCTGTATTTAGACCAGAGGTCTTTTCTTCCTCGTTCACATTAAGCTCACCAGAACGTATCTTTTCCTCACAAAGGGCTTTCCCTTCCAATACGGCTTCTGCCGCAAAGGTAGCGAACAATTTTATTGACTTAATTGCGTCATCGTTACCTGGGATTATGTAATCAACAGGATCAGGGTCACAATTGGTATCAACAAGTGCCACCACAGGAATGTTCAATCTCTTGGCCTCTGCAACGGCGATGTGCTCGCTGCTGGGATCTATAACGAACATAACATCAGGTAGTTTTTTTATCGCTCTGATACCAGAGAAAGTGTTGTCCAGTTTGATCCTTTCTTTTTCCAGTTTGGAAACCTCTTTCTTGCTCAATAGATCAAAAATACCGTCAGTTTTCATTTTCTCAATCTCTTCTAGCCTTTCTATACCGCGCTTAATGGTCTTGAAGTTGGTGAGTAGTCCACCAAGCCATCTGTTGGTAATGTAGTAAGCTCCACAGCGAACAGCTTCTTCCTTTACTACATCCTTAGCCTGGGTCTTTGTACCTACAAAGATGACGCTCTTGCCATCTGCAACTGCATCCCTAAGATACTCTAATGCTCGCTGTGCCATCTTGACTGTCTTTTGAAGATCGACGATGTAGATGCCATTCCTTGCACCAAAGATGTAAGGTTTCATTTTCGGGTTCCACTTGCTGGTCTGGTGACCAAAGTGAACGCCTGCGCTAAGCAGGTCTTTCATGGTTACTGGGTTCATAAGCTTGTTTATCCTCCTTTAGGTTAAGCCTCCGGTCCGCCCTCTTTCCTCCCGAACCACAACCTTTGTATCAAGGTCACGGACACCATTGGGAGGGGTGCTTATAAAAGACCGTGTGTTTTTAAGACAGACTGTAACTAACACGCACGCGTGACATTGTCAATGTTTACAGAATTGGTTATCCTCCCTAGTTCCACTAGTTCTTACGGACACGGCGTTCTTTTTAGTAGAGGCTCCTCGCCTGCTAAAAAGCCACCTAAGCTCTCAGGCCTCAAAGCTCCTGGGTGTCACTTTTCGGCCTTCCGAGGTTGTCCGTAAGAACTAGCGGAACTAGGAAAGATATCTTCTTCACCAAAGCCTATTAACAATATATACAGTCAACTATGGAAATGAAGGACTACATAAGGGGGCTTATAAAATATGACAACCCCCTGCTCCCAGAGCTGGAGCCTCAGGAGACCACAAGGGCAGACACACGTTCATTCATGGAACCAGAGGTAGCAAAGCTCATAAATACTTTCATCCTAAGCATGAAGGCAAAAAGCGTTCTTGAACTAGG
>CAYVOB010000130.1:0-4284 GCA_964452945.1 uncultured Bdellovibrionales bacterium
TACAACTGCAGCTCCAATACAGTCAGAATATATGCACCAGGTCATAGATGGGGAGAACGTCAACATTATCAGCAAAAACATAGAATCCAGCAGCGAGGGCGGAACATGGAAGAGCCATTTTACAACAGTAGGAAAGATAAATAGCGATACTAACTATACGGAAAAGACGATCACTACGTTGACCAGCTGGGAAAAAGATGCCAACACTTATAATTATCAAAAGGCTACGTTCAACCAGTATGCTGACAGGTTAAAGGTTTCCGGTTCTCAAGGTGGAAAGTGTGGACAATGCGGCGAAGGTGCACAGGCTTACATAAACCATGTATACTCTGAATATCAATTATTGAATGGAACAGATGCGGATCTTCACAAGTTGGCTATGGGTGATGGTTCTTTGAAGTCCACCTTTTCCCAGGGTTCCAGCCAACCTGAAAGCTGGGTAGGGGACACTACCAAGCCACTTACACCATGGACTAGCGGTGAATATTATAGTTCTGTTAATGCTGGCACCGTACCAACAGAAAGCCCTACCGCAGAAGCACAAGCTATAGCTTTTGCTGCTGACGAGAGCTGGAATTGCTCAGGCACCAGCGAGGTTACGGTAACTGTTGACCAGACTGCTCTTAATGCCGTTTGTGATCAATATGGCCTTGCCCCTGATGGCGGAGATAATTGGATAGATTGCTGGGGCATCATAGGTTACTAGTTAGCCCTTTTTGGTTTTGCCTTAGTAACTATGGATTTTCCGCGTCTATCTTGAGAGTGAAAACTCTCAATTATAGCTTCGGCCTGTTCAAAAGGAACAGTGACAAAGGAAAACTTGTCTAAAACCTGAACGTCGTTGATCCTTAGGTTATTTAGTCCTGAGGTCTGTTTTATAAGGTCGACCAGCTTTTTGGGATTGATACCGCTTATTTTGCCCATGGCAACGAATAGTCTTGTTGTTCCGGTCCCGGTGTCGCAAGAATTCCTGGAACTATCTATCTCACTGTATGCGCTGTCATCAAGCTCGTTCTGGAAGGAGTGTTTGAGTAGTGCAGCGACTACATCAACAGGTGAATATTTCTCTAAGGTCTTTTCTGCCCATTTTACGTATTCACTGTTATCCGTGTTCTCTATCATGGCGGCAAGGTCCTGTACGACCTTTGCTTTTTTTATCTTCAGTATGTCTCCCACCTTTGGTATTTCTGCCTTTTTTATTTTTGTATTGGTGTATCTTTGTATATATAGGAGCTTTTTATACTCTGAAGGAGTAATAAATGTTATCGCTGTGCCCTTGTTCCCAGCCCTTCCTGTCCTTCCTATCCTGTGTACGTAGGCCTGGGGGTCATGTGGAATGGAATAGTTTATGACGTGCGTTAGCTTTTGAACATCTATGCCTCGTGCAGCAACATCCGTTGCTACTAGGATGGTTACCTGCTTTTTCCTGAATTTACCTAGTATCTTTTCCCTTAGGCTTTGGTTTATGTCACCGTGAAGTGCATCAGCATCGTAACCACGGGAATGCAGCTTTTCCGCTATTTCACTGACCTCTATTTTTGTTTTACAAAAGACCAGACCGTAAAAACCAGTTTCTACATCCATTATCCTGCAAAGGGCCTCAAATTTATCGGAACTCCTGACCTCAAAATATATCTGTTCGGTGAGATCAATATCTTTGGTAAGATTTTCCGCCTCTACGAATTCATAAGGCTTCATGTATTTTTTTGCTAGCGACATTATGCTTTTAGGCATTGTCGCAGAGAACAGCAGGGTCTTCTTGTCAGGATTCGTCTCCCCCATGATCCTTTCCATGTCCTCTATAAAACCCATGTTCAACATTTCATCAGCTTCGTCCAAGACCATGTAAGTTATCTTATCAAGCTTTAGGCTCCTTCTGTTCAGATGATCTATGATCCTGCCTGGAGTACCGACTACGATGTCTACGCCTTTTTTTAATCTTTTAAGCTGATTATCTATGGATTGTCCCCCATAAACAGGGATTACCCTGAACGGACGCTCCCCTCTTAATGAGTTGATCTCCTCTGATACCTGTAGGGCTAATTCCCTGGTCGGAGTAAGTATGATCGCCTGAATATGTTTTGAACCAGGTTCGAGTCTTTCTATCATAGGCAGGGCGAACGCTGCAGTTTTTCCAGTACCTGTTGCAGCCTGGCCTATTACGTCTGATTCACTCTCCAGTAACAGAGGTATTACCTGTTTTTGGATCGGTGAAGGTTGTTCAAAACCTTTAGCTCTTAACGCTTTAAGGGTGTTCTCAGACAGCCCTAAGTTCTTAAAATTCTCTAATCTTTCCATTTTTTCTCCTGCGTAAATAAATCCTATACTTGTTTTGGTATTTTTTATCGTTAGATTATAACTTTCTAATGAACGGACCTATATGGCAGGGGCAAACATACGCGAATTGGCTGTACAAAGCAAGATATATTATCCTTTATGTTATCCCGGAACTTTGATAGAGTCCCCCTTTGTTCGAGTATTTGAAATAAATATTTTGGAGGATTAAAGTGGATACAATCACAAAAAATTCTTATGTCGTTTTCAATTACACCCTCACAGATGATCAGGGTAAGGTGCTTAGCAGTTCTGAACCTCATGGTCCACTGGACTATATACATGGTACAGGGTCGTTGATACCAGGTCTTGAAAGAACGATGGAAGGGAAAAAAGTGGGAGATGCCTTTAACGTTACGATAAAACCGGAAGACGGGTATGGTCAGAGAAGGGATGATCTTGTACATGTTCTGCCGAGGGAACAGTTTGGTTTTGAAGGTAAAATAGAAGTAGGAATGCAGTTCCAAGCGGATACTCCTTCTGGAACAGTTAACCTTACAGTGACCAAGGTTACGGATAATGATGTCACTGTTGATGCAAATCACCCTTTTTCAGGGATGAACCTTAACTTTAAAGTTAGTATAGTTGAATGTCGTGCTGCGACAGATGAAGAACTGGCTGGCCTAAACCATAGCTCCTGCAGTGATACAAATTGCGGTGGCTGCAGCGGACATGGTCATGGTGGTGGACATGGTGGCTGTGGCTGCTAGAGACCTTATAAAATGGTCCCTGATAATTCCGGTAATAGTTACCCTTACCCTAGGATGGAAGTATCCCTTACTGGGTTTTATAGTCCCTGTTACCATGATAGCAGGTATTATAGGTGGTGTTTTTAGGGGACGTTACGTCTGTGGCAACCTTTGTCCAAGAGGAAGTTTTTTGGACAACATTATTTCTCCGATAGGTCACAAAAAAAATATCCCTGTATTTTTTACTAATCCTGCATTCAGATGGGCTCTTTTTATCTTGTTGATGGGATTAATGGGATACAGGATATCATTAGATCCAGGTAATATCCGTCACTGGGGTGCAGTGTTTGTTCTAATGTGTTTTATAACGACGGCACTTGCGGTCATTATTGGCATTTTTATAAGAGGAAGGACCTGGTGTTCTTTTTGTCCTATGGGCACCATGCAGATGGTCCTGGGTACTGGCAAATATCAACTTCCTGTTGAACAAAGTTGCGTGGGATGTGAGCTGTGTCTTAAGTCTTGTCCGTTCTCCATCAATGCCGGTAGCTACAGAGAAGAGGGTAAAATATCTCATCCAGATTGTTTGAAGTGCCATAAGTGTGTAGAGGTTTGTCCCAAACAGTCTATTAAAAAGCTTGGGTGAAGTTCCCTTTCATGCTAAAAAAGACATATGGGTCTAAAGATATCGACATCGTTAATGCACGAGCCTGTCTCCAGGTTCATGACCAAGGAATATACTACTCTAAAATATGACTACACCGTTAAGGAAGCGGTCGCTTCTTTAAGGAGACAATGCTCGCATGAACGCATAATTTATTTTTATGCAGTTGATGATAAGGGGAAGTTACTAGGTGTTGTTCCTACCAGAAGGCTTCTTACATGTTCATAGGATAAAAAGATATCGGAGCTTATGATATCTCCGGTTACATCGATCAGGGAGGACTCCTCCTTGATGCGTGCTAGCGAACTTTTTGTAGAGCATAAATTCATGGCTTTGCCTGTGGTCGATGTACAGGGGCATTTGAAAGGTGTTATAGACTTGAATCTTTTTACGGACGACATCAACGCTTTCTCTAAAAAGCACGAGCTGGAAAAAGCATTTCAGACAATAGGTGTTCACGTCGCTGCATCCAGAAAGGTTTCCGCATGGCTAAGGTTCAAGGATAGGTTCCCTTGGCTTATATGTAATATAATAAGCGGTGTTATCTGTGCTCTCATAGCCTCAAGATATGAACTCATACTGAGTGAGTTCGTAATA
>CAYVOB010000131.1:0-4198 GCA_964452945.1 uncultured Bdellovibrionales bacterium
CGGTACCGTCCCTAAGTATTATAAACTTAACATTCTTACCCGTTGCCCTAGTATTGTAAACCCAGCCCTTAAGCAAGACCTCTTTGTCGACGTAATTCTTAAGTTCCTCAACATAAACCCAGTTCAAGATATCCCCCTCCGTTTTACGATTGCCACTTTGGTCTAACAATAGTATCTTATACAGGTATTAATCATTAAATCAAGGGGCCCAAGGCCCTAAAAAGGAGATAAAATATGTTCCCAACATTGTTCCATATAGGCCCTGTCCCAATACATGGGTACGGGTTGATGCTCGCTGTAGGTTTTTTATTGGCTATGTACCTTGCCCAAAGGGAATCAAAGTACTTTGATATACCAGAAAAAAAACTAGCAGATCTCTTCCCCTGGATAATAGTCGCAGGTGCAGGAGGAGCAAGGCTGTTCCATGTGATAGTAGAAAGACCAGCTTACTTTTGGTCACATCCGCTTGATATATTCAAACTATGGGATGGAGGGGTTACCTTTTATGGAGGCTTAGTAGGTGGCATCCTAGCCGTCTATATTTTTTCAAGAAGGAATAAGATCCCCTTCATAAAGATAGGAGATTTTTTGATCACCTACGTAGCTCTAGGCCAGGTATTCGGTAGGCTCGGCTGCTTCCTGGCAGGCTGCTGCTACGGAGTACCAACAGATCTTCCATGGGGAATAGCGATAACGAATCCTAACAGCGTTACCCGTCCACTCGGTATAGCCCTACACCCAACACAGTTATATCAGGCGCTCGTTAACCTTATAACCTTTATAATCCTATACAGGATGTCTTGGAGAAAAAAATTCCAGGGTCAAATACTACTGATATACGGTCTTACGTTCCCTGTAGGACGTACAATAGTTGAGTTCTTTAGGGGTGATGAGATCAGGGGTTACATAATACCCGACGTAATAACGACCAGCCAGGGGATAAGTATACTGATATTCGTGCCATGCCTGATAATTTACATAATTAAATATCGTCGTCTAAAGAAAGAGAAGAAATCTCTTTAAGTACGACAGAGGACTTACTCTTTAATTCCCTAACGTAACCCTCGAACTTGGTCTTCATGGTAACAGGCATGTCCTCTGTATAGGTAACGTAAAAGATAAATTCATCCAAAGAGCGATAGAACTCTTCGACCTTTTTTTCTAATTTCCTGGGTAGCAATATAAGATTCTCAAAACCGAGCTCAAAAAATCTTGTATGAAGGACCTTTAACAGAGGTTCTCTCACTCTTTCCTTTGACCATAGCTTGAACAGGACATCTTTCCTGAACTCCACATCAAATATGATCCTTTCTATCTCGTTCTTAAGCAGGGTTACAAGCCTTTTAAGCTTTTCCTCATCGTCCAGCCAGAACTTTTCTGCTATTTTTTTCCCTTTACCAGCCATAATTCATCCTATAAAAATATCGTGGATATATTTTATGAAGAGAAGAACGAAAGGTCAACAGAACAAGCTGGAACCAGTAATAAAAAAGCCTTATAACGGCTCGGGCCAAAGTCTTCCCGCAGTACATGACCCCTTAAGGGCATACATACAGCAGATCACTAAATATCCTGTACTTAATAAAAAAGAGGAAGAAGCACTAGTAAAAAAGATGCAGGCCGGTGATATTGAGGCTGCAAAACTGCTGGTCCTTTCAAATCTTAGATTGGTGATAAAGATCGCCTTTGAGTATAAGAACGCATATCAGAACATTATGGACCTTATCCAGGAAGGCAACATTGGTTTGATGAAAGCCATCAGTATGTATGATTCCAGTAAAGGAGCAAAGCTTTCATACTATGCCTCATGGTGGATAAGATCATACATATTAAAATTTCTTATAGACAACTTCAGGCTAGTAAAACTTGGTACAACCCAAGCACAAAAACGGCTCTTCTACAATCTTTTGCAGGAGCAAAAGAGGATAGAATCACAAGGTACGCTTGCGTTACCAGAAACCATCGGAGCTAATCTTGCCGTAAAGGGAAAAGAAGTTGAGGAGATGACCACAAGATTGACCGGTGATGCAGAGGTGTCTTTTGATCAACCTGTCTCCAACGATGACGAAAAGAGGACCTTCATAGACACATACCAGGATAACTCTATGAGACCGGACACTATAGTGGAAGACAGGGAGAACAAAGTGATCCTGCGTGAACGTTTGAACCAATTCGCCCAAACACTTAATGAAAAAGAAAAAGCCATACTAAAGGACAGGCTGTTAAGCGAGACCCCTTATACGCTACAAGAGATCGCCGACAGATTTGGCATATCAAAAGAAAGAGCCCGTCAACTTGAAGAACGGATATTAAAAAGGATCAAGACCGAACTCTCAGAGTTCGCTTAATTTTAGGACCCACACTTTTGGACTTTAAAAGTACCGCTCCTTACTTCTTTTTGTGGTAACTCGGTATCAGTATAAACTGGCGTTACAGTTGCAGTAAAGGTACCTTCAGCAACGTTGTTTGTAACACTAGTTACATTGATCGTAATGCTACTATCTTCTGCGTACTCACCTGCACTATACAATCTGCCGATCCCATCAACATCAATATTTAGTTCTATACCATTCATCGTTTCGTAGCTTTCTCCATACACAAAAGTATAAGTACCTACGGCGATCTCTCCATCCATATATAACCCTTGGCCAATCGTCCCAAACCCAATTACTGTATAAGGGATAACCGCATCAGCGACTATGCTATAACAGACCGAAATCGGTTCTCCATATATGGTCTGAGTAGCACCACCATCAATGTTATAGGTTATCTTATATTCTGACTCGGGCGTAGGCGTACTATTACAGGACGTAACAAGAACTAAAAATCCCATTAACAACACTGCCAAAATGATTTTTGAATACTTCATAACTACTCCTTTTTAATTCCAGTTAAGGACTTCTCCACACCTAAGACCAGTACTTTTATTTTTTTCAAAAGCTATCTTACCATTAACTATCACATATTCAAAACCCTCTGACAATGATCTAGGGTTATGATGATCGGAATCAGATGAAACCTTGGCAGGATCAAATACGATAAGATTGGCTTTGTTACCTTTCTTTATACCCCACTTCACATTAAAAAAATCCGCCGGCATCATCGCAAGTCTGGCCGCTATCTTTAACGGGTCAAGGTCGGATAGTGTCCTTATATACACAGGAACAGCGCCGAACATATCGGGTATGACCCTTCCGTCTAGATAACCGGTTGTGGCTGCTACCACAAAAGGTATATCGAACAGTTTTTTTAGTACACCAGGCTTGACGGCCTCGTACTCAAAAAATGTTTTTTCGGCATCAAAAATAACAAGATCAAGAAGCAGATCATATATGCTTTCATCCCTTTCAATGGCGATGTGTTCCAACATCGATCCCTCATATTTTTTCAGGTCTTTCTTTGAGGTAAGAACAAGCTTCATCCTCTCGAGGTATTCTTCCTTTATATTAAGTGAATCGAACATCCTTTGAACAGATTCTGGTTTCTTAAGTTGTAGTCTTAATTCCTCTGAGGAGATCTCCTTTACCCAGAATGGGAGTATATTACTGAGTTTTAACAACCTTGTAATATATGGAGACGTATCTACGATGATACCTGGTAAATCCTTCTTAGCTTTTTCCAATATCGAGATGATTTCTTCTGCATCATCATCACCCTCAGAAAAAAGTCTGCTTATATGAAGCTTGATGCCTCCTGATCTTGCAAAGTGCACAGCACGCTCAACGTCTTTTAACTGGCTCACAGAGCCGGCCACACAGACAGAGAGTATCGCCTTTTTTTTCTTTAATAACGAGATCAACTGTGACATCTCATGATCGTTAGACCAACCATCCTTGGAAGGGCTTTGAGAACACGATATTGACATGCCAGAAGCACCCTCGTCTATAGCTCTTTCTAACAAATGCATAAGCGCGTCCAGTCCGGTATAACTTAGCGACGTACTCAAAGATGCTTCCAATCTAAGGGTCCCATGGGGAGCGTAAAAAACCAGATTAGTACCATTCTTGTTATGCAGAAGATCAAGGTACTGCGACACTGTCTCCCAATGCCATTTGATCTGCGGACTGCCCAGGCTGGAGGTAACATACTGACTATGCAACATATAGTTGCCGTGTCTTACAGGGGCTACAGCAAAACCGTCATTACCGATCACTTCGCTGGTTATACCTTGGGACAGAGCCGATACTCTGGAAGCGTC
>CAYVOB010000132.1:0-4129 GCA_964452945.1 uncultured Bdellovibrionales bacterium
TTCGTGAAGGTGGTAGGACCGTTGGCGCAGGCGTTGTAAGCGAAATAATAAAGTAGGAAAAATAGCCCTTGCAAAGGGTCGTTTGACCTGATAATAGAACAAGGCTTTTTACAAAAGCAAGGGTGTATACCCTTGCTTTTGTATATATCATTGAAGGAGGCTTTAGGCAGTGAGGACAACAATACATCTGGAATGTGGAGAGTGTAAAAGGAAGAACTACCTCTCTAGCAAGAACAAGCAGACTACACCTGATAAGCTCAAGATGAAAAAATACTGCCGTTTTTGCAGGAAACATACTGAGCACAAGGAGACTAAGTAAGTTTTTGTAGGCCAGTAGCTCTAACGGTAGAGCACCGGTCTCCAAAACCGGTTGTTGTGGGTTCGAATCCCTCCTGGCCTGCCAACTAAAGGAAGTTATATGGATAAATTTACTAGAAACATTTTTTTGATCACACTGCTTGGGATAGCGGTTATTTTTGGTTATGCTACCAAAGTCGCTGTTGATAGAATAATGTCTTACATGGACATCTATGTAAGAAGCTCCAGTGTACATGTCCTGATAAATATACTTCCTGCAGTAGTTGGAGCATTTGCGGCCTACTTAACTTACAGGATATCAAAGATAAAGAACTACCTCTTAGAGGTTATTGCTGAGATCAAAAAGGTCGTTTGGCCTAACAAGAAAGAGACCTGGGGTGCGACACTTGTAGTTATAGTTGCCGTTATAGTTTCTGGTATAGTACTTGGGATCTTTGATTGGCTATCAGCCTTGTTAATGGGTCTATTCTTGAGAGGATAATAAAGAGATGAATAATGATGAGAACAAGATCATAAGTGAGAACCTTTTAAAGGATAAAGAGCTTTTAAAGGATATCATCAGCGAGGGTGAGAAGGTCCACAAGGAGGACTCGGCCCCGGCTACAGAGGCAGTAGAAGAAACTCCTGTAGTCAAAGAAGCTCCTATACAGGTCTATTCAACGAACCCTAATATGAAATGGTACATTGTTTATGTTAAGACTGGTCAGGAGACAAAAGCAAAAGAACAGCTTGAGATGAAGATAAAGAGCGAGAACAAGCAGAGTGATTTTGGCCACGTACTAGTTCCTACAGAGAATATAGTCGAGATGTCAAAAGGCAAAAAGAAGACGACATCTAGGAAGTTCTATCCGGGCTACATGCTTGTCCAAATGGTAATGAGCGAAGAGAACTGGCACTTTGTTAAGTCAACTTCCAGGATAGTGGGTTTTGTTGGAGGCAACACAAATCCTCCCTCTATAAAAGAAAAGGAAGTGCTTAAGATAACTGCACAGGTAGAGGAAGGTAATGTTAAAC
The DNA here is from genome assembly GCA_964452945.1 of uncultured Bdellovibrionales bacterium. GTDB lineage: Bacteria > Bdellovibrionota > JAFGOL01 > JAFGOL01 > JAFGOL01 > CAYVOB01. Next base: position 1,333 of record CAYVOB010000132.1, read on the forward strand.
CTGTTCCAAAGGTGTCTTTTGAGGAAGGCGAGAACGTTAGGGTCATCGACGGTCCTTTTACCAACTTTACTGGAATAGTCGAAGAAGTAAAACCAGACAAAGCAAAGCTGAAGGTCCTTGTATCGATATTTGGAAGAATGACACCTGTTGAACTTGAATTCGTTCAGGTGGAAAAAATATAAGTTAACAAAAGGGAGATAAGACAATGGCAAAAAAAGTGGTTGGAATGATAAAATTACAGATACCGGCGGGTGCTGCCAACCCATCGCCTCCAGTAGGACCTGCGCTTGGTCAGCACGGCGTTAACATCATGGAGTTCTGCAAAAAATTCAACGCAGAAACACAGGACCAAAAAGGGATGATCATACCTGTGGTAATAACGGTATATGCCGATAGGTCTTTCTCTTTTATAAAGAAAACCCCTCCAGCATCTATCCTTCTTCTTAAAGAAGCAGGTATAGAAAAAGGTTCCGGTATACCTCATACTAACAAAGTAGGTAAGGTAACAAAGGCTCAGGTAAAAAAGATAGCACAAATTAAAATGCCAGATATAAATGCCAACGACATCGATGCTGCGATCAAGATAATCGAAGGTACAGCAAGAAGCATGGGCATAGAGGTCGTCTAGTAAAAAAACAAAAGAAGTCTGGGAGGCCTGAACAGCCGTTCGAACCAGCAAGGAGACAAAATGTCTACGGGCAAAAAATTCAAAGCAGCCTTTTCAAAGGTTGACAGAACAAAGAAATATTCTGTCGACGAGGCTATCAAACTTGCACTGGAAACAAAGTACACAAAATTCGATGAAACGATAGATGTGGCTTTTAATCTTGGTGTAGATCCAAAGCATTCAGACCAAATGTTGAGGGGCGCGATAGTGCTTCCTCACGGTACAGGTAAAAAAGTTAAGGTTCTTGTTTTTGCAAAGGGTGAAAAAGCGTCTGAAGCAGAAAAAGCTGGTGCAGATTATGTTGGAGCAGAAGATCTGGTTGAAAAGATCTCTGGTGGCTGGCTTGATTTTGACGCAGTAATAGCTACACCCGACATGATGAAGGTAATTTCGAAGTTAGGTAAGATCCTTGGTACCAAGGGTATGATGCCTAACCCAAAGGTTGGCACCGTTACTATGGACCTAGCAAGGGCCGTTAAGGAGCATAAGGCCGGCAGGGTAGAGTATAGAACAGAAAAAACCGGTATAATTCATACAGTTATAGGAAAAACCTCTTTTGGCAAAGAAAAGTTGGTAGAGAACTTTGGGGCCGTAATTGCAGAGATAAACAGGATAAAACCTGCATCTGCAAAGGGTGTTTACATCAAAGCGGTCACAGTTTCAACGACTATGGGCCCTGGGATCAAGCTAGATACAGGTAGCCTTGGCGCGGCATAAAAATTGCTTGCTATTGCCAGGTTTGTGGGTATATAACAAACCGGCCTAAAATTTTAAGGAGATATTGACGTGAATATCAATGAAAAAAAACAGACAGTACAAGAGGTTCGTGAAAGGTTCGAACGCTCTCAAGGTTTCTTTATAACTCACAATCTTGGGCTTGATGCACAACAGATCTCAGCGTTAAGAAAAGATGTAAGGACCAATGGTGGAGAACTAAAGGTTATCAAGAATACACTGATCAAAAGAGCGATAGAGAATATGGAACACCATAAGGACATAGAGGGAGACCTCAAGGGTCCAGTCGCTGTTGCGTTCAGTTACAACGATCCTGCAGCTATCGCCAAGGCAATACTTAAATATGTTGATGACAAGAACAAGTTCGAAGTGAAAAAGGGTATGCTTGGCACAGTTCTTCTTTCATCATCCCAAGTCGCTGCTCTTGCAAAACTTCCTTCTAAGCAGGAACTTATTGCAAGGACCGTGCGTACTATCGCAGCTCCGTTACAGAATTTTATGGGCGTGCTATCTGCTGTGCCTAGGGATTTTGTTAACGTTCTTACAGCGATAAAAGATAAAAAGAACAACTAATAAAAATTAATTTGTCACTATTTTAACGGAGGATATAGAAATGGCTGAAATTACAAGAACTGAGGTCGTTAATTTTATCGAGAAGATGACCGTTCTCGAATTGAGCGAGCTAATAAAGGAACTTGAGACAAAGTTCGGTGTTAGCGCCGCTGCTCCTGTCGCTTTTGCTGCTCCTGCTGCAGGTGCTGCAGCTGCTGCTGTAGAAGAGAAGACGGAATTCAAGGTAGTTCTTGAGTCTGGCGGAGATGACAAGATAAAGGTCATCAAAGAAGTCAGAGCCATCACAGGTCTTGGTCTTAAAGAAGCTAAGGATCTTGTAGAAGGCGCCCCAAAGGACCTCAAGGAAGGATGTTCAAAAGCAGAAGCAGAAGACATCAAGAAGAAAATCGAAGCTGTTGGTGGAAAAATAAGTCTGAAGTAAACAGATGGTATTTTTCAAATTATTGTTTAATACAAATGTGCAATTAACTTTGCGCCAAGTTGCAGTCAAGATGGATGCTGACCAAGGCCTCCTCTTGAATGCAATTTGGTGATTAAAAGGGAGAGTAGTATGACCTCTATTCTGACGGCTACGAATGACCGTTATAGGCGTTCGTTCGGGGATATAAAACCTGTGATCGATATCCCAGATCTTCTTGAGTTACAAAAAAATTCCTACGCTGAATTCTTGCAGGAAGGGACTCCGTCTGCAAAAAGGAAGGCATCCGGACTGCAGGCTGTTTTTTCATCTGTATTCCCGATAACTAACTTTACAGATACAGCTTCACTTGAATTCGTTGAATATGGAATAGGTGAACCCAAGTACGATGTAAATGAATGCAG
>CAYVOB010000133.1:0-4023 GCA_964452945.1 uncultured Bdellovibrionales bacterium
TAAAAATTTATGGCTTACGAAGGAAGATTTGGAAGAAAAGAGGACAAAGGACCTAGAGTGAATCATTCGATCAGGGACTACGAAGTAAGACTTATCGATGACACAGGCAAGATGCTCGGTGTTGTACAGACTAGGGAAGCATTGAGGATGGCAGAGGAAAAGGGTCTAGACCTTGTTGAAATGGACCCTAACAGCAAACCGATAGTTGCCAAGATAATCGATTATGGCAAGTACAAGTATGAACTAAAAAAGAAGATGCATGAGGCAAAAAAGAAACAGATCGTAGTTTCGGTAAAAGAAGTTCAATTCAGGCCTAACATAGATAAACATGATTTTGATTTTAAGGTTAAGCACATTGAACGGTTTATCGAGGACGGGGACAAGGTAAGGGTTTGCGTTATCTACAGGGGAAGAGAAATAGCCAATAAGGCATTGGGGACCGCCCTTATAGCAAGGATACTAGAAGCTACAGCGCCCTTTGCTATAGTGGAATCTGAACCAAAGTTCGAGGGCAGAAAGATGATCATGCAGCTTATGCCGGTAAAGGTACAAAAATAGTCTTCTGCTTAAAAGAGGGGGACTGGACTTGAAGACAGTTTTGTTGATCCTAGTGTTAAGTTTTTTTATGTATGATCTATCTGCTCAGCAGGATCTTAGCATAAAGAAAGCTCAGGAACTTTCCTGGCAAGGCAACTATAAGGAGTCAATATCAGAGTACGATAAGGTCCTGGCAAAAGATCCCAAGAACCTTGCTGCATTAGAGGGTAAAGCAGATGTGCTTTCTTGGATGGGTGATTTTGATGGTTCTATTAAAGCATATGACGAACTCCTAGAACAAAAATTCATATCAAATGCCTCCCGTAAAAAAGCAAGGGTTCTTGCCTGGGGTCAACGTTTTAATGATTCTATGGATGCATATAAAGCATCTTATCAGGATTCTGATGACGAAGCGACCAAGCATGAGATGTTTGGCAAAAAAAGTTGGTGGGATGGAAGGACGAAACTTTAAACGTATTTTCAAAAAGCAGATCAGATATTTAAGGAAAAATATCCCTAACAAGGTTATCTACATAACGGAGATGGCAACTTCTGGTCCTGATAAGAAGAAAAAGAAATGGATAAATGATTTTATGGAAGCATTTATCGGTGAATATAATTTTATTCCATTATTCATTTGGTTCGATGTGGATAAAGAGGCCAACTGGTCCATACATAATTCACCTGACTGTATTCCAACCTTTAGATATGGTTTGCAAAAAATCGATAATATGGGTAAAAATATTATATGGAACGAGAGCAACTAATAAACCTTATTAACAGGGCACTTCGTATAGAAGAAGAACAAGTTCCAACACTTACCAACAGCATAAGCTCTGCAGTCAATTTTCTGGAAAAAGATGCAAATATCAGGGATAGAGTACTAAAAGTTATGGAACTTCTTAGTCAGGAATCAGCAGGCCATGCGAGCCGTCTAAAAAGTTTATTGACTAGGATAAAAAAGGACAAAAAAGATGTTTACTAGGAATGATCTTATTTCATATTTGTCTGATCTGGAGATGGCCGAGACCAATATGAGAGACCTTTATGTCTCTACCGTAAAGAGTGTTACGGACAAGACCGTAAAAGAGGCTTTTTTGGAACTAAGCAAGATGGAGACAAGACACAAAGAACTTGTTTCTGAATTAAGAATTCTCATAATAGGTGAATCTGTTAAGGACTAAAGCTGATAATAAGGAGGTCTAAACATGAAAACCATTTACAAAATCTGTGTTATCTTGGTTATCGTTGGTGGACTTAATTGGGGATTAGTTGGATTGTTCAATTTTGATCTAGTCGCTGTTATCTTTGGCTCAATGTCACTATTTTCCAGGTTGATCTACTCCCTGGTAGGTATTGCTACGGTTATCCACTTTTTTAAGTTGATCAAAAGCTAGTACATCATTTTTGTATATCTATAAATAGTTTGGTAGCCCCAGCCACGCTGGAAGGGATGCCTATAAGTCCAAGTATAGGAATGGATACCACTATGGAGACAACAAAGCCGAAGGCTGTGCATGCTATCGGATTGGATAACATTGTCTTGATCCTTTCGGAGAGAGTTAGCCCTTTTTGCTCCATTATGTAGTCCATGTACTCAAAGGTAACAGCCCAAAACCCTAAGACCAAAGCCAGCATGGCGAGTATGGGTAAGAATATTCCGACTATATAGAGTAGAAATATGGGAGTGAATACAAAGAGTAGTTTTTTTAGTTCAAGTTTTATTGAGCCATAGGTCTCCGCCAGTAGGGTCGTCTTGTTGGGAGTAGAGACGGAGTTCCTTTGCAGTATCTTGTATGTTCTTTTTGCGAGCTCATTATTAAAAGGTGAAAGTATTACCCCTCCAACTATCGTAAACGTGAAAATGAAGAAAGCTATCACGAAGATCATAAAGAAAACAAAAAAGAACCAGTATAGTATTTTTTGGAGAACAGTATTCGGATCCCTTACTACCAGCCCCATTATATCGCTGTAGTAGTTGTATATGAGTACTGCTAACGCGATGTAGAGTAGGATGTTTACAATTATCGGTATGGCAGAGATCAAAAAAAGAGAACGCCTACTCAGTACTAGCTTAATACCGATAAAAGGGGCTGTAAATCCTGTATAAATATTCCTAATTGTAGTAAGTCCTTACATCCTAGGGGCACACGGTTGCTTCAAAGGAGCCTGTGGTTCCTCTAAGTTCCCAGGTCCCTGTGACTTTGCCATCAACGATAGTTCCAGTGCAGACACTCCCTTCGTCATCTACTCCAGAAAAGCTGTTGCCAGAGAATGTTCCCCACAGGATGCCACCTTGACCTCCATTCCCCAAGTATGTCCCTGAAGCTCGGCCAGCAGAAGATGTGGTTATATTCCAAGTCCCAGAACAATTTGGATCTGTACAGTTGTCACTTAGGTAAGTTCCACAATAAACTATTACTGTGTCAGTCTTAGAATCAAATCCAGAGAATAACCCTGTTCCAGATGCATTTGTGTATGATCCGGATATCTTACCGTCAGTGGTTGTTTCGCCGGTAAAAGAATAATTTCCGCCACTAAGAGTGACAGTGTTATCGTTGCTGTTGTAGGTGCCCGTTAGAGGCGTTATAGTCCCTCCGATATCAACAGTTGCAGTTACTGCAGTGTTGTTAGTGTCCTCATTGATTTTTACCGACGCACTTGCTGTATTAAGTGTTATGTTCAGCTTTCCACTTTCGCCACCAGCTCCAACAACTGCAGAACTAAAGTCTGGACTTGTAGTCTCGCTGTTGCATGCAAAAGTAGTGGTTAGTAAAAATGTAGACAGGAACAGATTCAGCAAAAACGATCTTTTCATATTAATACCCCCTAAAGATATTTATAAATATTGTGTACATCAAACTAGTACGTCAACAGTATAGTTGAACCATCAAAATCAGCTATGGTGGTAGGGACATCTTCTGTGGTCAAGAAAGACATTTCATCAACGGCAGCTTTGTATTCAAGACAGTTAACGTCGGGGGTGTCGGTACCATCTGCATCAACAGTCTCCAACAGTGCCTCTGTCGTGTCTGCAGGAATACAAAAATATTTTTCGGTTGCATTTATGGTCTTTGCCCTGAAAAGGAAATATTTTCCGCTACCCCTTGAAAAGCCCTTTCCAACAACGCTTACCCAGCTGGAGGCACTGGTCCCAGACCATGATACGGTGATAAAGGAGAGAGTGAATGCGTGGGTTTTTTCATTACCATCTATATGTGTCCTCACTGTAAAGCCGCTTGTAGGACTTGTGTTGGTGTATTCAACATCGTGCACCATTTTCATAGACAGATCACCTGTAACAGCATCATGTGAACCCTGCAATACCCCGTGTTCCAAGTGATTCGGAGCCTCTGGGCACCACCTATAGGAGAGCAGACTATATTTTGTATTGCCAACCGTTTTTATGGCAAAGCCCTTCGCATAAGCATCGCTCATCTTCCCACTGTTACCTGCGCAGGTGTAGGTTTCCGCCGGACCCAGTGG
>CAYVOB010000134.1:0-3999 GCA_964452945.1 uncultured Bdellovibrionales bacterium
TTCTTCCAACTTTACCTTCAGCGTCTCAGAATAGGGGATATCAATGTAATCACAGCCACCGCAGTCGAGGCAGTAGGGACAGACCTTTATACTGACGCTTTGAGAATTCATGACTTGTAAGGTTTTATAAAGCTTTCGCAGGCTTGAAAAGCATTATTTATTGTGTTAGTAAATATCCCTACACATCAAGCTTTTACGGAGGAATGACTTTTTATGCCGCTTTATGAGTATTCTTGCAACAAGTGCAATGAGAACTTTGAACTGATGAGGAGCTTTAATGACGAGACACCGGTCAAGTGCCCTAAATGTGGATCAGAGGCCAAAAAACTTATCTCCTCAACTTCTTTCCAGCTAAAAGGCACAGGCTGGTATAAAACTGATTACCAGAACAAGACTAACACCTGTCATGGCAGCTCCTGCGGATGCTGCAATAAAAAAGAGAGTTAATAAACAATGACACAATTAGAATTGGCCAGGAAAGGCATAATTACTCCGGAAGTTCGAGAGGCTGCTCTATACGATGACCATGTGACACCAGAATATATCTCTGAAGGCATAGTCGCTGGAACGATAGTGTTGCCTCATAATATGAACAGAAAATTTAAATCCATGGCAATAGGTCGTGGTCTTACGACAAAGGTTAACGCCAACATAGGAACTAGCCCAAAGCATATGGACGTTACTGAAGAGCTTGCGAAGATGCAGGTTGCCATAAAGGCGGGGACTCATAGTGTGATGGACCTTTCTACGGGTGGTGATCTTGCTAAAATAAGAAAACTATTGATGGATAACTGTCCGGTCATGATGGGAGCTGTGCCTATGTATGCTACGGCTTCTAAGTTGTTGGCATCAAAGAGGCCATTCCACTCTATGACGGAAGATGAGATATTCAACGATATAGAGGAACAGTGCAAAGGCGGTATAGATTATATAACTGTGCATTGCGGCATAACATTGGATGCGGTAAGTACGATGCTAAAAAGCAAACGAGAGCTTGGCGTGGTATCAAGGGGAGGAAGTCTTATCTGCGGATGGATACTGAAGAATGAAAGAGAAAATCCGCTTTATGATGATTTTGATAGACTGCTTGAGATAGCTTATAAGTATGATGTTACCTTAAGTGTTGGCGATGGTTTTAGGCCGGGCAGCATTTGTGATGCAACTGACAGGGGACAGATAAAGGAGCTAATCACACTTGGAGAACTTGCCCAGGCTGCAAGGGATTATAACGTTCAGGTAATGATAGAAGGCCCTGGTCATGTCCCCATACAGGATATAAAGGCCAATGTTGAACTACAAAAAAGATTATGCAACGGTGCACCTTTTTATGTGCTAGGACCATTGACTACGGATATAGCACCGGGCTACGATCACATAACCTCTGCTATAGGCGGTGCAATGGCTGCAAGTTATGGTGCGGATTTTTTATGTTATGTTACGCCAGCAGAACATTTGATGCTGCCGACGACAGAGGATGTTTTTGAGGGTGTTATTGCTGCAAGGATAGCTGCACATTCTGGTGATATCGGTAAGGGTATAAAGAAATCAATAGAACGTGACAGACTGATGAGTAAATATAGAAAAGACCTCAACTGGGAAGGCATGTATTCTGTAGCGATCGATCCGGACCTGGCAACAAAAAGACGAACACAGAGTGAGTCGTCCAAGGACGATGTTTGCACTATGTGCGGGGATCTTTGTGCCATAAAGAACTTTAATGAAGCTATTACAAGAGAAAACTAAGCCGGTGATACTCAGTATAGCTGGGCTTGATCCCAGCGGCGGGGCAGGTGTCTATTCAGACATAAGGACCTTCGCGCATTTTGGGCTTAAGGGCATGGCCATACCAACCTGTCTTACGGTGCAGAATGATAATGAATTCAAAAAACTTGAAAAAGTCAGCGAGGAACTTTTTAAAGAGACTCTTGATCATCTCTTTAATTCCTACAAGGTCTCTGCTTTAAAGATAGGCCTTATAACAGAACCTTATCATATAGATGCTGTAGCCGAGATCATTAAGAGGTTCAAACCCTCCATTACTGTGCTTGACCCTATAATAGGATCTTCAAGCGGTTTTAATTTTTGGGACAAAGAACTTTTGAACTACGCCACTGAAAGACTTTTCCCGGTTGTTGATATTATAACACCAAATTATGTAGAGGCAGTGGGGATATTGAACGCTTTAGGAGAGGATACCACGAACTCAGACCAAAAGGATGTAGCAAAGAGACTTAACAATATATTCAGGACCAAAGTGGCTGTTACAGGGGGCGATTCCGCCGTTAACAAAAGGATTACGGATATTTATTATGACGGTGTTAACCTGGAGACTAGAGCAGCTGAATATCTTGATGTCCCCAGGGGAATAAAACACGGTACCGGATGTGCTTTTTCTGCAGCACTTGCTGCGAATATGTGCAAGGGTATGGATTTTGCCGCCGCGTGTGCGCTAGCAGCTCTTTTTGTTGAGAATAAGATAAAGGAGGCTTGTGATTGAAAGTATTAATTAATGATAAAGAATATATTTTCGATGACGAAGAATTGCTCTTGACCAAAATGCTTAAGAAGCTGGAAGTTAATACTGCCGGTCTTATAGCGGAAATAGACGGTAAGGTTTTCAACAACAATGAATTGGAAGAAGGTGTAGTAAAGGACGGTTCAAAAGTGGAACTTATAAAAGTCTTCGGTGGTGGATAAGATATGAATGATCTTTTAAAACTGGGCAACAGGGTCTTTACTAACAGGATGTTCCTTGGAACGGGAAAGTTCCCGTCTGTGCAGAGCCTAAAACAAACTATAGCTTCCAGCAACGTTGAAGTTGTTACAGTTGCATTAAGAAGGGTTGATATAACCAAACAAGATGAAGGGATAATCTCTGCAATAGACAGGAGTAAACAGCTGTTGCTTCCTAACACAAGTGGTGCAAGGAATGCGGAAGAAGCGGTAAGACTTGCACGTCTTGCCAGGGCTGCAGGCTGTGGCGACTGGATAAAACTAGAGGTTACACCTGAGCCAAGATATCTTTTGCCTGACCCAATAGAGACCCTTAATGCCGCTAAGATCCTGGTGGCTGAAGGATTTATAGTCCTACCATATATGGGAGCGGACCCGATACTTGCAAAATATCTTGAGGAGGCTGGCTGTGCTGCCGTAATGCCTCTTGGCTCTCCGATAGGATCTAACAGAGGGATAGAGAACCTTGCCTTGATAAAAATAATAATTGAACAGAGTAATATCCCTGTCGTCGTAGATGCCGGACTTGGCGCTCCGTCGGACGCAAGTCTTGCAATGGAGATAGGGGCTGATGCAGTGCTTGTTAACACTGCTGTGGCAGTGGCAGGTGATCCTGTGGGTATGGGAAAAGCCTTTAGCGACGGTGTTAAGGCTGGAAGACTTGGATATCTTTCTGGACTTGCATCAAGATCGCTTAGAGCCAATGCTTCAAGTCCTTCAGAGGGTGTCCCTAGTGTTCAGTGAAGTATTCAAGGATCGTAACTTTAATGAGGTATCCTCTTTAATAAAAAGTGTGCAACCATCCCGAGCTATTATTTTGAACACAATAGAAAAAGCCTCCAGGCTTGAGCAATTGGATGAGAATGATCTTTTGATCTTTTTAAGTTCAAATGCACGGGAATATTCTGAAGATATAAAAAAGCTCGCTCATTCCATAACCATACAGAGACATGGAAGGGTCATGCGTTTTTATGCTCCTCTTTATGTGTCGAACGAATGTACCAATGGTTGTGTTTACTGCGGTTTTAATACTTCCAGCACAATGAAGAGGGTAACACTGGGGTTGGATGAACTTAGAAGTGAGGCTGAAGCCATAAAAAAAATAGGCATACAGCACGTGCTTTTGGTTTCCGGCGAGAGCGTAAAAAAAGCGGGTGTTGAGTATCTGTGTAAAGCAGCAGGGGTCTTATCTGAGCTGTTCGCTACAGTGAGTGTAGAAGTTGCGCCGCTTGAGTCGGACGAGTATAAAGCTTTGGTCGATGCTGG
>CAYVOB010000135.1:0-3885 GCA_964452945.1 uncultured Bdellovibrionales bacterium
AAATAAAAAATATTTAGATTAAAAATAAAAAAGCCCTGGTCCTTTTATGGACCAGGGCTTTTTTATTGATATAATACGTCCAAATGATAAGAGCTTTTTTTCTGCTATTTATAATTCAACTATCTGTTCTTGGTGTTCTTGCAAATGATGACGTCGAATTGAATCTAGAACTTGAAGCTAAGACAAAATATGTTTGGAGGGCTGTTTACGTCGGACCTGAGCCTTTTGTACTTAATCCTTTTGCTAGGGTGTCCTTTAAAGGATTTAGTGCCTCTGTATGGGCAAATATGGACCCTGATCCCGGAAGACCCACCGTTAATGAATTGGATTATACATTCTCTTATACCAAGGAATTTGGCTCTTTTGGTTTTGAACCGGCATTAATTTACTATGCTTACCCGGCAGTCCCTGATCCTGTTTCTGCAGATATATCGATGAAGCTGTTCTATGTGATAAGTGACAGGTTTACTGTCTATAACACGCACTACCTTTCCATATTTGGAAGGTATGGCTATCAGAATAATGCCTACTATGTTGATCTTGGCTGCCAATATACAGAAAAGTTGATGGAAAGGTTTTGGCTGCAGACAAAACTAAGTTTTGCCCTTGCCTCGCCTCGTTTTAACATTATCAATGCAGGTGTAGGTACCGGGGGACTTGAGAATATGGTGTTGGACGTGCAAGCTCCATATTATCTTAATGATTCGCTGTATCTAAGGCCTCGTTTAACCATGTCAACGATCCTTATGAGATCGGTAAGAGATGTCCTTAGTCCCAAACAAAGGACCACGAACCTGGTTGCTTGTTTTGCCGTAGGAGCAGATATCTAGATCTATTCTATTACCATCAACAGGTCGCCGCTGTTACAGGTAGCACCGATGGATGTATGTATGTTCTTCATCGTGCCGGACTTTGGGGCCTTTATTTTGTTCTCCATCTTCATTGCCTCAAGTGCTAAAAGATCCTGCCCTTCTGTAATCAGATCACCAACCTTTACGTCGATAGATGTGATCTTACCTGGCATTGGGGCTTTTATATTGCCTTCTTTTTTATGTTTGGAGTTTTTTTGTTCTTTTATCTTTATCGGTCGGTCTTCACCAACCTCTATGGTGTGATAGTCCTTTCCTATCAGTAATTTTACGAGCTCACCGTCAAAATCATAAACGCCATTTATCTTATGGGTATTATTGTCAACAACAATGGAACACATGGTATCCATGTTGACATCAATATTCACTTCCTTGCCGTTCAAAAGTACCTTTTTTATGGAATTAATATCGTTAGTATCCTCGATCTCGATCTTGTATTTTTTGTTATTAACGGTCACATTATATTTTTCCATCTTACCAGCCTCTCCTGATCCTCATCGCTTCGGATCGTCCTGCCTGTCCCCACTTACTGTTCCTGGTCACTCCAGTTGTATTGTCGGTATAAGCTTTGCTAGTTCTATTCTTTTTGTAGAATAGGGCTGCAAATATTGCCGCAGCATCAAAGTGAACTCCCTCTGTTTGCTCATCTGTGCTAAAGGTTTCTAAGAATTTTGTGGTGTAATTGGAGCTTAAAAAGCCTTTATCCATCAGGAGTTTCCTGAAAAAAGTAATTGTTGCCTTTACTCCAGTTATTTTCATCTCCGTTAATGCTACAGACATTTTTGTTATTGCTGAGCTTCTGTCCTTTGCATGAGATAGTATCTTTGCGAGCATAGAATCATAGAACAGGGTAACTTCCTGCCCCTGTTTTGTAGCTGTATCAACCCTTATGCCGTTCCCTCCGGGGAGTATAAAGTCTGTAATAGTGCCCGTTGAAGGGACAAAATCGGCCTCGCTGTCCTCTGCATTTATCCTGCACTCTATTGCATGTCCGTTTATTTTTATCTGGTGTTGCCTGTATGAAAGTTTTTCGCCTGCTGCGATCTTGATCTGTTCTTTTACAAGGTCAACGCCTGTTATCAATTCAGTAACCGGATGCTCAACCTGTATCCTTGCGTTTATCTCCATAAAATAGAAATGACCTTTTCCATCGAGGAGGAACTCTACGGTTCCGGCGTTATTATACTTCATGGCCTTGCATGCTTTTATTGCAAGTTCACCAAGACGTTCCCTCTTCTTTTTGCTAAGAACGGGGCATGGTGCTTCTTCCAATAGTTTTTGGTGTCTTCGCTGGATGGTGCAGTCTCTTTCATATAAATGTATAGTGTTACCGTAATTGTCGGCCAGTATCTGGACCTCTACGTGCCTTGGGTTGTCTATGAATTTTTCTATAAAAACATCTTCGCTGTTAAAGGATGTTGCGGCTTCGCGTGAAGCTGACTTTAGTGCCATCTCAAGCGACTTTTCCTCTGTGACGACTCTCATGCCTTTGCCGCCACCACCATTAACAGCCTTTATTATTACAGGATAACCTATGATCGACGCTATCCATTTTGCCCTGTGCAGTGATCTTATGGGTCTATTTATGCCTCTTACTACAGGAATACCAGCTTCCTTTGCTATCTTTTTTGCACTTATCTTATCGCCCATCTTTGCAATTATTTCCGGCTTTGGACCTATGAAGACTAAGCCGTTGTCCTTGCAGGCTTTTGCCAAAAGATAATTCTCGGATAGAAATCCGTAACCAGGGTGTATTGCCTCTGCACCGGAGTCTTTTGCTATTTTTATGATCTTCTCTATGTTGAGGTAGGTATCCTTAGCCTCATCGCCGTCTAGCGGATAAGATTCTTCTGCACATGCGACCGGGATGGAGAGCCTGTCCACGTTGGAGTAAGGAATGACAGTTTTTATCCCCAATTCCTTGCAGGTTCGGATTATCCTTAGTGCTATTTCTCCCCTATTGGCAACTAATATTTTTTTAAACAAATTCTATCCTCCAAAAGTCGAAGATCCCTTATAGAGGGATGTTCCCGTGCTTTCTTGCCGGTCTGGAAAGTCTTTTACCAAAATTGGCCATCAGCCCCTTGTAAAGCATAAAACGTGTTTCGTTAGGCTCTATTATGTCGTCTATATAAGATAGTTTGGCGGCTACATAAGGATTAAGGAATCTTTCGTTGTAGTCGTCGACAAGGGCATTAACGGCTTCTTCCTTGTTAACAGCCTTTGTTATCTCATTCTTAAATACTATGTTGCAAGCTCCCTTTGCTCCCATAACAGCTATCTCTGCCGTTGGCCATGCCAGATTTAAGTCGCTACCTACTTGCTTGCTACTCATGACACAGTAAGCACCACCATAAGCTTTTCTTGTTATGACACAGAGTTTTGGGACGGTGGCCTCGCTGTAGGCGAAGAGCAATTTTGCACCATGCCTTATTATGCCGTTTGTTTCCTGCTCTCTACCAGGAAGGAATCCTGGTACGTCTACCAGCGTAATGATAGGAATGTTGAAAGCATCACAAAAACGTATAAACCGAGCTGCCTTTGTAGAAGCGTTGATATCAAGAACCCCTGCGAGCATTTCAGGATTGTTCGCTATTATACCGACGCTATGACCTCCGAGCCTTCCAAACCCGATTATCACATTCCTTGCATATGACTGCTGTATCTCAAAAAAGGTCCCGTTATCCAGGATGCTCTTTATCACGATTTCCATGCTGTAGGGCTGGTTGCTGTTAGAAGGGATTATTGTATCCAGGTCTTTACACTCTCTTTTTACATCATCGGTGCACTCAAGCGCGACAGGCTCTTCAATGTTATTCTGAGGGATATAAGACAATAGTTCCTTTATTTTTTCAAAACAATCATATTCGTCCTTTGCCACAAGATGTGCTACGCCGCTCTTTGTTGAGTGTATCTCGTGTCCTCCGAGTTCCTCAAAGGTGAGGTCCTCATTGGTTACTTCCTTGACGACGTTGGGACCTGTAACGAACATGTTCGCATTCTTGGTCATGATGGT
>CAYVOB010000136.1:0-3812 GCA_964452945.1 uncultured Bdellovibrionales bacterium
AGTTACTGATAAGCAAGCAGGGTTTTGAGGGTAATAGTAGCAACAAAAACGAGGTCACAAGAACTACCGGAGGTCCTTTATCGTTAAAGGACATGGAGTATCAGGGTCTTGTTGATGCTCTACAAAGATCTTCTGGGAATATAAGCCAGGCTGCAAAGTTGCTTAACATATCAAGAGATACCTTATACAGAAGAATGAAAAAACATGGGATAGAATTAAAGTAGTAAGAAAAATTGATCCCCCTATTTGATGTCCAATACCTTTTTTATTCCCTTCACCAGCTCCTTCATTGCCTTGTCCTTTTTGACCGTGCAGGTAACACCATGTTTGGTGCATAGATCATTTTTGGGTTCCATTGACGAAAGAATAATAACAGGGAGCTGCTTTGCAGACTTTTCTCTCCTTATGATCTCAAGCAGTTCATAACCGTTTATCTCCGGCATATCCAGGTCCAGCAACACAAGAGAGAATTTTCCTGTCCTTATCTTATCTAGAGCCTCTCTCCAATTAGAAGCCTCTTCACAAGGAAAGTGTTCCTTCCTAAGTATCGCCCTGGCAACAAACCTTTGATCCTCCATATCATCAACTATCAATATCTTGTAAGGCAGCGCTTGGGGATCGTCCAAATACATGTCCTGCGTTTCTCTACTGTACGGTAAAGTAAAAGTGAAAGTTGAACCTTTGCCAAGTTCCGACTCCACCCAGATCTCCCCATGGTGAAGTTCGCAGATGTATTTTGCAATTGATAGGCCTATTCCGGAACCGGTCTTTTTGTCCTTTGCAGAAGCCTGCTCATATTTCTCGAATATCTTGCTCAACTTTTCCGGAGGCACACCCACACCGGTATCTACAACGCTGATACTCAGGTACTGTCTGGTCATCTTATCAGCATCGAGCTTTTCTACAAGTTTTGTCTTTATACTCACCTTGCCACCTTTGGAAGTATACTTTAGAGCATTGCTCAAAAGGTTGCTCATTACCTGACCTATCTTGCGATAGTCTGCTGTTATCTCATAATTTCCATCGCTGTAAGAATCAAGGTTAACTTCGCTCCGTTGATAGGTCGCCCTAAAATCACCGATGATCTCATTCACCAGGTCTGAGAACTTGAATTTTGTTATATCAAGTTTTAGACTACCTTTTTCAAGTTTCTCAAGGTCCAAAAGATCGCTTATCAGCTGTATCCCCTTATTTGCCTGTCTTAGAGAAAGTGTAGCATATTCCTTTATAGAAGCAGAAAGACCTTCCTCTTCCAATAAAAGGCTCATCGATGTTTTTACTATTCCAAGAGGACTCTTTAGGTCATGTGAGGTAATTGATAAAAAGTCATCCTTGGCCCTTGAAGCCTTCAATAATTCCTGCTGACTTTCGTTAAGCGCAGCCTCTAATTTTTTCCTGTCCGTAATATCCTCTTTGACAGCAAGATAATTCGTAACCCGACCCTCTGCATCCTTGATCGGCGATATTGAAGCAGACTCCCAATAATATTCACCGCTCTTTTTCTTATTATGCAGCTCACCTCTCCATTCATTTCCGGTGCTTATGGTGTTCCATAATATCTTGTAGTGGTCTTCTGGCATATCACCGGCTTTCAATATTCTCGGGTTCTGGCCTTTTGCCTCCTCAAGTGTATAACCGGTAAGCTGAGTGAACTTGGGGTTCACATATTCTATCGCTCCATCAGTGTTAGTTATTACGATTGTAGCTGGGCTCTGCTCAACAGCTCTGGATAACTGCCTCAATGTATTTTCTATCTTCTTCTTTTCCGTAATATCCTTTGCAATACCTCTATAGCCTAAAAGGGCCCCTTTATCGTCAAGAACAGGAATGCCACTGGTAAGACCGATTATTTCTACACCGTCCTTTCTTACGTAACGGCTCTCATAGTCTACCAAAGCCTCCTTGCTCTTGAGCTTTTCTACAAAGTCTTTTGAAATACTCTCTCTCATATCCTCTGGAATTAGCTCCAGAAAGGACCTTCCAATTAGTTCAGCTTTTGTATATCCAAGGGTTTTTTCTACATTATCAGAACAATATGTATAAATGCCGTTTGAATCGAACTCCCACACAAGGTCTGAAGTACTGACTGCAATATCCTTGAACCTTGCTTCACTTTCTCTTAATCTATCCTGTGCTTCCTTCAGACGTGTTACATCAATAAAATTCTCCAGCAGATACTTTTTCCCTTTAAGTTCTACCAGCTCCACCGTCTTAATTACAGGGACTTTTCTACCTTCGCCATCTGTAAAAATAGTCTCCTGGTTCTTTATCTCCTTTCCCTGAACCATAACAGGACATCTGTTGCAGTCACCGGCACAGACGTACTTAGCACAATTTTGTCCAACTATATTATCCCTGTTTTTGAGCCTTAGTATCTCCAAAGCTGCTGGGTTAACATCTACTACGTTGTAAGTCTCTGCATCTATTATTACCGCTCCTGCCTGTAAGGAGTTCCATATGTTCCTAAAATAAGCCTCATTCTCCCTGATGGTGTTATATAGAATGGTCTGCTCCGTTATATTCTCAATAAGCTCTATGGCAGAAACCACATTTCCTTGTTCATCCTTTACCGGGCAGGACATTATCTTGTAATAAACTACTTTATGGTTAACTACGGTATCAACGACCACAGTATGTATCTGACCATCCTGAAAGGTCTTTACCATAGGACAATATTCGCATGGTTCTTCTCTAGGCGGATCATTATAAGTGCTGTAACAGCAATGCACCTTTGATAGGTCCTTGTCTGGGAAAAGTTGTCGCATTTTGTTATTGGCGGACAGTATGTTCATATTCCTGTCTATTAGCGATATCCCCATATCAATATTATCAACGACGCTCCTGAACTTTTCCTCGTTCTCCCTGAGCGCCATTATCATCCTGTGCCTATCTGTAATGTCCTCTATAACGTTTATAAGGCACTTCGTCCCGGCTATATCCACTACAGTACCGTAATAAAGACCTGTAATTATCTTGCCATCCTTGGCTTGGATCTCCAACTCAAAATTATCTATAAACCCTTCCTCTCGTATATTTTGGGTTATCTTTTCTCTCGCTTCTTTTGTACTGAATATCTGTAATTCCAAAGAAGTCTTTCCAATTACATCTTCCTTACTGTCAAAACCAAGAACTCTACAAAAAGTGTTATTAACCTCTATAAAACGACCTTCCTTCAATGTACTTATAGCTGTCAACACCGGACTTCTTTCGAATACCGTAGCAAACTTTTCTTCCGACTTCTTTAAGGACTCTTGCACCTGTTTTCGTAATAAGGAGGCTGCGATGATCTCACACTGACCTTCAAAGAACCTTATCATATCGGGGGTAAAGCTGTTCTTTCTCTTATTGTTGAACTGCAATAATCCGACCATCTGTTTATTAACATGTATAGGTATCAGTGCAACAGAGCCATAGCCTTCATGTATGCAACGGTTCCTTGGATGCAGTCTTGCATCCTCATCAATAGGTATATCTAAAAACGGGGTTGAATCATTGGTCCATATAGTTTCTGGATTTTTACCGGATAATATAAGACCGCATGTACACTCCAGGTTTATCTTGCCATCTTTATCCCTGCAGACACCTCTATGCTCATCAACCTCTATAAGTGAATTTTCCGTAGATAAAAACTCCTCAGAGAACCCTTCCTGTGCATAATACGGGAAGTCATCTCCCTCGCGAAGACGCATGCCCACAGCATCAAAGGCCATCTCCCGCTTGATGACATCAAGTATCTTTTTTATGGCAAGCTTTATATCCAAATCGCTGTTAAGTATCGTAGGTATCTCTGCAGAGAACCTTTGATAGCGTTC
>CAYVOB010000137.1:0-3775 GCA_964452945.1 uncultured Bdellovibrionales bacterium
AGTTACCGATCTACAACTTGAAAAGATGGAGGGAGATCTTAAGGTCAAACTCTCCACTTCAAAGGCTACTGTAAGGTTCAAACTTCTTGATCTTATACGTGGTAAGTTTGCAATAAAAGGGTTTGTCTTAAAGGCACCTGTTCTTAAGTTAGAAATGGAACAGGATGATACCAAACAGGATAAGATAGACTATAAAAAGTACCTGGATCAATTCCTTACCGCTAAAATAGGTAACATAGGAATAGAGGGTGCAGATATATGGTTGAAGATAAACTATAGATCAGGAAAATCATCTACAGAGATCTCGTTAGCTGACTTTGACCTTAAGGTAAGGTCAGGGGTGCTATCCGACTATAACATATCCGCTTCGGCAGGGACTTTGAAGGTGCCCATAACTCAGTTACGAGCCTTTGACCTGTCTGCAGATATTAAAAGGAATAATCTTAAGATAAAGCTTCTTAAGGTAGTTGCCGACGGAGGAGATCTTTCATTTGAAGGTCCTGTATTCAATATAGACGACATAAAAAAACTCTATGTTGACCTCTTATGGACGTTTAATTTTTCACTTCCCTCCATGTCCAAGTATGACGAATATCTTAAGAATAAGGACCTGTACGACTTCAACGGAGCATTGTCGGGTAGTGGCAGATTAAGGTTCATGCCCACCAAGGGAATAGATAGTGTTTCCGGATATGCAAAGGTCGATATAAGCAAGTTCTTGTGGGGAAGATACGATATACCAAAGATACAGGCAACAGCCAGTTATGAAAAAGGTAAAGTGTTCATCTCAAAGGCTGATGTTTCAGATGGTGTAAAAAGTATTTCTGTGCATGATACAACTATAGAGCTTAATGCTCCGTATGCCATAAGGGGCTCCGGTATGGTCAATGATATGGAGCTTTCACGTTATTTGGAACTGTTCGGCCTAAAACGTTGTTTGTCCTTTTTTAATATAAGGGGGCCTTTTACTTTTGCTGGGAATATAAGACCAGAGATCAAGATCTCGTCGATGTTCGACTTGAACGTAAGTGATTTCTGGGTACTTTATGAGAAAGGGTTAAAGCCCAACCCTCAGAATTCCGTTCTTAGTTTCAATAACGGAAAAGCCAAGGGCTTAGTTCATTTTAGTGCAAAAGGCGCTTACTTTGACAAGTTCATTGGACAGAGCGAGATGAACGAGATGTTGGTTAACGGATGGATATACGCTGACGGTACTCTTGATATGGATGTGAGCTCGGCCTTCTTCTCGCTGGATACTTATGGCAGGATAGCAGAACTTCCGTTGAAGGGAAGGGGTAGTTTTGAGACAAAACTTATAGTGGACCAGAATGGTGATTTTAAGACCAGGGGCTCACTAAAATTCTCACAAGTTCAAATGCTTAATAAGTACGAGATGGGGGATGTAAGTTCGACTGTTATATACGATGGGGATAAATTATCCTTCAAGGGAATAAAAGCCAAGGTGGGTAGTTCTCGTTACTCAGGATATACAGACGTTATATTTGGAAAAAAGACCCTTATAAGAGGCCGTGGTGAATTTTATGACGCGTACACGGGTGATATCTATAGGGTATTCAATTACAACAAAAAGATCCTTGGAGAACCCTCCGGTTTTGCATCAGGTAGCATTAAATTCGAAGGTTACCCTACATGGCCAACCATAAACATAGATGCAAAGATCAAGATGCGGGATATTGAACTGTTCTCTGAAAGATTTGACGAGCTCTTTGCTTCTTTTTCCTGGAGCAAAGGGGACGTACAGATAAATGATATGTACGTTACCAAAGGGAAGGGTAAGCTTGACTTCATTGGTGGAAGAAAAGGAGATGTATTCAAGTTAGCTGTAGTGTCAAAGAACATTAACGCTTCTGACTTGGCAGTAATGTCAAAACAGGGTGTTTATATGGATGGTAACATTGACCTTAAGGGTAACTTTGAACATCGAAATAAAAAAATAAAGGGTTCGCTTAAAGTTAACATGCTGGACCTTCTCATGAACGATAGAAAATTAAAACCAATGTTCTTTAACTTGGATGTTGGTGAAAAGGTCTCCTTAAAATTTAAACTGTTCGATGAGGAAGTAGATGGCGAGCTTAGTAGAGAGGCTGAAGACCTGTTCTCTGTCAGGGCAAAACTAAAAGGTTTTAACTTCTACCCTATAGGGACCATCTTTGTTTCTGGCCTTGAGGACTTTACCACCTCGATTTATGGTGATGTATCATTTAGGTTCTCGCCCAGCTCCGGGATAAAGTCCGCTGTAATAGACCTTTCCTCTTTCCAGCTTAATGGAGGAGGTTTTACCCTTAAGAGCAAAGAGGGCGTATACGTGGCATATTCAGGAGGTAATTACAGCATAAGACCGTTCACCATAATAAGTGATTCAGAGAACGTAAAATGCTCGATGAAGTTCGCTAACGAGGGCAATAAGATAAGTGCTAAGGGTTGTTTTAGTGCAGCAGCATTAAAGCTTGTAAAAAAATATATTGCCAGTTCTAGTGGAAGGATAGATGCAGAGCTCTATATGGGTGACAAGCTCAGCGGGACCGTCTATGCAAGGGGTCTTGAGCTTATGGCTACTGAGTATAAACTTGGGACTATAAATGTAAATGGACGCGTGGATATTGCGAACAATTTTGCCAACATGGATCATCTGAACATAAGTGCTGCTGGTGGTACTTTAGACCTTTCCGGAGGTCTTGATATTACCGGGCTAGTTAATTTGAGTAGTATATATCCGGCTCCAAAGCTAAAGATGAATATAGACAAGTTCTATTTTGAATATCCCAAGGGGCTAAAGGGGACCTGGTCCGGTAATCTCAGTTTCTCTGGCGCACGCAGGCCTTACAAGCTCAGCGGAGAATTAATGCTGTATGATGCTTCTTACAGGGAAGAGTTCGATCTAAGCTCATTCAATATCTCAGATAATAAAGGTTTTACCTATGGAAAAAAACAGATCCCTCTCTTCGACTTTAATATGAAAGCAAAGACTTCCTCGGAGATATATGTAAAGAACAGTGTCTTTACGGGCTATCTTATATTTGATCTCGACGTAAAAGGGACAGAGCTTGAACCAAAACCTGTAGGTTCCATAGATCTTTTGAGAGGCAATATAATATATATGGATAATGATTTCAAACTTACATCAGGCAGGGTCCGCTTTAAGGATGATGAGTCTGAACCATATGTTTATCAGCTTGATTCAGAGATAAATACTTCAAACTATCAGGTCTTCTTAAAAGTGGTCAGCAGAAAGGGAGACCCTAGCTTCAAGCTTACATCAGTTCCTCCTCTTACAGAGGACAAGATAGTTGCACTTTTGGCTACAGGAGATACCCAGACCGATTTTACAAACTCAGGAGCGGGTGGTTACGGTGCAACGGCTGGAGCAGGGGGCCAGATGGTTACGCAGGGACTTGGAGTTACTGGTGCGTTTAAGAATACTACCGGGGTTGGCGTTAAGCTTAAGGCTCCAAAAGTCAAAGATTCAACTGTACCTGACCTTGAATTACAGAAAGATTTGACTAACGATATTAGGGTTATTTATGGTAAATCTTTAGATGAGAAGACAGATAAGCAAGAAGTTAATGTGCAGTATGATGTTAACAGGAATGTTCAACTTAAACTTCTGCTTGAAGAGGATAGCAATAATAATGCTAACAAAGTGCCCGCTAGTAATGCTGGCGTTGATGTTAAGTTCAAGTTTGAGTTCTAGCCCTTTAGTCGCTTCTGGGTCACAGCAGGATAACATCCCAATATCGAATATAACTTTTTATGA
>CAYVOB010000138.1:0-3609 GCA_964452945.1 uncultured Bdellovibrionales bacterium
TACATACACATTTGTTCAAGGCAGGAACTATGAAAGTTATATTAGGGGTAACCTCAACGCTGAGGCTACATCAAAAAAGAACTTTGATATTTTGGCTTTTACCAACAATAGCGGGGACCTGGTCTACGGGATCATAATAGATCACAAGGCGGTAAAGAACTACCCTATGAGTACAGGGATGAAGTCCTTTATTGCAAATCTATCGGTCAATAAGCTACTTTCCGGGCTTGTAACGATAGACGACAAACCATATATGATCGTTTCAAAACCTGTGCTTACCAGTCTTCATCAAGGACCTTCAAAAGGTTTGCTTGTGGTCGGTAGAGAGTTGTCACCGGAGCTGATACAGCTTGATAATACTAAACAAAAATTACTGTTCTCTACAGCGAATGCTGGTTATGGATATTTCGATGGCAGGTACAAGTCTTTCATAGAGGATGTGAACAGAAGGACAATAGAAGCTGCCGGCGTAATTAAAGACATACGCAACAAGCCAACTTTCAAGATAGCGGTATCCCTTGACAGGACCATGTATGATTATGCTAAAGGAAGGCTTTTCTACCTGTTCCTGTTCTTGTTTGTTATCTCATCTATATTCAGCGTAGGCATTATCCTCCTTATACACAAAGTAGTATCTTTACAGCAGAGGATCTTTCATACCAGCAGGCTTGCTTCCCTTGGTACTCTTGGTGCCGGAATAGCACACGAACTTAATAATCCCCTAGCTGTAGTCTATGGATATGCACAAAATCTTGAAAAACTTATAGAAGAAAAAAGGATAATGGATCCTAATTGTACCGGTTCGGTCGCGAAGATACTTGCATACACCAATAGGATGAAGAACATAGTAGAGAAGATAAGTGTATTCAGCCGTGTAGACGATAATCTTAGGACCACAAAAGAGGATGACATAAATTCTATCATAAGCGACTCTTTGCTTTTATTGAGGAAAGAGCTGGAGCTTAGGAACATTGCCTTAGCACTTAAACTGGATCCAAAGTTACCAAAGGTGGTAGTGAACCCTATAAAAATGGAAACTGCCCTACACAACATAATCATGAACGCCAAAGAGGAACTGGAAGAGATCCCTCAAAGAAAGGATAAAACAATAACGATAACTACGGAAGCTGATAAACAGAACAGTTTCATCCTTATCAAAGTCCAGGATAACGGCAGTGGCATACCAAAAGAAAATCTTGCTAGGGTCTTTGATCCATTCTTTACAACTAAATCATTCGGAGTTGGGGCAACAGGTCTTGGTCTTTCTATAGTTCACGGGATAATGAATGAGATAGGTGGTAGGGTGGATATAGAGACCAAGGAACGATCTGGTACGACCCTGATACTAAGGATACCTGCCGTGTTCGAGGAGGAAGAATGATAAATGGGCAAAAGCACATCCTGATAGTCGATGATGAACCTGATATAATAAGTATAATAGAGCTTATACTTAACAGGGCAGGTCAATATGCAGTTTCGTCTGCATCAAACGGTTTGAGAGCTTTGGAATTTTTGGTAGGGAACCCTACGGTTGATCTGGTACTTGCTGATATAAAAATGCCGGAAATGGATGGAGTTGAACTCATCAATAAAATAAAGGATATTAACGTTGAAACTCCAAAAGTTATGTTCGTCACAGGGTTTACGTCCATGTCTTTTGATAAACTGTATGATGCTGGAGCCTGTGGTTTTATAATGAAACCTTTTGAATGGGGGACGGTACTTAGCTCAGTTGAAGAGTGTTTTAGAAAAAGCCCTTGTTATGACAGAATATATAATCAATTTGATGTTAAGCTCAATATCACAATGGAACTGGAATCTTTAGAAGCTGTTCATGCATTCAGCCAGGATTTTGGACTTGGTAGGGGAGGCATGTTCCTTAATAGTTCAAAGAATATGGCCGGTATAGGTGATCTTGTAAGGTTCAGGGTGGATTTTAAGAGAGGGACAGTGGTGAAGATAGAAGGTGTTGGAGTGGTCGTATGGCAAAGGATATTGGATAATGAAGATATACTCCTAGGTATTAAATTCCATAATTTAAAGCCGGAGATAGAACATATTGTGGAGGACTTTTGCCACAAGAACAAGGTAAAGGCCTTTATACCCACGAGGAAATAGGTGATGCTGGATTTTTTCTCTCAGCGACTTGATTTTATATTCTTTATCTATTTCATATTATTCTTGTTGATCGCAAAAAAGGCTTTTATTAACTATAGGCTAGAAAAAAATAAAAAATTCTGGCTCTTCATATCAATTTTTTTTGTTCTGTATGCGCTAAAGTATATAGTGGATGCGATCTCTTTAAGTGGATACAACACTATTATCACCTTTGACCTGATAACGGCATTTTCTTTTCTGGTCCTTATAGAATATCTGGTTCAAAGCACAAGATACTTTTATGAGAGTAAATACTTAAGGTTCACAACTCTCTGGCTTATGCTCCTTTTGCTATTGGCCCGTGCTGTAGCAGGGCAAAAGGTATCGGATATTATCACTATGTCGCTGTGTCTGATAGGTGGTGTAGGTACCAGTCTGAAGATGTTGTACGGTGCTATTAAGGATAGTACGGACAAGGGCCTAAAAAATAAACTTAACGTTATCGCTTTATTGTTCACTATCTTTTCATTGCTTCAGTTCATTGAACTTATGGCCAATGAAGATGTTTATCTTATATATAAGGGTATCAGGGGATCTGTAACCCTTGTCGTTGAATTACTCCTTGCAGTAAGTTTACTGGTTTATATAGAGAGATATCTTAGCCAAAAGGCAGGAAAGTCCGGGATTAAAAGAAAGAGTTACATAAGTTATTTGATATTTCTTTTTGTTGTTCTGTTGTGTTGGCTATTTACAGAGATGCTCTCAGATAGAACTCTAGAAGAACTCAATGCAAAATTAGTGGAAAGAGCAGCGACTGCCTCAGCGGCAGTGAACCCTAAAAGAGTGGAAAGCCTTACTCTATCCAAAGCTGATGAGAATACCCCTGATTTTAAGAGGCTGACTGAACAACTGCGTGAAATTAGAAAGGTCAACAAGGATATTAAATTTCTATATCTGTATGCTGTAAAGAATGACGATGTTATTTTTATGGCAGATTCGGAGGATCCTAAGTCTCCTGATTATTCTGCTCCTGGCGATGTTTGGGAAGCAGCCCCAGAAGCTGTAAAGGTAATTTATAAAGATGGTGGCTTCCGTGTTTACGGTCCATATACAGATAAGTGGGGTACGTGGATATCTGCTTTTGTGGCCGTAAGGGATTTTGATACACAGAAGGTAGTATCAGTCATGGGCATGGATATAGATGCCACTAAATGGAATATGTCCGTCTTGCAAGGTCGGCGATTGGGTATCATGGCTGACGTGGTCATTTTTATGTGTCTGGCCATATTTTTCCTCATATACGAGTTAGGAAAGCTTTACACGGCGGAGATAAGAAAAAGGGAGCAGGAGATAGCTATAAAGAATACCCTTCTATCAACCCAACAGGAAACTTCTCTGGACGGTATATTGGTAGTTGATCAAAATGGTAAGATAGGGTCTTTTAACAAACGCTTTATTGATATCTGGGGCATTCCTATCGAAGTAATAGAAACAAAGGACGATAGTAGAACC
>CAYVOB010000139.1:0-3581 GCA_964452945.1 uncultured Bdellovibrionales bacterium
GCAATGTCCGGAAGCTGTGTGATGTTCTCTTCCTTATATCCATTGAGGATCTTTATTCCTGCGTTCTCTAGCACAGTGCTCATTGGTGGATAAACATTTGAATCTGAACCTGTTACATCATAACCTTTACTTTTAAGCATCAGGGCAAGGTTTCCCATTCCGGTACCACATATACCGACCATATATATCTTTTTCATTGTCCAATTTCTCCTAGTATCGCGTCGTGAAGTTTAGGCCTTAGTTCTGTAAATCTGTCCATTTCCCAACCAAATTTTGCAGAATCAGGCGAAACAGTCCTGTTAGCGAGTATAGTTATTACAAGATCCCTATCCAAGTCAATCCAAACAGAAGTCCCAGTAAACCCAGTCATGCCTATTGAGTGGGTGGAGATATGTTGTCCTGCAGAACTTTTGCCAACGGAAGGATAATGCCATCCATATGCCCAGTCTGGATCGATAGAGCTTTTTTCCAGCATTTTTGTAGAGCTATCCTTGCTAATTATTGGTCTATTTGCGGAGCCATTTATACAAGTCCTTATATGTTCAGCTATTGCACACACGTCTTTTGCTGTGCCAAAAAGGCCTGCGTGTCCTGCAACTCCACCTAATACAAAACAGTTCTCATCGTTAACTTCACCAAACAGGTGTTTATTCCTTAGTTCACTATATCCGCTACATACGAACTTGTCATCGTCTACGTCAGTGCCCTTTGGTATGAACCTTATGTTGTGTATATCCATTATTTCCGACACGTATAGTTCAAACAGATGGTCTAGTCTTTTTTCCATGATTATCTCGATTATCTCTCCCAGCATTATGTAGCCAAGATCGGAATATACATGTTTGGTGCCGGTTTCATGGTCAAGGGCTCTAGAGCGGATGAACATATATGCATCGCCCCTACTCTTGACCACGTTATATAATGGCATCCATGCTTCAAGCCCAGAAGAATGGTTTAACAGGCTGCCTATGGTCACTGATGCCAGCGTTTTGTTAAAGTTCAATGCGTACTGGTCAAATATATCCGCTACACTTGTATTGAGTGAAAGTAGTTTTTTATCTATAAGCACGTTACAAAGCATGGCTGTACATAACGGTTTAGTCAGCGATGCAAGATCAAACAGATGTTGATCCGTTATGTCTTCTATCCTTTCCTTGTTCTCATCAAAATTTGTGGTTCCGGTATATCTTGAGAAGATTGTAGTCCCCTTTTTTGCCACCTCTATAGCTATGGCGGAAAAGATTTTGTCGGTTATTGCAGTGTTTATTATATTTGATAATTGCTTCAAGGTTTTATTCTAAGCTCCTTTTTATTGATATCTATCTCAGCCTTACATCCTAGAGGGATCGCATATTCAAATCTACCATGTCCGGCCCTAATATCGTATATGACAGGGATATCCATCTTTTCTGCCAATTTTAGTATTGGATCTTTCCATGTGATGTGGAGCGTATCACATTTTTCCATTGAGCCAACAGCTATAGCTTTTATTTTTGTTATGATGCCTGCTTGATATAGTTGCGTCAGCATCCGGTCTATTTTATATGGCGTTTCGTTGGTGTCCTCGATGAAAAGGATGTGCCCGTCAAGTTTTTTAAGATAATTAGTCCCGGCAAGACTTGTCAATACAGATAGGCAGCCTCCAAAAATAGGTGCTTTTATTGACGTTGTTCTTGATCGCCTAAGGACCTTTATTTGGATCTTTAATGATCTATTATCTATTATGCAATTAAGGAGTTTTTTATTCTGAAAGAAATGACTTACCACATTTGGTCCATAAAAGCAGGTCTTACCATATTTTGTATATAGGTACGAGAATAGAGCGGTTATATCGCTGAATCCCATAAAGGACTTATCAGTAAGATATTTTTTTAAATTTATCTTATCTAGGAGGGGTAATATTTGAGCAGACCCATAACCTCCTCTTACAAAAAAGATCGTGTTTATATCTTTCCTTTTCAGGAAGCCAACAAGATCCTTGGTCCTTTCTTGAGGAGTCCCGGCAGTGAATAAATCCTTCTTATATATTGCTTTGTTATAAAGTGCCTGTATCCCTGCTTTTTCAAGGAATTTTATTGCCGGGTAGAATGTTGAAGTCTTGAAATGAGATGCCGGTGCACAAATTCCAGCCTTTATTGTTTTGCTTGCCACTAAGTCCCCCAATTTAATGATTATAAGTCTAAATCGTTTTACAGTATAATACTTTTAAGATGAAGCCTTTATTGCTTAATGAGTATTTGAGGGGGTTATTTGGAGAAAGGGTTCAGCGTATACCTTTGGATACAGGATTCCTTTGCCCCAACCGTAAAGATCATTCGGGGTGTATCTTTTGTGATGATACAGGTTCTGCAGCTTCTTGGATATCAAAAGGCATGGGTATAAAGGAACAATTCGAAAAAGGTGCAGGTATTGCCAGGAGAAGATATAAATCAAAAAAATTCATAGCATATTTTCAGGCATATACATCCACTGCAGCCCCAGTGGATGTGTTAGAAAGGATGTATAACGATATATTGGCAAATGAGGGGGTTGTGGGCCTTGCTATCTCAACTAGACCTGATTGTGTCGGAGAAGATGTTGTCAGGCTATTAAAAGAGCTTAGCCAAAAGACACACTTATGGGTAGAGCTTGGCGCCCAATCAATGAATGAAAAGAGCCTTAAATGGATGCAGAGAGGGCATGACACATCTGTTTTTAGGGATGCTGTTAAAAGATTGATTGAACAGGATATAGAGGTAGTGGGGCATATCATCTTTGGTCTTCCTACGGAAACTAAGCAGGAGATGCTTTTGTCATTCAATGACTTTATAGCCAGCGGGATAAAAGGTTATAAGATACATGCTCTACATATAATAAAGGGTACAGAGCTTGCCAGGATCTATAATGAGTCCCCTTTTGACTTGTTGAGCATGGATGAATATATTGAGCTGGTCAGGACCGCACTAAGTATGACCCCGCCAGATATGGTGGTACATCGTCTTACTGGTGAGGTTACAGCCGATAGACTGGTAGCCCCATCATGGGTACTTAAAAAGGATGAGATACTTAGGAGGATACTTGGATAGTTTGTCTTTTGTTTGTGGTCTTGGTCTTGGAGCCCTTAATTGGTGGGCTTTATATAGATTGTATCAGCATGTTTTCCTTAAAAACGCCTCTTTTAAAGGGTTTTGGCGCAAACTTGGCTTGGCTCTTTTATTCATATTAAAGACGCTGATATTGTTTGCTGTCTTATATCTTGTTATTGTTGTTTTTAAGCTCAATGTGGTGTATTTTCTGTCAGGCCTTGTGATCTCTCTGGTCGCGGCCATTGTTTTTGCTTTTAGAATAATGAAACGGAGTGAATGACGAAAGTGCACATCTTTACTTGGTTTAATTTTATACCCTTTGTTAAAAGATTTGCTACAGAGGAATATATCCATGTTGTCATTACAACATTTGTTACGATCATATGCGTAGGCTTTTCCGTCTTAATGTATTCAGTACTAAAGCGAACAAAGAACCCAGAGGTACCTGACTCAAAGTTAAGTCCTAGGACTTTTGTGGAGTTGGTCGGAGGGCTACTGCTTTCCCTAGGTTCAGAG
>CAYVOB010000140.1:0-3490 GCA_964452945.1 uncultured Bdellovibrionales bacterium
ATCAAAAGATAAAGTTCGGTGCATTATTGCAAAGAACAAGGGAAGCAGGGATAGTTTTTGATCATTTTGCTACTGGTCACTACGTAAGGGTTGAGCAGGATCCAGCGACCAAAAGGTTCACGTTGAAAAAGGCATTGGACCCTAAAAAGGACCAGTCATATTTTCTTTCGTATTTAAAACAGGACCAGTTAAAGCAATTGATCTTCCCTCTTGGAGAGAATACAAAGAGCGACATAAAAAGAATAGCCACAGAAATTGGTTTTAAAGAAGTAGCTGAAAGGGGAGAAAGCCAGGATTTCATAGAGACAGATGACTACTCTGTCCTTTTCAACAAGAATGACATCAAACCAGGAGACATACTTGACGTTAACGGCGAAAAGATAGGCACTCACCGAGGGATAATCCATTATACCATCGGACAAAGAAAAGGACTTGGGGTCGGTGGAGGTGATGCTGGTGTACTTTATGTCATAGGAATTGACGCAAAGAAGAACACCATAACAGTAGGCGCAGAGGAGTGCCTCTTATCCAAGGAGCTCACTGCATCCAACGTTAACTGGATCGCGATACCAGAATTGACCTCTCCTATGAAAGTAAGCGCAAAGATAAGGCAGCAACATAAAGAAGCCCAGGCAACCATCAGCACTATTGCTGGCGGAAAAGTTAAGGCAGTGTTTGAATCACCACAAAGGGCCGTCACACCAGGACAAACAGTTGTCTTCTATGACAATGACGTCGTCCTGGGAGGTGGAATCATCACTTAAGGCGAAATAAAAATAATAGTAGTAGCATCTGATTTGTGGTATAATGTACGCTATTAAAATGCAATCGGGGGTGTCTTATGAAAGATCTCAAGTACTTGCTTCTAGCTACTGCAGTATTGTTCACAAACAACTCAGTTTTCGCACAGGATGACGCAACAACAAAAGCTGCATTCAATTTGTTTGCAGATTATGGAGTTAATCTTGAATACTCATCAGATCTGAATGTAAAACCAAAATTTTCCATTATCCCAGCAATCAAAGCCACATGGACTGCATCAGTAACCAAAATTCAAATAGTCGATGGTACCAAGCCGGTTTTTCCAGCCACGGCAAATACTTATTTCATATTTGAAACACCTGTTAAATTAATAGCAGAGGCTGATTTGCAAATAATTAGTGGTATTTTTAACCGCATCAAAGGTCAAGATAAAATTGACGCCGCACTGAATGCTGCAACTATAACGGCTAGCTTAAAAGGTACAGTCACCAGTGATGGAGTTACAAAATTTATAGACAGCTGTTTTGTAGATCCCAAAAAAGAAACCAAGGCACTGGTTGCTAAGTCCATATTGCTGGGTCTTGAGGCTTTTGCTGTATACAATAAAAGTAGCACAAGCTACAACATCTCTATCGACTTATTGGTGACATCTGACCAAGTGATAGTTACAGAATCTGTTTATAGTGGTGAAGGCAAATCAATATTCACTAACTCCAATATTATAAATATGGACACGAAGCCATACCTTAGAAAGATCTATGATATGACTACCAACAAGAAGGATGCGGGCACAAACAACTAAGATACCCATATCTTAACTATCAATAATAAAATATAAGGGGGCTATAAAGCCTCCTTATATTTTATGGTCTAGTTAATCCTTACACTTCTAAACTTATTCCTCCAAGTGTCGAATGTAAGCATTACCCCAGGCTCGTAGTCCCGTTTTAAAAGGAACTTTACTGCCTGTATAAAGGCCATGGAAGAGATTATGGACACAGAAGGGGCAACAACACTGCTGGCAGTACTGGGTTCAACATCCTTTAAACCGTTGTTCTGTGGAATAATTTCCCTTAGTCTCTTTGTCGTCCTTGGGTCTATCAACATG
Source organism: uncultured Bdellovibrionales bacterium (assembly GCA_964452945.1). GTDB lineage: Bacteria > Bdellovibrionota > JAFGOL01 > JAFGOL01 > JAFGOL01 > CAYVOB01. The sequence goes on from CAYVOB010000140.1 coordinate 1,871, forward strand.
GTCTGGGCTTCAGCACCCAGGATACCGGTAAAGACCCAGGGCTTTTTAAGTTCAAAGCAGATGTCATCTATGATGTATCTGGTCTTAAAGTTATCCGTTGCATCCATAACTATGTCAAAGTCCTTCAGCAGTTCCATTGCGTTGGTCTCATTAAGTTCACTGACCACCGCCTCTATCTGAATGCTTGAATTGACCTTTGATAATTTATGAAAAGCAGATTGGGCTTTGTATGAACCTATATCATCCTCATCGTAAAGCCACTGACGTTGAAGGTTACCAATTTCTACCTTATCTTTGTCTATTATCCTTACCCTCTTAAAACCTGCTCGTACAAAATGATTGGCAAAATTGGTACCAAGCCCCCCTGCACCTACAATGACAACGGACGAAGAACATAATATGGCCTGACCCTTGTGCCCTATTCCCTCAAAGTTAATATGCTTTGTATATCTTTCCATTAGTTAATGTTGAAGTACCAAGGGTAAGTTCTTGTCCTCACCTTTCGCTTCATATAGCCTCGAGCCATTTCCATGAATATAGGAAGATCTCTTTCTATGGAAGCGCTTGAGGATCCGTCAAAATACAGGGATTTGATCGGAAAATCTTCATGATCTTTGCTTATTGCAGGATATACAGCTTCGCTGACAATGCCGTTCATGCATGAGAATGGACTTATATCTATAATGCCATCACCACCCTTGTGATAGACGTATATCGCCTTACCTACGCTTAATATGGACTCGCCAATAACCGTATCTTTATGGAAGTAAGGACTGGAAAGTTCAAAAAGCTCATAAACGTTCTCTTTGGGCTCTTCGCTGCCAACAAACTCATTCTTAAATACATTGTAAAGCCTTTTCTCATCCATGTGTTGTATAAGGTGCTTGGTCTTTGCTATCATCATCTTTACAGAATATTTTTTACCAGCATAACACAGGTTCTTCTTTTCCTCGTAGTTGGTGTACCATACCCACTCGCACATATCGCTTAACCAGCACTCCCCGCCGTGTTCTTCCACGTGGCGGATCAGATTATTATTGGAGAACTCATTAAGCCTGCAAAAGATCTCTCCCACTACACCTATCAAGGGCTTGTCCTTGCTATAATTGGCAGGGATATGCATGAACTCCCTTTTTATATCCTTCAATGCAGAAACAACCGAGTAGTGCACCTTAGTCGGTGAATAATCCTTCTGGCTCAGGATGTATTCCAACCTTTCTAGAGCACGTTCAAAGACCTTGTCGGTCGTACCAGACATGGTCTCGTAGGGTCTCACCTTATGGAGCATCTTCCTCACTATGTCGGCAGATACTAAAGCGGTCCAAGCTTTTCTCAAAAGACTATTTGTATCCTCTGCCAAACCGCTATAACCATCCTCACCGGAAGGACTAAAAACCTCTACGTCGTTATAACCATTCTTTTTTAGTATGAGCTTAAAGTATGGTGCATACTGACCAAAACGGCACGGGCCGTTAGATATTGGCATAAAGAAGGCTGTATTATCAGAATCAAAGTCTGGAGAAAGCACAACCTTCATGAAATCACCTACGGTCACTTTTTCCGGAAGACATTCTTCTCCACTGGTATATTTTGAACCAAGCTCGAGAGTTCTAGTATCTG
>CAYVOB010000141.1:0-3144 GCA_964452945.1 uncultured Bdellovibrionales bacterium
TGTACTTATATGAAGTAAGCGAATCCCCAAGGAACCACTTAAAGATCTTTGGGTCCAACGCCTCTGCCAAGCAGAACAGCATCGGCACTAAAAGCAAATAGAATATATATCCGTGTTCCTTTTTAAAATATCTTCTAGCCAAATAATACAACACCGCAAATATCTGTATGCTAAAGGTGGTTAAAAGTGCAAAAGCTAAAAGTACAAGGGTACAGAGTATCCAGGAGAGCCCACCGAACTCATGTGCTACAAGGTGTATCCACTCAAAGGAGATGAGGCTTTGAACGAACATTGCCGTCCATGCGTATAACAGTATCCGCCAAAAAGACCTTTCATTCTCCAATACAAAAAGCAAAGGTACGTAGGCAACAAATGCGATAAAAGAAACACCAAACGGCTCGAAGCATAGGGATACAAGCAAACCCGCAAGTATAGAAAGAGATACTTTAATTTTCCAGTTGTTCATATCTTAAAAGGATTTTCACCTTAAAGCATTGCCTCGTCAAGAAAAGTGTTGTAACATTTGCGACATGGATAATAAATATAAAGTATTGGTCGTTGATGATGAACCCTTGATAAGGAGCTTACTGGATAAGTACTTCCAGACGGATCCTCGTTTTGTTGTCGATCTAAAGGAAGATGGCTCCTTCATAATGGAAGGACAGCTAAAGGAAAAATATGACTTAGTGGTCTTTGACGTCCTTATGCCTAACATAAACGGCATAGAAATGCTTCAAAACCTATTGGCTAAATATCCTGATGTAAAAACGCTGGCAATAACCGGCATGGCTAATGAAGGGTTATTAAGACAGATAACAAGCTTGGGATGTCTTGGTGTGCTTAAAAAACCCATAAAAAAAGCTGAATTCATGGACGCTGTATATAAAGCTCTTGGTATAAAGGCCCTTTAATTACGATTATAAACTTATTAGATCTTTTTCTTGGGCGTTGCAGGCCCTAAAGGCGACGGAACTATTTCTGAAAGGTCCATCAACTTACCTTTCTCCCTGTATTCATGGTCCAGTATCGTGTGGACCAAAAGGAACAGGTCAATGTATCTGCCGGCAAATTCCTGATATGCATCCTCTGTCAAAGCTTTCATCTTTGCAGCATCATACATGCTCGAGAACCTATTCAGCGCCAACTCCTTGGAAGAAAAACTAGGAGGCAGGTTCCCACTCTTAAAATAGGCTTTGTATTTTTCGTCACCCTGAACTGCTTTTTCATCAGTAGAATCTTTGTCAAAAAAAGATGGTTTCTTTGCGGTCTTTGTATCTGTGGTCCCTAAAGCAGGTTTTTTTGAGGAGAAGAGATCACTGAACCTGCTACTCCCGGAACCTGCAGAAGTTTTTGGCGCACTAAGAGGCTTGGTGCTACTACCAAAGACCTTCTTGTCTATGTTCTGACGCATCATATCCTTTTCACGTTCTTTTGCCCTGGCTATACGTTCCTTCCTCTCATCGTCGTCCATGCCCATATTTCTGCTGCCAAATCCGGACAAGGAGCCCAGTCCGCTCCCGGAGCCACCACTATCTGACTTAGTCGGTGTAGTAGTAACAACAGGGGATGCAGCAACTACATTACTATTGTTGTTGTTATTGGCGTCTCTTTCAAGATCTTCCATCTTATCCAACATTTTTTGATACAAGGCTGCTTGTTCAGCCGCTGTCAGCCCAGTAGTACCGGTAGCACTAGTCAATCCTGTGTCAGCAGTCGGGCCAGTTGGAGCAGTCGGACCGGTATTAGTAAATGGACGTGCAGGATCCTCTCCGACATCTGGAGGAAGTTCATATTTATCATTCTTTAGATCGCTAATAAATTCATCGGCATCGTCGGTGTCTGTATATTTACCCTTGAGCGCTTTAGCAAGTTTAGTTTCGTCCGTTTTTACATCCACCAGACTTTTTAAGAGACTGCCCTTGGCAGGATCATGATCCTTTTCCCACTCGGTGACTTCATCTTTATAATCTGTTTTATCCTTAGCCGCCTGTGAGGCATATACACCCGTGGCTATGGCCTTTGCATTATCGGCTATAGAGGTAACGTCGGCTACTGGCCCATCACTTAAAAGTGTCGCTCTGCCGCTAGGTAAAGTACCTCCAACAGCATCAGCCTTACAGGAAGCTGAAGTAGTAGTATTGTTAAGGCTCTTAATTTTTTTATTCAGAATGATATTGTAAGCAACACATTCATTCTCTAGTATTACTGCCTCACCTATAACTTCGCTGTAATTAGTATTTGTTCCTCCAGCAACGGCCTTACTCTTCTCTAGGATACACTCATAGATCGTCTTAAGTTTTCTAACATCCTTGTTGGCGTCAGCTACTATAGTCGTAGAACAATAGTCGTAAGAACTTCCTACAGTCTGTTTGTCAAAACTTCCACAGGCCGCTCCGTAAAGATCAAAGGAAAGGATCATTACTAAGCCGATGTTAAAAATCATCTTAAGCATGGTATTTTAAAACCTCTCTAATAACTTATCGGCTGTGACCCCAATTTCTTTACTGGTTTTGTAGAGGTAGCCCCGCTTGGTTGATCCATGATCTTGCCGCTAGTGTATTGAGTATTATAAGTAGTTGTAACCATTGCAAAAAGATCACTCTTAGAGTCTGCTATCCCATGGGTAGCACCCTTGCTTTTTGTTGGGGCTCCACCAGTTCCTACTCCAAAGCTTCCTCCCTTACTGCTAGCACCTGGCTTTTGTCCTCCAGCTGTGGAAGAAACACCAAAGGTATCCTTTAATTGTGCTATCCAACTCTTACCACTCCCGTAACCAGCAGAAGAACCAGCAGCTTTTGAGGCTCCTCCAACATCTCCAAGTCCAGAAAGACCGGAGCCACCAGAAGATACACTTAACTCCGTCCCGCTGTCAGTTGAATCATTACCGGCAGTGCTACCAAGGCCTCCGCCAGCACCATCGTCGTCATAAGTCGGAAGTCCGCCGCTGCCTTTTCTATCACAATCACCATTTATCCAGACTCCTTTTTTCGGACCCTTAGTACATACACATTCGTTAAACTTATCCCCAAGCAATCCCTTACATATACAAGTAGGTTTTGCGGCATCTGCAAACCAATAACCCTTGTCTTCTTGCTCGCACTTACACTCCTCTTGTGTAGTACATACACATTCAGGAGTAGTGCA
>CAYVOB010000142.1:0-3082 GCA_964452945.1 uncultured Bdellovibrionales bacterium
AAGTCCGCACTTTGACGAACTCTTCATTGTCTCGGACATATCCCTTAGTTCATCCAGATATTTTGGTGTGAGCTTTTTATCCTTTACAGCTTCTATGCCTTTTAATAACTGCTGACAACCAACTCTGCAAGGAGTGCATTGTCCGCAGGATTCTTCACAAAAGAATTCCAAAAAATTATGAAGTACATTGTACATTGAACGAGAGCTATTAAATAACATCATTGAGCCACCGGTAGGGACCCCCTCGAAGCCTATTATGGTCTCCTTGAATTTACGTCTTGGAACACAAAAGCCAGAAGCTCCGCCCACCTGTACAGCCTTGGTGTCACCATCACCGAATATGTCCACGAACTCTTCCAGTGTCATACCTAGTTCTAATTCGTAGATACCTGCATAAGGAGTATCGCCCGAGACGCTGAACACCTTTCCGCCCCTAGAATCCTGTGTACCAAGGTCCTTAAAGAACTTTGCTCCGTTCTGTATTATCATCACCGTATAAACAAAGGTCTCGACGTTGTTAACGACTGTTGGTTTTGAAAGGTAACCCTCAACAACAGGAAATGGCGGTTTGTTCCTTGGTTCTCCTCGTTTACCTTCCATTGATTCTATTAGAGCAGTTTCTTCTCCGCAGACATAAGCGCCGCTGCCGGATTTTATGCTTACGGTAAAGTTTATCTTCCTCTTCTTTAGTTCGGCATGGAATTTATCTATCTCTTTTTGAAGCTGTGGAAGCAGGTAATTATATTCTCCCCTGAGGTAAATGTATCCTTCATCAGAACCTATGGTGTGAGCACATATTGCCATGCCCACCAGGATCTTTAGCGGCTGCTTTTCAAGTATCTCCCTGTCCTTGAAAGTACCTGGCTCGCCTTCATCAGCATTGCAAACTACATATTTTTTATCGCTCTTTTGCTGGGAAGCGAATTTCCATTTTAGTCCTGTAGGGAATCCCGCTCCGCCCCTGCCTTTAAGACCAGAGTCTATAAGTTGTTTTATGATGTCATCAGTAGACATCTTTAGTCCCTTATCGAGGATGGCGTTACAATCGGTATCCAGGAATATTATGTCTATTTTTTTTGTATATTTTTTAAGTTTTTCTGGGATCATTTTTATTCTCCTTATAGGTTTTCTTCTATTGCCTGTACGGCTTTTTCCGGAGTTAGTTCAGTATACACTTTATCATTTATTAACATTGCAGGACCCTTGTGGCACCAGCCGAGGCAGTTTGTCTCCAGGAAAGAGAATTTTTTATCCGGGGTTGTTTCACCCAGCTTTATTTTAAGTCTGCCCTCTATAGCACTTATGATCTCTTTTTTACCTTTTAAGTCGCAAGATATTGTTTTGCACAGCCTTATGATGTTAGTTCCCCTTTCCTTGATTTCCAAGAAGGAGTAGAAAGATGCTGTACCATAAACGTCAGCGGAGGAAAGGTCCAATGCTGCCGCTATCTCCTGCATCACTTCCTTACTGAGCTTGTGCTCCTTTTCATATACATACTGTAGTATTGCAAGAAGGCTTTCCCTTTTTGCTCCGAACTTTTTGATCGCTTCCGCAACCAAGATCTTTGGATCTGCAGGACATTGGCTCATAAGGTCTTTTCTCCTGTATTTTTTTGTGGGTGTTAGCCCTCTTTAAACGAGGATATAACTAATGAGGATATATTAGTTATCATTGATAAAGGCAAGAACTAATTAGAGGCTCGATGGCCCTTTCCAGTATGCCGTTTACATAGGCTATTGCCAAACCATAATTGGTCACTGGTATCTCTGAATCATTAGCCTGTCTTATTCTATTCAGCACTTGTTTTCTTGTCAGCATGCAGCCGCCGCACTGTATAGCAAGCGCATATTTCTTGTTTGGTATATTATCCACTCCTGCCACTATATCAAAGTTCAGTTTTTTACCTGTGTACTCACATATCCACTTAGGGATCTTAACTCTGCCGATATCGTCATGAGTTACATGATGCGAACAGGATTCCATCATCAGGATATTATCCCCATCTTTAAGCTGGTCTATTTTTTTTACACCCTTAAGATACTGCTCAAAGTCCCCTTTGATCCTGGAGTAGAGGATGCTAAAACTTGTGAGGGATATATCTTTTGGTACTAGGGCATCAACCTTTTTAAAGACTTGGCTGTCCGTTACTACCAGTTTTGGTCGGGCTTTTATCTTATCAAAGAACAGCTCTATCTCCGTTTCTTTTACTGTTATTGCAATACAGTTCTTATTTAGAGCATCCAGTAATCCCTGCGCTTCCGGAAGTATCATTCTTCCTTTTGGCGCCTCTGAATCTATTGGTGTTATAAAAAGTATTACGTCGCCTTTTTCCACCAAACCATCCAACAATGAGATGTTCTGAAAAGCTGATTCAGGCGTATAGCTCTTTACAGCATCCAGGATCTTTTTAAGGTTATCCTTTGTAGTTGAACTAAAAGAGAATACTTCTGTCCCCGCAAGTTTTGCTATTTCTTTTTGCTTTATATTATCAAGGGGGCTGATATCTGACTTGTTATGTACGATAAAGTAGGGCGTCTCGTGTTTTTTTAGTTCTTCTATTATACCAGCTTCGTATTCTCCATACTGATTATTCTCTATGAGGATTATTCCCATATCTGTTCTTTTTATGGTACGTCTAGTTGCATCGATCCTTTTTTCTCCCAATGCACCAGTATCATCTATTCCTGCAGTATCTATAATTACCACTGGACCGACATCTTCCAGCTCTATTACCTTATTAACAGGGTCGGTCGTTGTACCAGGATATTCACTGACTATGGAAATATCCTGTCCCGTTATGGCGTTGATGAAAGAACTTTTACCGACGTTCCTTTTTCCGAAGATACCAATGTGTGGGCGCTGGTCTTTTCTCATGATGGTTTTCTCCTTTTTGCAAAATGTCTGGAGTCTCCCCATTCGTCGTATCCTATGGTCTCTCCATATTTTTTTATCCTTGCTGCCAGACAAGCCTTACATTGCATCGCACTTTCATCAATACAAGGTTTATTCTCGTAAAGCAGATAGTCTGAACGGTATTTGGTGGGTGTAAGGTTAGGCATTATTATGTTGGCACCTGCAAGAA
>CAYVOB010000143.1:0-3073 GCA_964452945.1 uncultured Bdellovibrionales bacterium
TTTATGTGATGCACTTTTGTCTGGTGCTAATGTGGTTTGCGTGGACAATATGATAACCGGTGACCTTGACAATATAAAACATCTTGAGAGCAATAAAAAATTCAAGTTCATCAACATGGATATTTGTAGTCCAGAACTTAATAGAACTTTGTCGGCGTATAAGTTCGACATGATCTACAATATGGCTAGCCCTGCAAGTCCGATAGACTACATGGAGTTCCCCATAGAGACGCTGCTTACAGGCTCTATAGGTGCAAAGAACCTTTTGGATATAGCCGTGAGGGATGGAGCAAGGATACTGGTGGCATCAACCAGTGAGGTTTATGGTGACCCTTTGGAACATCCCCAGACAGAGTCGTATTGGGGGAATGTTAATCCCATAGGTTTGAGGAGTTGTTACGACGAAGCAAAAAGGTTCATGGAAGCCCTGACTATGGCTTATAAAAGAAAGAAGAACGTGGATATAAGGATATCGAGGATATTCAATACCTATGGTCCAAGAATGAGACTTGCCGACGGCAGAGTAGTTCCCAATTTTATTTCACAGGCGATAAAGGGAGAGAGTATAACCGTTTATGGCGATGGTACTCAGACGAGATCTTTTTGCTATGTATCTGACCTTGTGGAGGGTCTCATAAAACTAATGAACAGCGATGTTGATACTCCGGTTAATCTTGGTAATCCTAATGAGCGTTCCATGATAGCTTTTGCAAAGGATATAATTGATATCCTAGGATCGAGTAGCAGGATAAAGCACCTTCCTCCCTTCCCAGATGATCCGCAAAAAAGGAGACCTGATATCACAAAGGCAAAGGAACTTCTAAAATGGGAGCCTAAAGTGGATTTTATGATCGGAATGAAGACGACCATAGAGTACTTCAAACCTAGAATATGAGAATATGTACGATCATATGTGTCCTGTCATTGTTGCTGTTGAGCTCTTTTTTGTCAGCATCTGATAATGTAAAGTATGCTTCTGAGATAAAGATAGGTGCATTGTTCATTAATTCGAGTGGCCTCAACAAGCTCACAGAGGGGATGAATACTTCTTATGGTACCGATTTTAATAAGCTAAGGGTGCCGGTTGCTTTTTCTGGATCTTTTTATATTGAATTCTTTCGCTCAAGGGTTGGAGTGGAGCTTGGGTATGAGTATGCCAATCGCTCCTCTTACTCATCGCTGTACGAGATTACGGAGTATATTGATTATAGATCGGTGCCGATATCTTTGAACTATCGGTATGCTTTTTTTAGAGCAGGAAGGCTTGAGCTCCTAGCCGGTGTGAACATTGGTTTTATGAATGTGTTGCTTTCTATGTCGAATTCACCGGAAATAGCAGAAACACAACCGTACAGGATGGGTGCCACTGCTTTTATGCTAGGCGCTGGACTCGATCTTTATACCAGGCTGTTTGATAGTATAAAATTATCTACGTCGATATACTATCGTTATGCGTCTGCCCCAGCTTTTTATTATTTAGAGGGCACCTTGCGCCATAATAATGGCGATACTGTGCGCTTTTCCAATGGTGATGCCTTGACAATGGATTTGTCAGGTATAAAATTTTCAATAGGCATAATATTTGAATGGAGTTGAACATGAAAAAGACTATTTTGATCCTAGCCTTGTGTCTTATGACATCCTTTAACCTCCATGCTAGAGGCACTTCCAGCGCCATACTGGTCCAGCCATATTTTGGTTTTGGTTATGTCAGTCCAGCCGATATTAACGACAAGATCACCATGGACCCTGGTGGGATACAGACCTTTGTTCCTGATGCAGGGACCATACACTGGGCCAAGAACTTTGGTTTTTTCCTAGGTTACAGGTTCAATCACCGTTACAACGTTGGCCTTATGATAGATTACGTTAGTTACAGTACGCTCGCCAGCAGGGATGATTCAGCTGGTTTTTCAATATGGCACCCTAGTAGCGCTACGCAAATATCTGGTGTTAAGTATTATGAGTTCAGCACCGGTGCAAGTGCATGGAGCTTTGGCCCTGCGTTTTACTACACAATATTCAGCGGTGGAAGACTTACCTTTGATGCTGGGCTAGGTATTTTATATGCTAAGGCAAAATACAATCAATCCGCCACATATAGCAAAACTTCTTCTTCAGATCCGGCCCTTAATACTACCAATCTGGAAACGTTGTCAGGTTCCGGAGGGGCTTTTGGTTTTATAATTAATACCTCTACGGCTTATTACTTTACTGACTACATAGGTCTGGCGTTTAACCTAGGCTATCGTTATTTGAAGTGCAGTTCTTTGACAGATGATGCCGGTAATGAAATGAAATTCCAGTTTAATAATGGATCCTACGATACGTCTAATATGTCGGTGGATTTTTCAGGCTTGTATTTTAACTTTGGCGTTAAGGTAGATTTTAATATTGGTGGTAGCAAGGCTTACGAGGAGCCAAAAGCTTTGGAAGATCAGAATGCGTGGAGTGAAAAGCCTGCAGGTTCAGATGTAAACGCCGGTTGGGAACCAACTCCACTTCCTACAGAGGAAGGGCCTACGTTGGACGATATACGTAGTTTGAAAAAACAGGTACAAAGAAAATATAACGACGCAAGAACAAGCAGTGCACCAGATGCACAGGCTAAGACGGAACGCTACCAGAAGCTTTATGATATAACTAACAGGCTAGAAAGGGACTGGGACCAGTTCAGTCCTAAATCTAGAAGGGACAAGATGGAGAAGATAAAACTTATACTTGCCCGCTAGGAGGCATTTGATGCTGGTTCTTAACAGAAGGGAAGGTGAGGGAGTGATAATAGACGACGATATTAAGATAGTCGTCTTAAAAGTAAAGGGGAGACAGGTTAAAATAGGCATTGAAGCGCCAAAGGATACCAAGATCGCAAGAGAAGAGATCGCAGACAAAGTTGCTGAAGTGGTGATCCTGTCTAAAAAATAAGATGTTTGTTTTCTGGACTAAATCTTTTATTTCTATATTGACCATAATGGGTCCGTTCACTGTATTGCCTGCATTTATCTCTATGACGGAAGGCATGAGCCAAACCCAACGTAACAGGATTGCAAAAAAATCTTTGGTTGTGGCCACG
>CAYVOB010000144.1:0-2872 GCA_964452945.1 uncultured Bdellovibrionales bacterium
GTACGACCACAAGCTTTTTGTCATCAACTATTGCCGACTCATCAAGTTTTGGCCACGCCTCACTTATCGCATTGGACCCTTTTCCAAGCCTTTCCCAAAGTTCGCTTGCAAAGTGTGGAGCAAAGGGACACAGCATCAACACAAGCATCTCTATAGTCTCGTTATCCAGCTCCTTTGGATCAGTCTTGTAGAGCTCGTTCGTCAACTCCATCATCGAAGCCACTGCAGTGTTAAAACTAAAATTCTCAAGGTCGTGGGATACTTTCTTTAATGTTTTGTGTGCAAGGGTCCTTAATTTTTTATTCTCAGTCCTTTTTTTGGAGAGAGTCTCAAAGTTATTGTCTATTAGTCGCCAGACCCTATTAAGGAACCTGTGACAACCTTCAACTCCAAGATCGCTCCAGTCTAGGTCCTTTTCTGGCGGAGCAGCAAAGAGCGAAAATAATTTTGCAGTATCTGAACCATATTTATCTATTATGTAGTCAGGATCTACAACGTTACCAAGGGATTTACTCATCTTGCTTCCGTCCTTTATGACCATTCCCTGTGTTAAAAGATTGTTGGCAGGTTCGTTACTGGAAAGATAACCAAGATCCCTTAATACCTTGTGGAAGAACCTTGCATATAGAAGATGCATGATCGCGTGCTCAATACCACCAATATATTGGTCAACAGGTAACCAGTAGTTGGCCCTATCCTTGTCTATTCCGGTCTTGTCATCGTCGGGGCAGGTATATCTTGCATAATACCAGGAGGACTCAACGAAGGTATCAAATGTATCAGTGTCCCTTTTAGCAGGTCCTGAACATTTTGGACATTTGGTATTAACGAAGGAGTCTATCTTTGCCAATGGGTCATCACCTATCGTGGAAAGGATAGCATTCTCTGGCAGTGTGACCGGTAGATCTTTTTCTGGAACAGGGACCATGCCGCATTTGCTGCAATATATTACGGGTACGGGACAACCCCAAAAACGTTGCCTGCTTATACCCCAATCCTTTAATCTAAAGTTAACTGTTCTTTTACCAACTGCGGTCTTTTCAATGTGGCTAGCGATCTTTGACATAGCGACGTCGCTATCTAGCCCATCGAACTCGCCTGAATCGACCATGGTGCCAGTCTCAGTATATGCATTATCCATTTGTTCTTTGGGATCAGTTTTGTATATTACCCTTTTTACCGGAATATTATACTTTTTCGCGAATTCAAAATCCCTTGTATCGTGTGCGGGTACGGCCATTACAGCTCCTGTACCATAGTCCATCAACACAAAGTTTGCAGTATATATGGGAACAGCCTCACCGTTCAAGGGATTCACTGCGTATGCACCCGTAAAGACCCCCTCTTTTACACCGCCTTCAGCCGTTCTTTCTATCTTGCTAGTACGCCTCATCTTTTCTACAAATTCCTGTACTGGTTTTTCCTGCGAGGTACCCTTGCAAAGTTTTGGTACCAATGGATGTTCAGGGGCTATGCTCATGAATGTGACCCCGAATATCGTATCAGGACGAGTTGTGTATATCCTCAGCTTTTGCTTCTCATCACCCTTGATCGAAAAATCCACCTCAACACCCTCAGATCTTCCTATCCAGTTCCTTTGCATTATCCTTACCCTTTCTGGCCAACCCTGGAGGGTATCAAGACCATCAAGTAATTCCTGGGCGTAAGCAGTTATTTTAAGGAACCATTGTTCTATTTCTTTTGTGGTAACTACAGAACTACAGCGCCAGCATTTTCCATCCTGGACCTGCTCGTTCGCCAGGACCGTTCCGCATTTCACACACCAATTAACTGTGCTCTGTTTTTTGTATGCTAGACCTTTCTCAAGCATTTTTAAGAAGAACAGCTGCTCCCACTTGTAATATTCAGGTTTGCAGGTAGCTACTTCCCTGTCCCAATCATAACTAAAACCCAATGACTTCATCTGGCCTTTCATGACTTCGATATTTTTATAGGTCCATTCGGCAGGATGTATCTTGTTCTTTATGGCAGCATTCTCTGCAGGAAGTCCAAAAGAGTCCCAGCCTATAGGATGAAGGACATTAAACCCCCTCAGCCTTCTGTATCGGGCAATTACGTCGCCAATGGAGTAGTTCCTGACATGACCCATATGAAGTTTGCCTGATGGGTATGGGAACATCTCAAGACAGTAATATTTAGGTTTTGTTTTGTCTTCTGTGACTTTATAGACCGTTTCCTTTTCCCAGTTATTTTGCCATTTTTTCTCTATTTCTTTGTGATTGTAGTCCATACCCTTACCCCAAAAGTTTGAATACAGACTTTATTAATACTAGTATTGATATCAGTAAAGAGCTTTTAGTCGCTTTATTGTGGATTGCCTTTGGGAACTTTCACGTCCGTAGTGCATTTGCTTCTATAAACTACGCAGAGATCCATCTTACCAGAAACTTTTGTTATCCTGTATAACTTAGTCATTGTATTTCTGTTATATAGGTCATATTCCTTGGAACCACCGGCGTTCCTTTGGCCGGCAAGATAGAATGGGTCTCCAAAAATGTTCTCTCCTTCATCGTAACAATACCCGGCTGCCAATGCTTCCTTTTCGATCGCAGTTCTTATTATGAAGGAACCATAAAAAGAAGGGATAGGGAATGTTACATCCTGCCCAAACGACGATCTTACCCAACTGCTCAATTCATGATGAGGTATGGAGTAGAGAAGATCTGGAAACTCGACCTTGCCGGACCTGAGGTCGAATGCAACACCTGCCTCTGTCGGTATTATTAGAATTTCATCACCAGTAGCAGCGTTGCAGTCTCGTTCGCCCTCAAAATAATACTCTAGTGGTCTGTTATCAACCATCGAGCTACGGAAATCAGACAAGAATGAATTTTTCTTTTTTTTAAACTCC
>CAYVOB010000145.1:0-2812 GCA_964452945.1 uncultured Bdellovibrionales bacterium
TATAATAGAGAAGGAACTTAAAGGGAAGGTAAGATTCCTCGTGCCTGTGGCTCCGACCATTAAGAAGCAGGACATAGAGTCAAGACTTACAGGAGCAGGCAAGACTCTGTTCGAGATAACAGAGCACCGTTCTTATGAGATATACCCTGTCTCTGATTATGTATTGCTTGCATCCGGTACAGCAACGGTGGAGACTGCACTGTTCGAAGTCCCGATGACCATTGTTTACAAAGTATCGACGCTTTCTGCATTCCTATTCAAACATTTTGTAAGATATAAAAGACCCATAGGCATGGTGAATTTATTGTTAGGAAAGGTCATATTCAATGAATTCTTTCAACAAGAGGCGGTGCCAGAAAAAATAGCAGCTGACGTGATCAGGAACTTGAGTGATCCTGAACGTTATGCAGGATTAAAAAAAGAACTGGAAAAGATAAAGGGGATACTGTCTACAGGAGAAAGTCCTTCAAAGGTAGCTGCCAAGGCTATTTTGGAGCAGTGGGGTAGCGAATGTTAAGGAGACTTTTAAGCTGGCTGTTCGTGCTAGTATCCGGTATCAGGCTCTATTTATATAACAAAGGATTATTAAGAAGGATAAAGATAGATGCCAGAGTTATCAGCGTCGGTAACCTCAGTATGGGTGGAAGCGGCAAAACGCCTCTGACATTAAAACTTGCGAATGAGGCTCATAAAAGAGGTGTTAAGACTGTGCTGATTGAGCGAGGCTATAAAGGAAAACTTTCTCGCACACAGATCATATGTTCAGAAAAGGGCGTGGATAAAACTCCAGAGCTCAAACTCATAGGTGATGAGGCTAAAATGGTTTGGGAGTCCTTGCCGGAAGGGTTAAAGCTTTGTGTATCAAAGAGTAAAGCTGATGGAGCCCTTGAAGCAAAACAGAAATGGCAAGATACAGGGCTTATAATTGTCGATGACGGTTTTCAGCATCTTAAATTAAAAAGGGATGTTGATATAGTTCTAATGGATGCTTCATCCGGTTTTATGGAAAAAGTATTTCCCCTTGGAAAGTTACGAGAACCTTACTCGGCTTTGAAAAGAGCTACTGTAGTTCTGTTCACAAAAACGGATGGGCTTTCAGACGAGGAACTGGAAAGACTTGATCAAAAGGTCAAGGGATATGCTCCCAAAGTAAAGGTCTTTTTTGCCAAGACAAAGTTCTACTCCAGCGTTGAACTAAGGGATAAAAAAGTGCTTCCTGTATCTGCAGTGTTCAATGGTGCCCATTTTAGGAATAAACTTAAAAGTGCGGGTGCTATTTTTGATAAATACATGGGCTATTCCGATCACAGGGCCTTTGGTATTAGTGACGTAAAAGATATTTATGACCTTAAACAGAAGGTCGCTGCACAATATATCGCTCTTACAAAAAAGGACTGGGCAAAACTTGAAAAACTTATCCCGAACCATAATGATGTAGCTGTTTGCTGGTATGAGCACGTCATTAATAGCGAGGAGGAATTCATCAGGTGCTGTATAGGCTCTTAAGAAAGGCTGAACTTTTGTTGGGCTGGCTGTTGGGTGCTATCCTTTTTACCGTAAGGTTTAGAAGGGATATCATAGAAGATAATATGCGCCAGGCTTATGATGGGCAAGATGTGGATATCCAAAAACTGATATTTGCGAACTACGTTCATTACGGGCGTCTTGTGTTCGAAATGCTACATATACCTTTTGATCCAAGGAATTTTGCAAGACATAATGTTAGGGTCCATGATTATGACAACTTTGAAAAGGCCTTCAAGAAAGGCAAAGGGGTTTTCTTTTTATCGGCGCATACAGGCTATTGGGAAGTAATGGGCGTTGTTGCATCGGAGTATAATGTCCCTTTGAACATCATAACCAAGTATCTAAGGATAGGTCTTTTGAACGATATCTGGGTAAGGAGCAGGCAGCGAGCTGGCATAAAGCTTATAGACGAGGTCTTTAGCGCAAGAGAAGTCCTCAAGGCCATAAAAAGAGGTGAGGTCATAGGTTTTGTATTGGACCAGTTCATGGGTCCGCCTGTTGGTCGGCGTATACAGTTCTTTGGACGTCCGGCTTGGACCATAGCGAGCCTTGCCTGGTTCGTTCAGCGTACTGGAGCTTGTGTGGTCCCTGTGGTCAACTACAGGAATAGCGACGGACATTTTGACCTACATATAATGCCGGAACTAGAGTTCCAAAAAATTGGCACAGAGGAAGAGAATATAGTCCATAATACCCAAAGGTATAGTAACATAATGGAAGACTTTGTAAGGGCAAAGCCCGAGCAGTGGTTATGGCTTCATAGACGCTGGAAGAGGGTAAAAGAAGATGGGCCAATTGATTAAAGGGACCTTGTTTCCCATAGCCTTGATGATGTTAGCTTCTTGTGCTTCTTTACGTCAGGCTAACATTGCGGTTCCAAAGGAAATTGAATCAAAGAACCAGGTGAAGGAGATCTCGGCGGAAAAGCAGCCTGAACTAAAAAAGATCACTATAGTTGAACCCACTGTAGCAAAAACTGAACCAGAAGCAAAAAAAACGGATGAAGTAGTAAAACCTGTAACAAAAAAAGAACCTGTTAAAAAGACTGTAAAGAAAAAAGAAGTCCCAAAGCCTGTCCAACTTAAAAAAATCGATGCTCCGTTTGCTGTGGGGGAACGGTTCAGGATAGATCTATATTATATAGGTCTAAAGGCAGCTACTCTTAGTGTTGAAATAAAACCTTTTGTAGATATAAACGGCAAAAAGATGTTCCATTTTAACGGTATCGCGGAGACGTCGTCCGTGATGGCTCTTATCTACAAGGTCTACGACGTAATAGATACTT
>CAYVOB010000146.1:0-2812 GCA_964452945.1 uncultured Bdellovibrionales bacterium
GTAAAAAAGGCCACAGCGTCAGCTCAAACCAAACCTGCCATATTGGAGACAGGGCTTAGGGTAATAGTCCCTGGCTTTATATCCGAGGGTGAGTTCATAAAGGTCAATACAGAAACATTGGAGTATGTATCAAGGGCCGACAGCTACGATGACTAAGATAATCGAGCTCGTCTATGGCATTAGGTTCTTGTTGCTCTTTTTGAGTACACTGTTCTTTACGATAATGGCGTTCCTGTTCTTTTGGACACGATATACTTTCCTTAACAGGTTGAACATCGACTATTATCTGATGAGGACCTGGGGACGCTCGCTCACATTCATATATGGGATAAAAAGAGAAAGAAATTATAACTCTCTCAAAGATGGAAGACCTGGGGTTTATGTTGCACCTCACTCAAGTTTTTGGGACATAATAGTCCTGGGATCAGAACTGGATGGTTTTTTTGTCAGCAAGGCTGAAGTATTAAAATGGCCGGTGATAGGATTGGGTGCAAAGTTTGTACGTACTGTTTTTATTGATAGGGACAAAGGCGTTTCTGCCTTAAAATCCATTGAAAGGGCAGCAGAGAGGACTTTTAAGACGGGGAACTCTCTCATCATGTTCCCTGAAGGGACAAGGTCCTATGATCATATGCAGGGACTTAAATCAGGACCTTTTCATGTTGCAATGCAAACTGGCTGTCCAGTAAAACCTGTTATAATTAAATATGAGCCAAGGGAAAGTATAGTCCCCAGAATAAAGGGGAACTTCATAAAGGAACTTTTCACCCAGTCTCAAAAGGTCCGAAACACAAAGGTTGTCATTAAAAGGCTTGCTGATGTTGATCCAAAGGGTTTTAGTTCTGTAGATGAGCTCAAAAAGCATGTACATGATCTAATGAACAAGGGCTATATACAGGCCTAATTACAAACAAGGCTTTCCTGTCATGTTCTTTATGCCTGTATCAAGGTTTTCCAGTTTTTGTATTCCATAGAAGCGTTGTTTTTCATCTCCTTTTTCGTCCAGCAGTATGTACGTCGGATAACCAAAAATGCCTTGCTGATATGCGAGGTATTCATACTTGGAATCGTCAAGGTTTACATCCCTAAAATCAATGAGCTTACCCCCGCAACTGCTCTTAAGTTTTGTGATGATCGGTACCATGGTCTTGCAATCATCACATGAAGCTGAGTTAAAAGAAACGAATAGAGGGAGTTTGTCCGGCAACATTATCTTATCAATAGTACCAAGCTTTTGTTGAGAATTCTTGGACATTGTTACTACATGGGACAATAGGCTGAACGCGAACAGAAGCAAGATCAAACCCAAAAGTTTTTTTACCATGTCAAAGAAGTAGGGGTTGTTCCTATAGAAGTTTTGTAACTTACGATAGAAAAAGACAGAGACTATTAAAGGCAATGATATTCCAGCCCCATACAAAAATAATTTTATTGAGCCATCTAGAGCCCCTGTTCCTGATGCAGAAACGTAGGTCAATACTCCTCCCAATAAAGCTCCTATGCATGGCGACCATGTTACAGCGAACAGTAATCCTATTATAAAGGCATTAAGTAGTTCAAATCTTGTTCTGAACCTTTCTGCCCTTATGGAGTAAGAGCGGTCCAGGATCGGGATCTGTATTATGTTCAGGAATTTTAAAGCGAGTAGCAACAGGATAATACCAGCAATAATATTAACGGAAGCCCTGTTCGTTTGTATGAATGTACCAAGGATCCCTGCTCCTCCACCCATTAATGCAAAGATAAGGCTAAACCCCAGACAGAACAGTAATGCCTTATGGATAGGCTTTCCTGTTCCAGACAGAATGGAAAAATAGACAGGTATAATTGGCAATATGCACGGGGAGAAGAAACTTAAAAAACCTGCAAAGAAAATATAAAAATATGCCATGCCCCGATTATATAATCAAAGCTCAACATTCAACAGCAAAATAAAATTTATGCACACTTATGTCCTCCATGGTTGGCCCGTTGTGGGGACTTAGACGTGCACTGACTTGTTGTATGTTCTTTCTGGCACTTTTTTCATTTTTGCTCTGTGGGTTGAATGCATTCGATAGCCTTGAACAGATGAATGCTATCTACGTTGGTGATAGCCTAAGGATAGATGGTTCAAATATCTCAAAGGTAACGGTCTCTAATAAAAGGATATTAAAGGTTACAAAAGAAGCTGCTTCTAATGTGCTGATAAATGCAAAGGCCAGGGGTAACGCCACTTTGCATATTTGGTATAAGGGAAAATCAGAGCCTTCAAAATATAGTTTTGCGGTTATGGCTGCCGCTGTTTACAGAAGGCTCTCAGAGCTAAAGTCAGCCTTAAAGGGTGTTAAAGGGATAAAGATAAATGCTGCTGGTGAAAAGATCTATCTGACAGGTGTTATAAGTTCGCCCTCAGATATGGAGCTGATAGCAAGGCTTTGTTCGTCGGAGAAAGATATTGTCAACTATACAAGACTTTCCGACAATGCGGTGTATGGGGAGTATTCTCGTCTTGCAGATGCATTATTTGAACTGGGCCTTTATGATGTAAACATAAAAAAGGTGGAGAACTCTCTGTTCCTTGATGCTGTGGCTAGAACAAAAGTCCAGCTGGATAATGCAGAGTATTATTTAAAGAGTAATTATCCTAATAGCCATTTTGATATTAAGATCATCCCTTATCAAATAGATATAGACGTAAAGATAGTGGAGATATCTGCTGCCGAAAGCAGGAATATGGGGCTTGATGTGCCAGCAGAGTTCTCCCTTTCAAGGCATACAGTACTTTCAAGGCTGGAAGTAGACAGTATCCTTCATCTATCAGAAGGTAAGG
>CAYVOB010000147.1:0-2756 GCA_964452945.1 uncultured Bdellovibrionales bacterium
ATATCAGGAAATTCTACGAGGACAATGTCCTTTTTTATCTTGACAAGGATGATCTTATTACCGTTAAGAACCGTCTGGCCGCAAAACTGGATTATGAAAAGAAAAAGAACAATCCGTTGTACTTTTTTAAAGAGATGCTTACCCCTGTGGATTTTAAGCTCGACGATATAAGGGAAAAGTATGAAAAAAGCACGAATAAAACAGAAAGTTCCTTTAAGGATGGTTACATAAGTAACGAGAACGGCACCTTGTTCGCCATAATGATAAAGCCGAAAGGCAGCGCAGCAGGCATGACCGACGCAAAAAAGCTGATAGTGGAAGTGGAGAAGATCCTTGCCCGGCATCCTACCCAGAATTATCACGCCTCAATTAAACCGCATCTTTGCGGTAATTTTAAGTCGATGGTGGAAGAATATGACGTTATCATGACCGACGTTGTAAGTACTATCTCACTTGTTTTTCTGCTGGTCGGCTTAGTCATATTCCTTTTCCTGGGTACGTTGAGCTCTATTTTACTCCTTTTGTTGATGCTGGGGGTTAGCTCTGTTTGGACCATGGGCCTAACCTATTTACAGATAGGTCAATTAAATTCTCAGACCGCGTTCCTAACGTCACTGGTAGTCGGGACAGGGGTTAACTACGGGGTAATATATCTAGGTAGATACTACGAGGAACGGCGAAAAGGCTTAACTGTTGTAGATGCTTTAATGGTCACCAGCAACTCTACTTTTGTCCAGACCTTCTTGGCCTCAACAACTACGGCTGTATCTTTTATTACATTGATGTTCGCCCATACCAGAGGCTTTAGTCAATTTGGTTTTATAGGTGCTGTTGGTTGTACATTATGTTGGATAAATACTGTTATGTTGCTACCTGTCTTTATCTTTGTTTGGGAAAAGTTGGTGGCTAAGTCAAAAGTTACAAAGAGATTCCAAATAAAGTTCAATGTGGTTAAATACTTTTCTCCATATATAATTAAACATTACAAGATCTCATATTTTGTATTTTTTGGTCTTGTGGTCCTGTCCGCACTGTATGGTGTCCGCTACTTCAGCAATAAATACGAGACTGACTTCTCAAAATTGAGGAACATACAGAGTACAGAAGAAGGAACCACTGCATATTGGGATGATAGAGTCGGCAAGATGTTCGGTGAAGGAACTTCTCTTACACCTGGCGTTGTTGTTGTAGATACTCCTGAAGAAGCGGAGCAGGTTTGTGACAGTATAGATAAAAAAATGGCTAAGCTTGAGCCTAAATTCAGGGAGATAGCATCGTGTTATAGCGTTACCAGGATGCTCCCAAACAAGCAGAATGAAAAACTTCCGGTAATAAAAGAGATCAAGGACTTACTATACAGCGGAAGCGTAAAATTCCTTGATGACAAAAGGTATGATGAGATCGTTGAGTTCAGGAACAAAATTAAGACGCGTTATCTGAAACTCTCAGACCTTCCATACAACATAACTAAGAACTTTGATGACATAAAAGGTAATAAAGGGGTCATTGTCGTTGTTAACCCATTGATGGAACAAAAGCTTACAGAGAACCTTATAACGTTCGCAGAATTGATAAGGGAGAATACTCTGCCTGACGGAAGGACGGTCTACTCATCTGGAGAGGCTGTAATATATGCGGACCTGCTAAAGGCCATTTCTATCGACGGCCCTATAGTGTCAATATTTTCCTTCATACTGGTCGTTATATTTATACTATTATCCGTAAGGAACATAAAAGATACGACTATAATTATCTCCACTCTTCTTTGCAGCGTAATAATCATGCTGGGATTGATCTCTTTCTTTGATATAAAGTTAAACTTCTTTAACTATATATCTATTCCGTTGATGTTCGGTATCGGCGTAGATTATGGGGCAAATATATATGTGCGATATAAAGAGGAAGGCAGTGTTAAAGTGACGCTGGACAATTCAGGTCAGGCCGTCTTGTTATGCTCCCTTACCACGGTTGTAAGCTACGTTACACTACTGGTAGCAAGGAACCAAGCATTGGTTTCTTTTGCTAAGTTGGCTCTAATAGGTGAGGCTGCAAGTCTGTTCGGTGCATTTATCATTCTGCCGGCGATACTCATTACGATAGAAAAGTTCCCAAGTAGAGCACACTAGTAGATCTATAGAACTTATTATTCAAAAAGCTCATTTAGTTCTATCTTTTCCCAGCTGTAGTATTTTGGGAGCCTTATCCAAAGGCGGCGGTTCTCCGGCACAGCGACTATTTGATATACGGTCTCAACGTTATAACCAGACGTTGGAAAGCTTCCTCCGCCGTTCGGTATTGTGGTCTCCAGCATGGCCTTCATAGTTTCATCGGTAAGGAGCCCATTGTATGTTGATGAGTTGGCAAGGTCCAGCCAGTTGTTACGTCGTATCTCTGTATAAGCTTGTGCTTCTGGATCGGTAGGGAGTGTGTTTATGGTCCAGGTTCCTGGATATTCAACAAAATGGTTTGAAGTCGCTAAAAGACCGGATTGGTCCTCTTCCGTGAACCTGTATGTTCCTTGAGTACACCAAAAGTATGAATAAGCCACACTTGGATCTGCTGTTGTCATTACAAAGGAACTCGTTGCTCCTTCTGCCATGAATGATGCATCAAGTTCCTCCATAGTGGAACCGTTCAATAAAAATTGCAGTATAGCCTTATTAGCGTCCTGCTTTGTTTCATCAGTTGCTGACGAGGCCATACTCCCGTTCTGAAGATCTATCCATAATCCCTTATCATTCATTGCCGACTGAAAG
>CAYVOB010000148.1:0-2648 GCA_964452945.1 uncultured Bdellovibrionales bacterium
TGCGGTGGCTGTGATTACATTGATATCCCCTATTCTGAGACGCTGAAGGTAAAGCTGGAAGAAACCAAAGCCCTTTTAAGGACTAACGATGCCAAACCCAAGAACCTTGAGGGTATGCTGATCATCCCATCCCCAAAGATCTTCAATTATAGGAACAGGTGCCAGCTCCACATCAAGAACGGAGTGGTGGGTTTTTTCAAAAAAAAGACCCATGACCTAATAAGGATAGAAAAGTGCTTGATGCTCGATGAAAGGATAAACGAGAAGATCTCCATGCTCAAATTCCCAGCTAACTATAACGCCAAGGTGGAACTATATATCTCTGGCAGTAGCATCGCTGAAAGGTTGGTAGAAAAAAAATACGATAATTATTTTGGACAGGTGAACGATCAAATGAACTCCCTTATGGTCCAAAAAGTAGTGAAACTTTTGGAGCCAAAGAAAGAGGATACAGCGCTAGAACTATACTGCGGGAACGGTAATTTTACCTTTGCACTGGCAGAAAAGGCCCCAGGCATGAACATCACCGGAATAGACATAAAAGTCCCTTCAGCTACAAGAAAAAACATAGAGTTCCTGGAATCGGATGCTGAAAAAGGATTAAAACAACTAGCCTCGATGGGTAAGTTGTCTTCGTACAACAAGGTCCTACTTGATCCTCCGCGTGCCGGAGCTGGTAAAAGTGTATCT
Source organism: uncultured Bdellovibrionales bacterium (assembly GCA_964452945.1). GTDB lineage: Bacteria > Bdellovibrionota > JAFGOL01 > JAFGOL01 > JAFGOL01 > CAYVOB01. The sequence continues at coordinate 691 of CAYVOB010000148.1, forward strand.
TCAATGTTAGCGACGATAGGTGCAGAGCTGATCGCTTATGTGTCCTGTAACCCAGAGACACTCGTCCAAGATGCCGATGTCATCTGTTCCAAAGGTTATTCCTGGACTCATATGGAACTTCTAGACATGTTCCCCTTCACCAAATACGTCGAGTCCATCAGTCTGTTCACTAGGGAATAACCCACAAGTTCTTTAGGTCACTGTCGGAGTGAGTTAGTCAGTCTTAGGTTAGCCGTCGTTTAATATCTTTTATGAACTTGCAGACCGAGGTACATTCCGTAGGTCTGCCAATGTGAACCGGCTAACCTTAGACTGACGACGAACGTAGACCGTGACCTAAAGAACTTGTGGGTTATTCCCTAACGTAACAGTGTTTTATCTCGCCAAAATATACAGTGTGGAAATCATTCTTTGGATAGAATTCCTTGATGATATCTTTAGACAATGTTTCGGGTAATATGCCAGTTTTCTCAATTATCTCGCACTCATAAAAAAGCTTGCAATCATCCAACAGCACAATGTCCTTATGTTTGCCTTTTACCAGGCTGAAATCGCATTGTTTTATCTTATCCGCCATCCTGCCAGAGCTTGTGCCACAAAAAATAAGTTCTTCCTTCATCTTTCCCGCACTAGGCACACATACGGAAAATCCCGTTGCCTCTTCCATAAGATCATGGGTATAACGCTGTGGTCTTACGAACACAGTCATCATCGGTTTACCCCATACCACACCGACCATAGCCCAGCCTATGGTCATTACATTTATCCTTTCCTTTTTATCCTTTACGACCAGAAAGGCCCCCTCCCCATGAAGGGCTTTATTGAGTCTTTCAAATTCCTCGTAGCTCTTAATGTATTTCATGTCAGTTCACTCCATTCATCCATTTTATCAACTTTCTATAAAAGAGAACAATAATCATAGCGGTCCCCAATGCTAGCAGAGCCGGAACAAGAAATATATAGAGTTCTTTACCCACTTCATAACCGGGGATCATCTGGGAAGCTATCTTATCGAACATAAAATTCAACAGGAACCAAAGCCCGAGTACCGTAGCTCCAAGTTTTGATGGAGCAAGCTTTGTTACCATCGACATTGCTATAGGTCCTATACAAAGTTCCGCAGTAGTAAAAATTAAGGAGAATATCGCTAGCCACGTAATGTTTATTTGCCCCGTCCTTCTATATTCAGCAAAGATAACATAAAGACCTAGCATGGTTACTGCTGCAAGTGACAACGCCAGAAAGAACTTCTTCATAGTCGTTGGCTCTTTACCTATGCTGGAGAGTTTTACCCATAACCAGGCAAACACTGGCACCATGATTATCCCAAAAACACCACCGTTTATGAGTTGGATCCACCTGAGCTTTACCGTAGATCCTTCTCCTGCAGCCATATTAGTGAACACATCTCCAAGTATATTTATCGTCTGGGCCAGGATCCCCCATATAATAAAAACAATGATGGTGCCTATCATAATTACATAACTTTTTTGTCTGTCACTTAAAGTCAAGGGTTGTGATCTATCTATCTTTGGTTCTTCCAGTTTTCCTATAAATAGGACAGATGCAAGGCTGAATATCCCTGCAAGCAGGAACCCAACCCACCAGCCAAGTTTTTCTGACAAGGAGAGAATGATCAGCGGAGCCAAAAAAGCGCCAAGGTTTGTAGCAAAATATAAGAGGGTAAAACCTGAATCCCTTCTGGGATCATTCTTGTCCTTATAGAGAGCTCCTATCATAATATAAAGGGCCGGTCTAAAAAAAGCATATCCTACTGCAAGCAGGAATAGTGCTGAATAAAGTATCACCTTAGATGCCCAGAATGCATTGAACACAACTATGAAATTACCTAAAGCTGCACATATAACTGCAAGGTACAATGACTTTTTATATCCTAAATATCTGTCAGCCAGCACACCCCCTATTACAGGAGCGACGAACAACAGGCTTACAAAGTT
>CAYVOB010000149.1:0-2647 GCA_964452945.1 uncultured Bdellovibrionales bacterium
TAGCGACAAGGAAACTGCCAAAAAATTCGTCAGGTCATTTTCACATAAAAAAAGCTGAGTTTTAAGATCTTATCTTTTCTTTGTATCAAGTATGAACTGAACATCAGAGATGTCTTTTGTGAATTTTTTAATATTTTCCAACATCAGGTCTTTGCTCATGTTGAGTTCTTGTAGCCAAGAGTGGTTCTTGACGCCAACTATTATTGTGCCGTTCTTTAGTTTTAATGGGTAAGTGACCCTATATATAGTTTCTCCGGTTATCTGCTTCCAATTCTTTACCAGCACATATAATGGATTCTTAGCTATAAATCCCTTGTTTATTATACTGGATATATGTATCAAGCCGGAACGTCGGTTTTGTGACATGCGTTAACACTATCATAATAGCTGCAGGTTTTGTATTGCAAAATAGAACAATAACAATATACTCCTTATCTGTTTCGGAGGAGATGTTCCTATGCCTGTTAAAAAAAATACGGTCAAAAAGATGGTGACCAAAAAAACCGCAGTAAAAAAGCCAGCTGTAAAAAAAGCTACTGCTAAAAAGGCTTCTGTTAAAAAGCCGGTGGCAAAAAAAACCGCAGTTAAAAAGCCGGCTGCAAAAAAAACCAAGGATAAACAAGTTTTAGCTAAAAAGCCTGAGCTTGAAAAAGTTGTAAGCAAAAAAACTATAGTGAAAAAGGCTGCAGCAATAAAGAACATTACCAAAAAACCTGCGAAGAAAGAAAAACTAACCGTTAATAAGGCTGTAGAAGAAGTTAAGGATATTAGTGAAGAACTCGTACTTACAAAGTATGAGACAGGTGCACACTCCAATTATCCCGAATATTATAAGGACCCTCTGGAGACAGAGGAACCGCCTTATTCCTACGATATAAACAGGATCGTTATACTTCCTGTGGACCCAACATTTGCATTCCTTTACTGGGAGGTAAGGGAAGACACCCTTAATTCAATGTTCCAACAGTTCGGTTATGACTCAAAGCTAACTATCAGGGTCTATGATGTGACCAATGTGGAATTCAATGGCTTTAACGCTAATGAGTGGTGGGATGTAGAGATCTATAACAGGATAGGCAGCTGGTACCTTAAACATTTCAAGGGAGACAGGAACCTTGTTGTTGATATAGGCATCCTTTCAACTGACGGGAATTTCCACGTGATACACCGTTCAAAGACCATATATTTTCCAAGGGATAACATGGTAGCTCCGGGAAAGATCTTCTGGATGCTGGTGGATGAGTTCGGCAATAAGCTGATCTCCGATATTGAGGACTTTACCGAAGAAGATATGAGATTATTGAGGATGATAATGGGTGAGGATAGGTTCAAACGATTTATGAAAGGCGGAATGGAGATCTTCCTTGGGGGGTCGGCTTGGGGAAGGATACCGGAAATTGAGAATTTTATAAATCTTGCTAATATACCTTCCAGTCGAAGCGGGAGCTGGTCAATGCCAAGCTCTTCTACAAGGAGATAGAAAGTGGCAAAAGGATATCTTGCTTTAGTTCTTCACGCACATCTTCCTTATGTTCGTCACCCGGAACATGATAGTTTTTTGGAAGAAGACTGGTTGTTCGAGGCCATAACAGAGACCTATATACCTCTTATAAACACCTTTGACTCCCTGGTTAACGACAACATAGATTTTAGGATGAGCATTACGCTTACGCCTACGTTGGTATCTATGCTCCATGACGAACTGTTACAGCAAAGGTACCTTAGACACATAAATAAACTCATAGAACTCGCATACAAGGAAGTAGAAAGGACAAAATACCAGCCTGAGTTCCACCATCTTGCAATGATGTATCGGGACCTGTTCCTGAATTGCAGATACGTATTCGAGGAAAAGTATGGTTGCAACCTCATTAATGCTTTTAAAAAATTTGCACAGCTGGGCAAGCTTGAGATAATAACCTGTACAGCGACGCATGGATTCCTGCCGTTGCTGCAGTTGAATGAGCAGGCTGTAAAGGTCCAGGTCCAGATGGGCGTCAAATATTACAAGGACGTTTTCGGATGGGACCCTAAAGGCATCTGGCTTGGTGAGTGTGCTTATTACCCAGGCTTGGACAGGGTACTTGCTGACAACGGTATAAAATTCTTTTTTGTGGATACTCACGGGATAATATATGCCGATTCCAGACCAAGGTACGGAGTTTATGCACCATTGTACTGTCCCAGCGGTGTAGCTGTGTTTGGTAGGGATCCTGAGTCCTCTCATCAGGTTTGGAGCGCAGAGATAGGATATCCGGGCGCACCGTGCTATAGGGATTTTTACAGGGATGCAGGGTTTGATCTCGATTTTGAATATATAAAACCATATATACACCCCGACGGCATTAGGAAGATGACCGGAGTTAAGTATTTCTCCATCACAGGCAAAACGGACAACAAACGTCCTTACAATCCTCATGCGGCTTATGAACAGGCCTGTTCCAATGCTGCTAACTTTATGTTTAACAGAGAAAAACAGGTCGAGCATCTGTTCGGCTTAATGAGAAGAAAACCTTTGGTGCTTGCTCCTTACGACGCTGAACTCTTCGGGCACTGGTGGTTCGAAGGACCTATGTTCCTCAATCAACTTTTCAGGAAGATCGCTACGGAGCAGGATACAGTTAAAACTACGACGCCGTGGGAGTAT
>CAYVOB010000150.1:0-2550 GCA_964452945.1 uncultured Bdellovibrionales bacterium
GAATAAAAAGATAAGTTTTAAATCCGCAGAATTGGCAATTAAATTTCCGTTCAATGCAAGACGCGTTTATTTTTCTCCCAAATTATATGTAAACTATTTCAAAAGCTATTGTGTAGACATCCTTAATGAAACATATAAAAAAGATGGCTTCGTTGTCGGAGTAGGACTAGATATTAATGTAGCCGTACTTGGCTTTACCAAACAAAAACATGTCCCTGGGGGCTGTGCGGCCGGCTGGTACAGAGAGATCGAGAAGAAAAGAAAAAGAAGATAGGGATTTTATTCGCCCACGGTTACGTGGGCTCACCCCAACATAGGGATTTACTCGCTCGTGGGTACACTTCGCTCGCCCTTCGGGCTCGTTCGGCAGTAGCCGAACTCGTGAAAAATCAGCTCTGCTAATTTATTGAACCGGCTTTCAGCCTGGTTCTCATCTAGCATCCAGTGGGCAAAAAAAATCCGCTTATGACCTGAAGGTCACAGCGGCTTTTTTTGGCTCAGGTGGAGGGATTTGAACCCCCGACAAGGTGATTAACAGTCACCTGCTCTACCGACTGAGCTACACCTGAACCTGACGCCTGTTTTTATTCTAACTTGGACTGGTTGTCAAACATCTATTTTTAAGATAAACCCGAGCTATGAATAGCATACTAGCAATAGCGGCGATAAAGGTCTTTGTGACAGTAATGCCTCAGGTGGGCCTGGTCCAGGACATTGGCGGAAAATACGTTGAGGTAAGCCCACTTATATCAAAGGCAGGCTGCCCAGAAACCTACTCACCAACCCCAAAACAACTGCAAAAGCTAGCCAAAGCAGACTTGTTCCTAAAACTTGGATTACCGTTTGAAGACGTCTGGCTGAAGAAGATAAAGAGCGCGAACTTAAGAGCGGAAGCGATGACATACAATATAAAATTAAGGGATGATGAGGATCCTCATGTCTGGCTCAGCCTACATAATCTAAATATAATGGCAGAGAATACTGCAGCCATCTTGTCTGAACTTAAGCCGGAACAAAAGGACTACTTTAACAATAATCTAAGGATCTTCAAACAAAAGATAAAGTCGCTGGACAAGAGTTTTAAGACCAAGATAGAGCGCGAGAACATAAAGGACCTGTTCGTGATACATCCATCCTATGCCTATTTCACCGACGATTATGGTTTGTCACAACACGCAATAGAATTTGAGGGCAAGGAACCTACGGCAAAGCAACTCGGAAAAATGATCAAGACCTTTAAGGAACTTAAGGCAAACACCATCCTTATACAGCCTGAGTTCAGCACCAATGCGGCAAAGGCCATTGCGAATGCTACTAACGCAAAACTTGTACCTGTGTCCATCTATAATAAAGATCCTCTCGTGAATATGGAGGAACTTCTTAATAAATGGAAGTAATAAAATTAGAGAAGATCTCTTTCAAATACGACGATGAATGGATACTAAAGGATATTAACCTTTCTGTTAATAAAAAGGAGTTCCTTGGCATAGTCGGTCCCAATGGAGGCGGCAAAACTACCCTATTAAAAATAATCCTTGGACTATTAAGACCAAATAAGGGCAAAGTTAAAACTAATGGCGTACTAAGTTACGTTCCACAGCATCTTAACTTTGATAAATATCACCCTATATGCGTAGAGGATGTAGTACTAATGGGCTTATTGGACAAGATGTCTGCAGGCCTTATGCACTCAAAACAAAACTATCAAAAAACCTATTCCATAATGGATAGCCTGGGGATATTGGATATTGGGCAACAAAGGTTTGGAGAACTTTCCGGAGGACAGCGTCAGAGGGTGTTGATAGCTAGGGCAATAATAAGCGACCCTGATATACTAGTGCTGGACGAACCTACTGCCAACATAGACAAAGCCGCACAGGATACAGTACAAAAACTCCTCTTAAAACTTAATGAAAAATTGACCGTTCTCATGGTATCGCACCATTTTGATTTCATAAGCTCCGACGTCAACAGGGTTATATGTGTGGATAGGACAATGCATACACATCCAATATTGACCATCAGAGGAAAGAACATTGCACTTATAGATCACTCGGGAGATGAAAACAAATAATGGAATTCCTTAATGCCATAGCGACCAATCCCTTCCTTCAATATGCTCTTATAGCAGGGCTTTTAGCATCCATTTCGTGCGGAGTCGTCGGGACCTATATAGTAACAAAAAAGATCAGTCTTGTAAGTGGTGGCATCGCCCACACCATATTAGGCGGTGTAGGCCTAGTCTGCTTCCTAAACAAGATCTACGGAATGGATATCCCTCCTCTATATGGAGCACTTGTGGTAGCCATAGTAGCAGCTCTTATAATAGGACTTGTCAAGATCTACAGCGAACATGACTCTGATACCATCATAGCGGCACTGTGGTCCGTCGGCATGGCGGTAGGTGTTATCTTTATCGCCCTAACCCCGGGTTACAACAACGACCTTATGAGCTACCTTTTTGGCAACATCCTGATGGTAACAAAGCACGACCTTTATCTTCTTGTAACATTGGACTCGCTTGTAATAATAGTCGGTGTGACCCTGTAC
>CAYVOB010000151.1:0-2508 GCA_964452945.1 uncultured Bdellovibrionales bacterium
AATGCATCAGATACAAAACCTTCATTACCTACGACTATAAGCGGGTCTAGTCCTATGACCATTATACCAGTCTGTATTGTGTCTTTTTTACAAACCTTATCAAAAAGTTTTAGTATTCCAGGCTTTTTGATATTAAAAATATTGGATAGTTTTATTATGAATTCTTTTATTGAATTAAGGTCCTTTGGTCTGTCTACAAGTATATTGTATCCGGAAGCCTTTAGCTTTTTATATACCTCAGGCGGAGTTCCTGCGTATGTGGTGATTATTAGGTCGGGTTTGCAGCTTATTATGAGCTCTATGCTCGGTTTGTGGTAATAACCTACGCTCTTAAATTTTTTCTTGGTGTGCAGTTTGTCAAATGGTTTGGCAGAGCAGACAACTTTATCTTCAAGACCCAGGTCTATCATGGTCTGTGTGTGGGCGGGGCTTAGTGATACAACGCGAGACGGGGTTTCTTTTGCAGTTATAGATGCTATAAATAAAAGATTAACGATTATGTTTAACATGTTTGGTGATTAATATTACAGAAGCTATTAAGACAACGATCAGGGATATGAATTGCGAGGTTGAAAGATAAGGCTCAAAAAGTGTCCCTCTAAAGTCGCTCCTGAAGTACTCTATGAATATCCTTGTTACCGGATATAGGATGAAGAACCATAATGTTATTTCACCGTCGAATTTTTTTCGTCTAAATAGGATGTCGAGTATTAAAAAGATAATAAGGCCCTGGAATACCATATAGAGCTGAGTTGGGTGAAGGTGTATATTTGATGGTGTCATGCCTGCATTGGTACCTTCTGGAAAACTTATTCCCCAGGGCAGGTTCGTGATCTTTCCATAACAGCAGCCCTGCATAAGACAAGCGATCCTGCCGAGAGCGTACCCTATGGAGAAAGACGGTGCCATGGCATCCGTTATTCTTGAAAACAAGAGCCCTTTACTTTTTGCATATAAGTATACAAATACTGGTGGAACAAGTATTGCTCCGTAGATTACAAAACCGCCCTTCCAAAAATAAAGCATTTCCATCGGGTGACTAAAATAGAACTCGGGCATAACGAATAATATCTGGAAAAGTCTTGCACCAAGATAGGCACTTATTATGGATATGAGGCTGATGTCAGCGAACGCTATCTTACTTATGCCTGATCTTTTTGAATACCTGTGAAAGAAAAAAAGGCCGAGGCAGATCCCAAACATTATAAAAGCATGATATGAATATATCGACCAAGAACCCATATGGAATAAGATAGGTCTCATTTTTTAGCCAAGCGTTTTTTCTTCGACTCCATTTTCGCCATGTCCAACATTACCATTATCAGGCCTATTGTTATTGCGATATCAGCGACGTTGAAAGAAGGCCAGTGGTAAGTACTTGTTAATTTTACGTCTAGGAAGTCTATTGCATAACCAGGGTATATCCTGTTAACAAAGTTACCCAGGGCTCCTCCTAGAACGGAGGCAAAGGCAAAGAATTGCCTTCTGTTCTCCTTGTCGCGGTACATTATGTAGACGATAAATCCCATAGCGGCAAGATTAACTATGAAAAAGAAAGGTTTTCTAAACCATGCCGGAGCGGTACTAAGAAAAGAAAAAGCAGAACCAAAATTCTTTGCATATACGATATTAAAAAAACCTTCAATAACAGGTATCGTCTGGTAGGGCGACATATAGTGGTATATTAGCCACTTAGTAAAAAGATCCAATGCCAGGACCGATAAAATTAATATTGTAGCGGTTGTTATTAACTTATTGCTTCTGAACATCTTTTACAAAGCCCCTCGTTATTTTTTATAGTTCCGACTTCCTTTTTGTATTGCCAGCATCTTGCACACTTGTTGAATGTTGATTTTTCAACATCTATGAGTACTTCATTACCTTCTTTTATTTCAACATTTGAAACTATGAAGATGGATGACAGATCAACTTTATTTATTTTTATGGCCTCAAATATATCCTTTGTAACTGTGATCTTTACGTCAGCATCCAAGCTGTGTCCTATTACCTTGTTCTTTCTTTTTTCTTCTAAGACCTTTGCGGTTTCTTCTCTAAGATTCAACATCTTTGTCCATTGTTCATTTAGGTCCTGGTTTATATAGTCTTGGTTAAAACCAGGCATGTTAGCAAAGTGGATACTTTCTTCCTTTGGACCAGGTATATATGTCCAGATCTCTTCTGCAGTGAAAGGTATTATTGGGGTTAGGAGTTTTAAGATACTTGTCGCAGTTTGGTACATCACCGTTTGTATACCACGTCTTTCCTTTGAATCTTTTTTGTTGGTATATAAAGGGTCCTTTGCCGTATCTAAGTACAGCGAGCTAAGTTCGACTGCACAAAAATTATGTGCCAGATGATATACTTTATATAGTTCAAAAGAATCATAAGCAGCTTTGATGTCCCTTATAGTTTCATTCAGCCTGCTTAGCATCCATTGATCAATACTTCGTAATTCTTCGTATTTAACACTCTGTGTTGTCGGGTCAAAATCAGAAATGTTTCCCAATA
>CAYVOB010000152.1:0-2405 GCA_964452945.1 uncultured Bdellovibrionales bacterium
CAAAGGTCCTTAACCTAAAGGAATATTTGAATGTTTTTGTCGACTATAGAAAAGAGATCGTGACCAGAAGGACAAAATATCTTTTAAAGAAAGCAGAAGAAAGGGCGCATATTTTGCTTGGTCTAAAAGTGGCCGTTGAAAATGTTGATGAAGTAATAGCCATAATCAAAAAGTCAGAATCCCCTGTCGAAGCAAAAAGTTCGTTGATGAAAAAGTTTGAACTTTCAGAAATACAGACACAAGCGATACTAGACCTTAAGCTGCAAAGATTGACCGCTCTTGAAAGGGACAAGATAATAAACGAATATCAAGAGTTGGTTGCAAGGATAGTTGAGTTAAAAGATATACTCGCTGATGATAAAAAGATAATGGGCATAGTCAAGAGTGAGCTTGTAGAGGTCCGTGACGCCTATGGTGATAATAGAAGAACAGAAATAATTGGTTCAACGGAGGATCTTGAAGACGAGGACCTTATTACAAAGGAAGATGTTGTTGTTATGACCACGGCTTCCGGCTATGTAAAAAGGGTTAGTATAGAATCCTTTAGAGAACAGCGCCGTGGTGGAAAGGGTGTAAAAGGCCAGGTGCTTAAAGAGGATGATATAGTATCCAGCGTTTTTGTTGGCTCTACTCATGATTATATCCTGTGTTTCTCCGACCAGGGAAAGTGTTATTGGCTCAAGATATATAAGATCCCCTCTGCTGCAAAGGTCTCAAAAGGTAAACATGTGTTGAACCTTTTGAACCTCAAGGATGGAGAAAAAATAGTAGCCACTCTGCCTGTAAAGGAGTTCACAGAGGACAAGAATATAGTGATGATCTCTGAGAAAGGCATAATAAAGAAGACATCACTCATGAACTTCTCTCACCCAAAACAATCCGGTATTATCGCTGTAAACACCGACGAAGGTGATGTTATTAAAGCAGTTAAGCTGGTTTCTGATGGTGACCATATACTGGTCAGTACAAGGGAAGGGCAGAGCATTTGTTTTAGCGAACAAGATGTATCTCGTGTTGGAAGAACGGCCAGGGGTGTGAAAGGCATAGAGCTTGATGAAAAGGATAGCGTTGTGGGGGTCGAAATAATCCACGACCTTAATGATATAAAACACACCATAATGACCATATTCGAGAAAGGTTATGGTAAAAGAACGCCTATATCGGAGTTTAGAGTTCAGCGTAGAGGCGGCAAGGGTATAATGGCGGGTAAGATCACTGATAAAGTTGGCCTTGTTACCGTTGTAATGATGGTTAGGGAAGATGACGGTTTGATGCTTGTATCTGACGGTGGGCAGACAATAAGGATGAATATAAGCGATATAAGTATAATAGGAAGAGCAACACAGGGTGTGAGGCTAATGAACCTTTCTGGCAGTGAAAAGGTGGTTGGCGTCGCAAAGATAGTTAACGAGGAATCAGAGATAGAAGAAACAAATGAACAATAGATCGTTGTTGTCGATATTTTTTTTGATCTGTATCTTAATTTTTGGCTGTGTTGGAAGACCAGAGAATAAATTCTTTGATCAAGCTATACACTATAGGAATGAGGGGGAGCTGGATAAGGCAATAGAGAGCCTGAAAAAGGCGATAGCAGCAGCGCCTAAAAGTGAAAAAGGAAGAGAAGCCTTATACCTTCTTGGCGACGTCTATTATCAAACAGGGGACTTTAAAAGAGCATTAAAGATATTTAATAAGTATCTGGATATTACGGATGTACACGGTAAGAAAAAATTCCTTCTATTAAACAAGATCGCTTTTATCAACTACTCTAAGTTAAGCGAGTATAAACAAGCTCTTTTATATTACTTTAAAGCTCTTAGCTATGCATCTTCCATGGAAGACAGGTTTGATGTGTACTCTAATATGGGTAATTGTTATTTTAAACTATACAAGTTCGATAAGGCAGTTGAGTTTTTCAATAAAGCAGTTACAGAGCTTAACGGTAGGATCGATAACGAGATGCTCCCAAAGGCTCAGGAAGCTCTTTATTATATGGCGTTTTCATATTCTGTGCTTACCCAGGATTTTGCAGAGCATTACCAACAAAAAGGCTTTAACCCGGCAGAGAAAATAGATACGAATGAGCCATTAAAGAAGATATTGGAGATATTGGATAAGTGTATTTCTTATACCGGTCAGTCAAAGTATGGGATCCTTTGTAGGTATCAAAAAGCTGAAACCCTTGAGGAAATGGGCGATAAAACCAAGGCTTTAGCCATATTTAATGAATTACGGGATATATATCCCAACAAAGCGGTCATAGAAAGCAAGATAAATAAGCTACTTGGCAAAGAGTAGTCTATAAATATTGGTTGACAAGTTGAACCTGTTTTTATAAGTAGTTACAACTCGATATATTTTACGGGGGTGATTTTAGTGCCAGGTGTTCACGTACGTGACGGAGA
>CAYVOB010000153.1:0-2391 GCA_964452945.1 uncultured Bdellovibrionales bacterium
ATACCTATAAATAGTTTTTCAAAAGGGTTTATTTCTGTGATCAGATCCGCACCGGCAGAGAACACACCATTACCAAAAAAATAATCGCTTTTACCGGTTGGTAAAGAAACAAAAGGCCTTATTGAAAGTCCTATACCTGTTGTTTTACCGTCCAGAAGACTCACCTTTGCATTAATAATTACGTCGCCAAGAGCTGTCTTGTTATCTGTGGTAGATGTTGCGGCGTTAGGTGCTCTAAAATTTAGCATCCAACCTATCGGAATATCGATACCTAGCTCGAGGCTGTCTGTTATTATACCGACCGAGCTATAGATATGCTGTTCGAACACCTTATCCAGAACACTGTGTTGTCTGGTACCTTCCTTGGTGACCTGAAGGGGTCTAAAACTATAATCGAATGTGGTCCCAAGGAACCATTCGCCCTTTTCAAGTATTTGACTATCATAGATGCTCAAATATCTGCTGTCATCTGTAGCCGGTCGGAAGGACATTACCTCAAACCCATTTTGTGCGGAGTACGCCAAAGCATGAGCGGTCATCAAAGATAGTAATATGGTTACCTTTATTTTCATTGTCCAAGGGATAGTCTAACACAGTTGGCTTGAAACGAAGTGAGAGCTGTGAAAGATGTCATTTTATTGGCTTTTTGTTCTTTGACTTAAATATTGACTTAATGTAAAACATAAGGTATAATACTATTATTGTACTAAGTTATTTTTGATTTTTTCCGATAAGTTTGACTGTAATGGGGTTCTATGATGAAAAAAATTAGTTTGTTTACGTGTTTTTTAGTTTTATTGACCTCATTTATATTTATGTCTTGTGCGTCCAGCATTCCTGGCGGCAACCAGAATAACAATAATGATGATGATACGGTACAAGAAGAAATTCAAACACCTGATCAAGCACTCAGGGAACAAACGGCCGGCTCTTACCTGATAGATTGTTATGATTCAGGTGGCGGCTCCTATCACAAACATTTTGTAACTCTTACTAGCGGAGATGTAACAGGCGGCACATACACTCATACGGACATGGTATACCTAGATGAGGCCTGTACAGAGAGGCTGTATGGATTGACCGTGGAATCGCTTTTTAATTATGGTGCTGTTAGCTCTATAGACAGGGACGAGGCTTTTTCTGATGATATAACACTCGAGGGCGTTTTGGTTGAAGCACCAAGAATGAATATAACGGTTAATTCTACTTCTATCATTGCATATGCTCCTGCTGTAATACCAGACCTTGAAACCTATTTTGGGATAGTTATACCCGGAATAGAAACTGAAGTAGATATCCCTGGAGAAGTGGTAACGTACTATACTCATGCTTACTTCCCTAATGGGGACGCAAGGGTCACGATAGCTACCTTTAATCCTGATGCTACAGACTATAGGGCAACTTTTGATGTGCATGGTGCCGTGACCGCAGTTAAACAATAAAAGAGATTATTCCAGTCAGGCCTTTTTATAGTATAATAAGCGATCAAATGGAGGTTATTGATGAAGTTTGCATTATATATAGCCCTTATTGCATTGTTTGTACAGGGATGCTCCACTGGGAAAGAAGTCAAAAAGATAGATACAACTATAGATGCCAAAGGACAGAACCAGGAGGGGGTAATTGGTCTTAAAGACGGCGTGGCCGTTATACAAAAGAACGTGTCTGCAGAGGATGAGCTTAGACAACAACAATGGAAGAACTATGAAGAAGAGCGAACACTTGCCAACGAGCATTATTGGTTAAAAAGATGTAGAGAGGAATTATCAGATCCTCGTCTTGGCGGTAACGGCGTAGTAACAGAATTACCTGAAATAGATAATATGAAAAAACCTGATGATGTAAAAGAGGCGTTTGGCCTGGACGAGAGCGGTCAGTTAAAATTCGTTAAAGAGCAGGATTTTAGGGATAAGATACAGAATGAAAGGGCTTATGGCGATAATCTTAAGTCGATGACAAAGACTGTAAAAAAATATAAGGAGACTTGCGAACGTGAAATGAGGACTGCTCGTGTAAAAGCAGGGCTCCCTATGAACAGGTTCGAAGGTAAATTCAAATATGATTCAAAGGGACGGATCATTCAGACCGTTCATGAGAATGAGAACAGCTTGGACGACGCCTTTAGGATAAATGCACAAAGTAAGGAAGTAAAAGAATAGGTGGCCGTTTAACCTTAGTTCTTAATAGGCAACAAATATATAAATCCTGTTGTGCAGTAGTAGTTTACTGGAGCAGTTGATCCTCCCTTGTTTCCTGCAGAGGTCTGCAAACCCAGGCAAACATCGACTTTAATAGGCTTATGATGGATTTTGTATTGGTATGAAACGCCTGCATCCACATAAGTTAATTTTACTTTTTCTTTGATCTTGGTTAGATCGTTATTTGTGTATG
>CAYVOB010000154.1:0-2365 GCA_964452945.1 uncultured Bdellovibrionales bacterium
AAGGAACTGCCTAAAGCAGGAGAGGTCTTGGTCACGTCCACAGAGGCTTCCAACTGGTATCAACTGTTCGACAACAAGAAAAAAGAAAAAGGTTTTGTACAAGCGGATTGTGTAAGCATTCAAGGTAAAGACCTCCTTATATCCAAGGACTGTACTCTAAGGAAACAGCCTTATTTGAGTTCATCTGAACAGGGTGCGATCGCTGCCGGTACCAAATATAAATATTTTACTCTAAGCAAGGCATCTGAGAGTAATGTCCTGTTCGACGGTAAGCCATATAAGGTCCCTTCTGATGTTCTGCGATATGCACAGGATGATACGGATACCTCCAGCTACGAGGAGGCGTCAATAGAACAGATAGTGAAGCTACAAAAGGAGAAGATGTTCGTTAGTCCATATATAGACAAGACCATATATGTTTCTACTCCGGTGGGAGTATTTGCATCATTCAACGGACGAAAATGGTTCAGACTTAAAAAATTGGAAAAGCGCAAATACGAGGTAGGGGTTACGGAAGAAGGTTGGTTGCTTGTGGATAACCTTATGAGCAAGGACCATGGGCGTAATTTTGCGGAATTTTTTCCGTCCCACGCGTATCCTTATAAAGATGCCTACGTAAAGAGCATAGTGGTCTCTCCGCAGGGAGGTAACTCGGTATATCTTACTTTTTCAACTCCTGTGGATAGCAGTGAGATAACTCTTTTTGTTATGTCCGATCTTAACAGTGGCTGGAAACGTATTTACCCAACGGTTGACGGGAAAGTAATAACCGTTCCTGCAGAGGACAGTATGAGCTCGATACTCAGCTTTGTTAATAACAACTGGCTGCAGACCAATAGCTATGCAAAAAAATATAGGCTTGATCTTGAGGATATAGAAGTGCTTGGGAATGGTAACTCAAGAAGTGTAAGCATGATAATAAAAGCTATTTCCTCATCAAAGAAAAAATCCCGTAACTACCATGTCGCTCTTGCACTTGACTACGTGCCTGAACGTGGCTGGGTCGTCAAGGATGAGAAATGGAGATTCATATGAGCGATAGCAGATCACAGGTACTTAACTACAAACTTGGAGCAAGCGCATTTGATAGGGTCGTTTATCCAAAGGCGGTAGAAATAATCAATATTCTTAAACAGAATGGCTTTGCGGCACTGTTCGTTGGGGGCTGTGTAAGGGATGTCCTTTTGGGTCTACAACCAAGAGAAATAGATATAACTACGTCGGCAACTCCGGAAGAGATACAAAAATTGTTCAAAAAAACATATCCGGTTGGAGCAAGATTTGGTGTATGTGTGGTATCTATGGATGGACACAATTTTGAGGTGTCAACTTTTAGGAAAGATGCTGACTACGAGGATGGAAGAAGACCTACTCATGTGACGTTCTCTGATCCAAAAGAGGATGCGATGCGAAGGGATTTTACCATTAATGCTTTGTTCTGGGATCCTATAGAGAGCAAGTTGTATGATTACGTCGGTGGACTCGATGACCTCAATTCCTGTATGATAAAAGCGGTAGGGGACCCTGTTGCAAGGTTTGAAGAGGACAGACTAAGGATCTTGCGATGTGCAAGGTTCGTGTCACAGCTTAACTTCTCCGTTGATAAGAGAACCTATGAGGCCCTGTTCAAGATAAAGGACCCTTTGAAGGGGCTAAGCCCTGAACGTTTAAGGGATGAAATAGAAAAGATATTGCTTACAAAAAGACCATCAATAGCCATAAGTCTTATGCATGATCTTGGCATCTTAAATACCATAATGCCGGAGCTCGGTGCGATGAAGGGCGTTCCTCAGCCACGGGAATTCCACAAATACGATGTATGGGGGCATACCATGTTCGCCCTTGATATCGCCGCCAGGGATATCCCCGAGGGTAAAAGGTCCAAGGAATTGATGTGGGCGTTGCTGCTGCATGATATCGGAAAACCTCCTACAATAACGATACCAAAGGGCAAAAATGACAGAATAAGGTTCAATGAACATGACATCAAGGGTGCAGCTATTGCAGAGGAGATCTTAACCCGGCTGAAGCTTCCCAATAGGACCATCAAACATGTTTGTTACATAGTTAAGAACCATATGAGGATAGGTAAAGCAGATGAAATGAGGAAGGGTAGGTTAAAATTATTGATGGCAAAAGCTACCTTCCCAGATGAATTGAATATGTTGTATGCCGATATAAAGGCCTCTCACGAGCAGCTGGGAATATATGAGTTCTTACAGCAAGAATACAAGGCTTTTGTCGAAGAGAATAAATTACCTCCAGCGATAGTTGACGGAAAGTTCTTGATAGACATGGGGTTTAAACCATCTCCGCTTTTTAACAAAATAATAAAAAAAGCCTATGAAGTTCAGCTCGAAGGTGG
>CAYVOB010000155.1:0-2312 GCA_964452945.1 uncultured Bdellovibrionales bacterium
AACGGTGAAGTCTCGGCACTTATATCGTTACCATACAGCATAAGTGCTGCCTCAAGCCTCAAGGTGTCCCTGCAACCCAAACCACATGGAGCAGCTCCGGCCTCTATTATTGCGTCCCAGAGTTTTCCGCCTTCCTTCCATGGTCCATATATCTCGAAACCATTCTCTCCGGTGTAGCCCGTCCTGGAAACTATGCAAGGTATGCCCCTTAAGGAGATATTATTCTTGAAATGGAAAAATTTGAGATCAGCAAGATCTAGATTAAAACATCTCTCCATCAGTGCTTTTGCATTAGGCCCCTGTACGGCCAATTGAAAATAATCATCGCTTACGTTCTTAAGTTCAACACCGAACTTGTTAGTCTTTTTCATCCAATCAAAGTCTTTGTCTATGTTAGCTGCGTTAATGACCAAAAGGTATTCCTTCTCGTTGACCCTATACACCAACAGATCGTCAACTATGCCTCCATGCTCATAGCACATCGGAGTGTACATTACCCTTCCATCATACAGTTTGTTTGTGTCGTTAGCGACAAGGTTCCTTACGAACTCCCCTGCCCTTTCTCCCTTCACTGTAACTTCTCCCATGTGGCTGACATCGAATATACCGACGTTCTTTCTGACGGCATTATGCTCATTTATCAGCCCGCTGAATTCCACAGGGAGATACCATCCGGCGAACTCAACGATCTTACCTCCGTGCTTAACATGGTTGTCGTAAACAGGTGTTTTTTTTGTTTCCATCTTCAAACTCCTTTTATTTATGTATTTGCTTAAAAATTTCGGGTAGCCTATGTTCTTCGTGCACGGCCATTATATGTACGCCATCAGCTATATTCAAGAACTCTTTTACAAGGTGCGCAGCTATCTTTATACCGGCCTCAACCTCGTGTTCCGTTGAGGAAAGTTCTTTTATGACCCATTCAGGTATAACAAGCCCCGGCACATTATCATTCATAAAACGTGCCATCTTTGCGCTTTTTACTAAAACTACACCGGCTATGATCTTTGTGTTCAAGGGCTTTGTTGCGGTCATAAAATCAGAGAGGACCTGCCTATCAAAAAGGACCTGGGTTTGAAAGAACTTTGCCCCCATCCTTATCTTCTCTTGCATTCTCCATATGTGTATCTCAACATTAGACGCTGCGGGGTTAACAGCTGCTCCAGGAAAAAAGCTTGGGGTACCCTTTAGCTTCTTCTCAGAAAGGTCTATCCCTTTTTCCAGAACGGTCATCGTGTATAAAAGCTGTACTGAATCCAGATCGAACACGGATTTTGCCGGCTTGTACTCGCCACTCGATACGTGATCACCTGTAAGAGCAAGAACATTCTCTACCCCTATGGCCGCCGCACCTAGAAGATCTGATTGTATCGCCAAGCGATTCCTGTCCCTGCAGGTTATCTGATATATCGGTTCAAGACCTTCCCTTATAAGCATCATCGAAGCTACCAGAGGGGTAGTTCTCATTACCGATCTTTGATTATCCGTAACATTATATGAGGTGATAAAATCCTTTACAGCTATTGCGTTCTTTATAAAAGCAGAAAAATCGGTCCCTTTTGGAGGACATAACTCCGCTGTAATTATCTTTTCTCCCCTTGCAAGTCTGTCGGAAAGCTTACTCACAAGAATTATGCCTCTTGGCCATAGATAGGGTATTCCTTAAAAGCATCGCTATGGTCATTGGTCCAACACCACCGGGCACCGGTGTTATGGCGACAGCTTTCTCTTTTACCTGTTCAAAATCAACATCGCCGCATAGTTTTCCATCAGGCAGCCTGTTAACACCAACGTCTATTACTACTGCACCATCCTTTACCATATCGGCACGTATGAGTTTTGGTACGCCAACCGCAGCGACTACGATATCAGCAGTACGGATTATTGCGGCAAGATCATCTGTCCTTGAATGACAGATGGTGACTGTGGCGTCTCGGTTCAGTAACATCAAGGACAAAGGTTTACCTACGATATTACTCCTTCCCACTATAACAGCATGTTTTCCGGCTATCTCTACATTGTACCTTTCAAGCAGCTCCATTACACCCAGGGGAGTACATGGTGCACATATAAGAGGAGCGTCCCCTTTTTTTTTGGTCAAAAGCTTACCCACATTGATGGGATGAAAACAATCTACGTCCTTATCGACCGGGATGGCATTTATTATCTTTTCTTCTTTTATTCCCTCAGGGAGTGGAAGCTGTACTATCACCCCATTCACCTTGCAATCATGTTTTATCTCGTTCAAAAGCATTATTAACTCATCTTCAGTAACTGAAGCAGGAAGCTTTACCGTCTTATGATAAAAACCT
>CAYVOB010000156.1:0-2261 GCA_964452945.1 uncultured Bdellovibrionales bacterium
TGGCAAAACTACCTGACAGGAAAAAGAACAAATTAAGCTCTCGTGAGATAGAGGTACTGCAATTGATAGCTGAGGGAAAATCAAACAAGGACGTTTCACTGGACCTATCCATCAGCGTCAAAACTGTGGAAAAGCACAGACAACACATCATGGAAAAGCTTAACGTGCATAACACTGCGGATCTTACCAGATACGCTGTATCAAAGGGGCTTGTTGAAAGCAGTTTTAGGGTAAAAATCCAGTAGTAATGGAAACACTCCTTTCTGAATTAATGAGGTCGAACAAAGCAGAGCTCCTCTTTCACATTCTTGATAATACTCCTGTGGCTATGCTGACAATAAAAGCTCCTGACGGTAAGATCGCATACGCCAACAACAGAGCTAAGGAACTATTCCATATACAATCGCAACAAGAGGCTGACATAATAGAAAGGACCGCCAAGTTCAATGTGCTGTTGCCGAGCGGGGAACCTTGTCCTATCGAACAACTCCCCTTAATTAGGGTCTTATCAAACGGGGAGAAGATCTATGATGAGGAACTGACCTTTGAATTCCCAGACAAACGTACGATAGTCACTAAGGTTAATGCAGCACCTTTATTAAACGAAAAGAAACAAATAGTCGCTGCAATAGGTATCTTCAAGGACATTACTGAACACAGGAACCTTAATAGACTTTTAAGAGAGACCATCGATCTGTACAGCAACCTGATACTGGCTTCCCCTATAGGCATAGTATTGCAAAGCGACCTGATAATTAAGTTCATCAACCCTGAAGGGCAAAAGATGTTCGGTGTTACCCACGAAAATGAGATGATCGGTAGACCGATCCTGGATTTTGTTCATCCTGATTTTCACGAATCAACAAGACAAAGAATGGAACAGGCAAAAATTGAGCAGGCCCCACCTGTGGAAAGGATCTTATTGCGTCTTGACGGGACCCCTTTTTATGCGAGGGTAACCTCAAAACAACTTACATACAAAGGCACACCAGCCATACAGATAATAGTCCAGGATATAGATAAGGAAAAAAGGAGTGAACACAGATATACCAACCTATTCAACGATATAACAGAAGGCCTAATAATATACGACATAGTCTACGACGATAAAGGAGAAGTCGTTAACTTCCGTTTTGTGGATGTAAATCCTGCATTTGAACACTTAATGCAAATGAAAAAAACTACCGTCATCGGTAAACTCATGACCGAGATAATCACAAAAGATGAGCTGTATCTGCTTGACAAGTTCAAGAAGATAATCTCTAACTGTAAAGCACTGCACTTTGAGGCTTTTTCCCCTACTACAGAAAAATACTTTGACCTCTACGCATACTGTATGCCTCCAAAACAACTTGGTGTTCTGTTCATGGATATCACCGAACGTAAAAAGATAGATGAGGTCCTAAAACGTGACAAGGAAACCCTGGAAAAACTTGTCATAGAAAGATCTCACGAACTGATAGAGGCCCACACAGAACTGGAGAGAGCTAAAAGACTTTCGGATATAGGCGCATTAGCATCCACTGTCGCACACGAACTAAGGAACCCTCTGGTAGGTGTTAACATCTCTGCAGGTATTATAAGGAAAAAGATAGCAGACCCTGCAGTAAAAAAGCCCCTTGATAACATAGAAAAAAGCTTGGCAGAAAGCGAACACATAATAAACAATCTTCTACTATATTCAAAAGTGAGCCCTCCTACTTTAAAAAGAGTCAACCTATACAGTATCATCGAGGAATGCCTTGATAATTCTCAGAACCAGACTAGAAAATATATCGTTAAGAAAAAACTCGAGCCTCTAAAGAATATCTACATAAAAGCTGACCACAATCAAATAAAAGAAGTTTTCCATAATATAATAAACAACTCATACGAAGCTCTTGATAATAAAAAGGGGCAGATCGAGATTTGGTCACTCGAAGATAAAGAACAGGTAAAAATATTCTTTAAGGATAATGGACCAGGAATAGCCAAAGAAGACATCGATAAGGTGCTTAATCCTTTCTTCACCACCAAGATAAAGGGAACGGGGCTGGGGCTTGCCGTATGTTATCAGATCATCCACTCACACAAGGGCTCAATAGATATTGAAAGCACTCCTAAAAAAGGGACCACAGTAACTATAACCCTGCCAAAATGACCCACTAATAAACAGAAGAGGAACAGGAGATCATCATCAGCGTCTCTCCGGATATATCACCGCTATAATATGATTGTTCACATAAAGAAGAAAAAGTCAGCGTACCTGTACCAGTCCTTGA
>CAYVOB010000157.1:0-2233 GCA_964452945.1 uncultured Bdellovibrionales bacterium
GGGTTATCAATGAATCCGTTGCAAAATGGATAGATTACTTCACAAAAGAAAATAGGGATTGGTTCCAAAGAGCCCTATCCCGTTCAGAACAATATGAAACGAACATGAAAAATATCCTAATTAGCGCAGGGGTGCCGGAAGAGCTGTTCTACTTGGCCTTAATAGAAAGCGCTTTCGTCCAAAAAGCCCGTTCCAGGGCTAAAGCCCAGGGTATATGGCAGTTCATGCCAGGTACCGGTAAACTCTATGGACTAAGTGTTAGAAGAGGTAATGACGAAAGGAACGATCCATACAAAGCATGTGCTGCTGCAGCTGCATACCTTAAGGACCTATATAACATATATGGCTCTTGGTATTTGGCAATAGCCTCCTATAACGCCGGAGAAGGAAGAATAAGGAATGCGATATTAAGACACAGGGAAAGGAATTTTTGGGAGCTGGCTGCAAAGAACGCCCTTCCTGATGAGACCATGAACTACGTACCTAAGTTCATTGCAGCTGTTATAGTTGCAGAGAATTATAATAAGTTTGGCTTTGCATACAATGGACCTAGTAAGGGCGCTCCAACGGTCGATGAGGATGTAAGTAAACTCATCGCATCAGACCAGTATAGACGTGGAGCAAGACCCAAAGCGACCACGGTGGCAAGCAACAGCTCTTCATCAGAAGGTGAACCGATCACCTACATTGTTAGACGAGGGGATAATCTTTCCCGCATAGCACAAAAGAACGATACCAGTATATCCGAGATCAAGAACTGCAACCATAGGCTTAAAGGTGATAATGTACAGATAGGCCAAAGACTCGTCATCGGCTGTTCTGATAGCGCTAAGAAAAAGGTGATACTCGCAAAGAACGAAGAAAAAGAGCCCGTTAAAAATAATAACCAAAAATATAAGATCTATCGGGTAAGGCGAGGCGACAACCTGGAAACCATAGCCAGAAAGAACGATCTTACAATAGAGTCGATCAAAGCCTGCAACCCTACTCTTAAAAGATACCAGATCCTTGCTGGTCAAAAACTTAAACTGACCTGCGCAGGAGAAGAAGAAGAGGTAAATACAGAGGCTGTTGTTGCTTCAGCAACAGGTACTCCTTCCACAAAGATACAAAAGGTCAGCCCTTATAAGGTACACGTGGTACGATCCGGAGAAAGTCTTTGGACTATCTCACAAAAATATAATGTCACCATATCGGAGCTGATGGCCTGGAACAACCTCAAAAAAAGAAGCGTGATATTCAAAGGAAGAAGGTTAAGGGTATACAACGGAAAATAAATGTTCTTCCTTCTTTGCTTACTGTTACTAAGCCCGCTCAAAGCAGACAGTAGTTTTAATATAAACGACCCTGAGCTATCTCTGTCACTGATGGGAAACCTTGAAGGTCGTTCCATGATAATCAAAGTAAAGGATAAGGGCGGTAACAAGCTGGGGGTATTTAAACCTAATAGCGGCAGCACCCTTTATAGAGGCGAATATGCTTCATACAAACTCGCTGTACTTACCGGTATAGCCGAACTCTATCCTCCTACAAAGATAGAATGTATGGAGCCTGTTACACAAAAAAAGATTAGGGACCTTTTGGCAAAGAACAATTTTAGTACGATCGTAAAGGAAGAGAACAGACTTACATTACTCGAAGAAGTGACCAGAAATATACAAAAAAAAGAACCTTTGTGCGGGGCTTTTAAGGACTGGATAAATAACATGCAGTTCTACTACGAGATGGGAACGCTACAGAACTTGAAGAAGCACCAGGTCTTTAAATATATGCTCGCCACAGGACCTAAAGCACCACATAGGAAAATAACAATAAAACAGTGTACCGAACTTATAGAACCAAAGGGCTGCACCGTTGGCTTTAGCTATATCGACGAAGTTGCCAGGGATATGAGCTCAATAATGTTGCTGGATGCAGTAATGGGTAACAGGGACCGCTTCCCAGGAGGGAACCTGCACTTTAGATCTACAGAAGAAAAGGTCACCAGCAAAGGAACGACTACCATGTTCGGCCACTCAAGACTCTTCTCTCTTGATAACGGAGCAGTGTTACTACCTCAGAATACGGTAGGACTCGATACCTTAAAAAGATCGAGAGTATCAAGATTCTCTAAAAAGGTGCTCTTAAAACTCAAGGAATTAAAAAGCTCAACAAAAGATGAAACAATGAACGAGCTTAAAATAACTCCTGAGGAATATGAGATATTCAAGAATAATCTAGAGCTAACGCTGGA
>CAYVOB010000158.1:0-2230 GCA_964452945.1 uncultured Bdellovibrionales bacterium
AAATAAGTTTTATAGATTATGAGATGAGTTTTAGTGGTGGCCCCAGTGTAGCTTTGGATGATGTACTGAAATATGGCAAACTGTCTGAACAATGTGCGGCTCTTGGAGCTAAAGTACCGGATGTTAAAACAAAAGCTGCTACAATTGATAAAAAGATACTGGGTGCTATAAAAGCTAAAATAGCAGCAAAGAAAAAATAATTATTACTCCATGCCGTACTTTTCTAGCCTGTAGCGCATGGAGCGGAATGTTATGCCCAAAAGCCTTGCAGCATGTTTTTTTACGCCGCCGGTCTTTTTGAGTGCTTTTTCTATGATGTCCTTTTCGAACTCAGCGACAAGTTTTTCCAGTTCTATGCCGTCATCTGGTATCTGGCTTGGCGGACTCACCTTTGAAAGGGTGCCACTTTGGGATGCATATTTTTGTGAATTGTAGATGTCTATGATGTGTGGTGGAAGATCTTGTAATTTTATTTCCTTAGAGCCACAAAGCGCAACTGCCCTCTCCATTATATTCTCAAGCTCTCTGACGTTACCAGGGTAGTTATATTTTTTTAGAGCGACTATAGCCTCCTCTGTAATATTGTTGATATCCTTGCTCAGTCGCCTGGAGTATTTTCCCATAAAGAAATTTGCAAGCATTATTATGTCGTTACCTCTCTCCCTTAGCATTGGTGCATTTATCTGAATTACGTTAAGCCTGTAATAGAGGTCTTCCCTAAAGGTTCCTTCTTTTACCATTTGTTGAAGTTCTTTGTTGGTGGCACAGATCACTCTCACATTTATATTTATGTCGTTCGTTTCTCCTATCCTTCTGATCGTTCGTTCCTGTATCGCTCTCAATAATTTTACCTGTAAATGTATGGGAAGCTCACCTACCTCGTCCAGGAAGATGGTCCCGTTGTTGGCTGTTTCAAAAAGACCTACCTTATCCGCAATGGCCCCTGTGAAGGAACCACGTTTGTGCCCGAACATTTCACTCTCTATAAGGTTCTCAGGGATAGCTCCACAGTTTATTGTTACAAAAGGTTTTCCGTTCAACGGACCGTTGTTATGGATAGCTTTTGCGATGAGTTCTTTGCCCGTTCCACTTTCTCCAGTAATAAGTACGTTGCTGGTGGTTTGAGCTACCATCTTTATCATTTCATACAACATCAGCATTGGCGCAGATGATCCGACCATATCGCAATATACATATGTTTCTGTACCTTGAGCCTTTAACATAAGGTTTTCGTAGCTCAGTTTTCTTTTTTCCAAGGCCTTCTTGGTTGTGTCCAACAGGTTCTCTATTTTGAACGGTTTTGGGATAAAGTCATAGGCTCCTTTTTTTATAACATCTACGGCGATATCTGTAGTGCCAAAAGCTGTTATGACTATTATCTGTATGGTAGGGTCCATCTTTTTGAAGGCCACAAGTGCTTCAAGACCGGATATCTGTGGCATCTGTATATCTAGGAATATAAGATCGAATTTTTCGTTCTCTATCTGCCTCATCGCCTCATTAGCGGATGACGCCGTCCTTACATCGTAGCCTTCCTTTGTAAGCAACAGCTCAAGGAACTCTCGTATGCTTTGCTCGTCATCAACGACCAATATCTTGTTTTTATTGTTTATTGCCATGACTTGAACCTCATTTTAAATGATGTTTCAGACTCTGTACTTTGAACATGAATGTCTCCTTCATGAGCACAGATGATGTTCTTTGCTATCGCCAATCCTAACCCCGTTCCACGGTCCTTGGTTGTGAAGAAAGGATCGAATATCTTTTCTAACAAATGCTGAGGGATCTTATCTCCATCATTTGAAATACTAATTAGGACGTCGTTGTCTTCATTTGTGATCTCACAGGTTATGATACCATCATTCCTGCATGCTTGTGTGGCATTTATGAGTATATTGGTGAAGGCTTGTTCCAATCTTTTAAAGTCGCCATAGATGATATGCACTTGTCTCTCTGTATTGAATTGTAAGGACAATTCCTTCTCTATGAAGATCTTGTGTGCCTTTATGCTGTCGCAACATGTTTTTAGTAGGACATATAGGTCGATCCTCTCATTCCTTCTTTTATCCGACCCTGAATATACCAAAAATTCTTCCGTTAGGTCAGCAAGTCTGGACGTCTCTCTACTTATTATTCCAAGAAGTTTGTCTCTTTCGTCCGTTCGATTTAAAATGCCTGTATCGGACCTTATAAGATCAGCGACTCCTGCCAAACATGATACTGGGTTCTT
>CAYVOB010000159.1:0-2036 GCA_964452945.1 uncultured Bdellovibrionales bacterium
AATAGATCCGCCTATAGTGGATATAAAGAAAAAACTTTTTGGTATTTGTGATCCTAAAAAACTTATAAATCTTAGCCAGGCCGTGCCATCCTATCCAATGCCTGAGCTTATAAAAAAGGAGCTCACAGGAAAATTCTGTGATGAATTCTCGTTCTATACTCAGGACCAGGGTCTGGAAGAATTAAGACAAGAGCTTTGCTCTCTACATAATATTGATGGGGTCAACGTTGTGCCATCACAGATAATGATAAGTGCCGGGGCCAACCAGGGTATGTTCAGTGTCTTTACGGCGCTGTTCAAGGCCGGCGACAGGGTCGCGTTACCGGTACCGTATTACTTTAATTATGACATGGCGTTGAGGATGTTGAATATTGAACCGGTGTACTATTTTCTGGAAGAGCACAAAGGTTTTAGATTTGAGTTCAAAAGTTTTGACAAATCCATACTCAAAAAGTGTAAAGCTGTGGTGCTGGTTAATCCCAACAATCCAACCGGTGCCGAATACGATATTGAGGAATTAAAACTATTATATTCGGAGTGTGCAAGGCGTGGAGTGATACTTATCTCCGATGAGGCGTATGGTTTCTTTTCCGATAAAGGCTATCCTGGATCAAGCTTGTTGTCGCACATTAAAAGTCTGGACAAACTGGTCATAGTAAATACTTTTTCAAAGACTTTTAGTATAACAGGATTTAGGGTTGGCTACACCATAGCGAGTGAGAATTTGATAAAAGAGATATTAAAAGTGCAGGATACAGTGATAATATGTGCACCAATGATATCGCAAATAGCGGCGTTGACAGGGTTGAGATATTGCTCCAGCTGGTTGAGGGAAAGGACGCAGATGATAAAAGAGAACGTAGCTGAGTTCACAAGATCGTTCGCTCAGGCGGGCTCTAGTTTTAAAATCGCCAGTTGTGGCAATTTTTTTGCCTATCTTAAGCACCCTTACGAGGATAAAAGCGCTGAAGAAGTCGCTTTTATGCTTGCAGAAAAGCATAACATAATCACATTACCTGGCCCCATCTTTGGACCAAAACAAGAAAGGTTCATAAGGCTTGCCTTCGGGAACCTAAAAGGGAATGAGCAAATATTGCAGCTTGTTGAAAGACTCAAGGGGTGATATACCTAGCACTGCCATTAACATTAATAAATATCAATAGGGGGGAGAGAAATGCCTTCAGTAGTAATTCTAGGGGCTCAGTGGGGCGATGAAGGAAAAGGGAAGATCGTAGATCATTACGCCGGTATAGCGGACATGGTCGTTAGGTATCAGGGTGGAGCCAATGCGGGACACACGCTTGTTATAGAGGGTAAAAAGATAGTAATGCATCTGGTCCCTGCTGGAATAACAAGATCAAAAACGATGTGTATCCTCTCAGATAACGTCGTAATAGAACCGAATATCTTGATAAAGGAGATCGAGACCGTCAAGGATGCTGGTTACGATATACGTCCAGAGAGGTTCAGGATCAGCGAACGTGCACATGTTACTATGCCGTATCATCTAATGATAGACCAGCTTAGGGAAATAAAACATGCTAGGGCGAAGATTGGGACTACTGGAAGAGGTATTGGGCCAACATACGAGGATAAGGTTGCACGTCGAGGAATAAGGATGGGTGATCTTGCAAGGCCGGATATATTAAAGGACAGACTCGAACTTATATTGGATGATAGGAATTATTATGTGACACATTATCTGGAAGAAAAACCTTTCGAGTTTAAAAAGGTTTACGAGGACGCACTAAGAATAGGAGAGATCCTTGCACCATACATAACAGACACGTCAAAGTTAATATGGGATGCTTGCAAGAACAACAAAAAGGTCCTTTTTGAGGGTGCACAGGGAGTTATGCTTGATCTTGATGGTGGAACGTACCCTTACGTTACTTCCTCTAACACTACACCCGGAGCTGCAGCCATGAGCGCTGGTGTTTCTCCGATGTTCATAAAGAATGTGATAGGTGTTGTGAAGGCTTATAGTACTAGGGTTGGAGAAGGTCCGTTCCCTACTGAGTTGATGGATGATACAG
>CAYVOB010000160.1:0-1991 GCA_964452945.1 uncultured Bdellovibrionales bacterium
AAGATAATAGTTTTTCTGCAAAGGTATAACCTATATTGAAAGCAAAGTCCCCACCGTAGTTTGTGGTATCCTTATGGATCCAGAACACACCACCACCAAGGCCAACATAAGCACCAAAGAACGGATTTATCTGTAAAGAACCACCGACCCTGTAGAACAGTTGATCGAATGGATTGGCAAAACTGACATAAAAATAAGGCTCTAAATAAAATATAGAACCCAAATATATTAGAGGAATATAGCCGAGGGTAAAATTAAAGTATTTGGTATCCGTTAGCTCATTAAAGGTCGCATACTCAAGGGTTGGAGCAAAGCGTAAAAAACTTGTAGATATCCTGGTATACTCCCACGAATCCACTTGTGAAGGATCAGTATAGAAGCTTTCCAATAGTTCTTTTTTTGATTCCAGAGAAAGCTTTTCGGTTTCGGTAGGAAGATATGTCTCCCTACCCTTTTCATATGTAGTAACGACATTGATGGTCTCACCACCACTTATTGTCCTGTCAAACCCGGTAAGCTCTTTGCTATCCCTAATACCGTTGGCATTAAGGGTTCCATCAAAGCAGGCCACCTGTGACTTTTTTTCTGAACCATCATATCTTATGGCAAGATCAGATTTTGGATGTGTAGTAATAAAAACATTGGGTGCATACACAAAGATGTTGTTGCCCTCTTTTGTCTCTTTCGCCCTTACTCTCATGCTGCCAAGGAGCAGCGTACACGTATCCTGTTTTTCTATCCTTATCAACGTCGATGGCCCAAGATTTAAGGTTTTGGAGTCCTTGAACTCGAGTTCGGCTCTACCGTTAGCTTCTATATCTATCAGGTCCCTGCTCCTTAAAAGAGTCCCTTCAAGGGGGGCAAAAGCTATTATTATGTTGCCCTTAGCATCATGTCTCTTAACCAGGACATTCCCTTCTGTATTCTTTATGTATGCTGTCCATGGATTTTCTACTTCATTTATGTTCCTATCACCCAGTGTTGGGGTTAATTTTACCATCTGGGCCTTGTAGTCAACTGTCTTTTGAGCAGCTAGTACATCCCTGGTCTCCTGTTCAGTCGCGGCAGGTGTAACTTCTTCCTGAATAGGCTCTTGAGCATTCAGGTTAAAGGTAGCCATTGCAATTAACAATAATTTAAGCATCCTGAACAAAGTATAGCATCAGTGGATTAAATCGCAAAGAATGTAATTACTGCCTTCGACACCCTCTATCTTTTTTAGTTCACTAAGACGTCTTTCACCTCCCACACGTTCAACATAAGCGACCGCATCCACATTAGACGCTATCCAGCTTCTTGGGACCAGTATATCAAGGTTGGGATGACCCAGTACGGCAAGGGTCTCCAGCCTCCTTAATGCATCCCTGCAGGAATTAGCGTGAATGGTGCATACCGTTCCCTTGTGACCGGTATTGAGCGCGTGCAAAAGGTCATAAGCCTCTTCTCCCCTGACCTCTCCTATTACTATCCTGTCCGGGCGCATCCTGAGAGCAGTTCGTACTAGCTCTCTTATTCCTATCTCCGCCGGACAATCCGGCGTGGCATATCTTGATTCCAGACGAATGACGTGAGGGATATCTATCTTAAGCTCCGCAGTATCCTCTATGGTAATGACCCTTGGGGACTCTCCTTTTGAAAGACCATTGAACAATACATTTACAAGTGTTGTCTTACCGGTACCAGTGCCTCCGGCTATGATTATATTCATTCTGTCCTCTATCATTTTCTTTAGAAGTGTTGCATGTTCGTGTCTCATCATGCCCCGTTCAACAAGCTCATTAAATGACCTTATTCTTCCTGAATGTTTTCTGACCGTGATCACAAAACCTGACAACGACACTGGAGGGCCGACTATATTACATCTAAAGCCTCCAGGAAGCCTGCCATCGAGTATTGGATGATTAATGTCTATGTTCCTTGAATTAAACCTGGACACAGTATCAAGAAATCTTTGTATCTCTACGTCGCTAAACAATAGATCAGTATTACAA
>CAYVOB010000161.1:0-1856 GCA_964452945.1 uncultured Bdellovibrionales bacterium
AATTAAATGTCTGACAATGCAAAAAAATACGTAGACCTTTCTTTGAGACAAGTGGACAGAGGTCTAAGGTTTGTGGACAACCTTTTGAATATTAAGAGACTAAAGAGCGGCGAAGTGAAACTTGATATCAGCAGTTTTAATTTTTCTGAACTTGTAAACCAGATCGTAAACGATTATCGATTCAATTTGGAACAGGGCAATCTAAAGCTCCAGGTTTTTGGCTGCGCAGCTAAATGCGATCGTGCGCTTAGGGCTGATAAGGAAAAGCTAGGACAAGTTGTAAGTAATATCTTGAACAATTCTATAAAACATACCCCAGAAGGCGGTTTTATCAAGATAGATGCTGTTATGGATGAGAATATGCTTAAGGTAAGCATTTCTGACACAGGTGACGGCATTGCTGCAGAAAAGCAGGCAAAGATATTTGACTACTACGAACAAGTTAATCCTTCAGACAAGGAAACTGGAATGGGTTTAGGGCTTGCGATCTCAAAGTACATTTGTGAACTTCATGGTGGTAGGATATGGTTGGAGTCTGAACTAGGTAAAGGGTCGACCTTTAATTTTACCATACCCAATAAGCAGGATCTTTGTGCAGATAAAAAGACCGTCCTTATTGTTGATGACATGGCCGATGAAAGATTGTTTGCCAGATATGCTTTGGAAAATGGTGGCTTTTGTGTGGAGGAGGCTGGAAAAGGGGAAGAAGCGATTTCAAAGATACATTCCAGGAAAATTGATGTAGTACTCTTAGATATACAGATGCCCGGCATGTCAGGGATCGAATTGTTAAAGCTAATAAGGAACGAAAAAGATGCTTCTTCATTGCCTGTGATAATGTATTCTGCTCAGTTGTTCGACACAGAATTGTTCATTAAACTTGGTGCTAACTCCTGTTTGAGTAAAAGTGCCGGACTGGAAGTCCTAGTTGGTGAGATCAAAAAGGTTTTATTTTCTTGAGGCAAAAATATGTTTAGGGCTTTTAACAGAATGATCAATCCAACATTATTTAGATATAGCGTCGCTGTTATGGACGCATTAGCTGCGATGGGCTTATACAGATTAGTGGAGTGGAGCACTGGTCAGCCATTCCCTACGTATCTTTTTTTCAACATCGCTGTGATAATCACGGGCGTAATGTTCGGACTTGGGCCTGCATTAACAACGACTTTTACTTCAGCTGGTCTGGTACTGTATTTTATAATGGAACCTGCAGGGACCCCGTTCTTATCAAATGTCGTTGATGCCATAGGTCTAGTTACGTTCTTAGGGCTGGGTATCTTAATAAGTATATTGGCGGAGACCTATAGGACAACAAGACGTGAATTGCACGAAAGTAAAGGGATAGCTTCTGAATATAAACGTTACGACCCCATAAAGAAATTCAAGGTATACGGAGGGTTCTTTGCAGCTGTTGTGATACTGGCTACAACAATATTGGTAAGCCACCAGAGCACTTTGGCCTGGGTCCAGTGGAATGAAAAAGAGGCCTATGCAGATAAAGTGATAATACATCTGGATAACCTTAATGATGCGATAAGTGATATGGAGGCCAAACAGCGTTTTTATATTATTACCGGGTATAAAAAAGACGTAGAGGCATACAATAAAGACTACGCTTTGGTGCAGGACAGGCTTAACTCCATCGATCAACTTGCACAAAAAGATCCTGAACTTCAGAGATCGCTTGTTCCTGTTTTTGATACGATAGTTGATAAGATAGAGTTCATGAACAAGGTCGTTGAGTTGAGGCAACAGGCCAAAGGTATTCAGACCGCACATGATCTTATAGTCACCGAACGTGGCGTTAAGCTCATGACTGACTTAGAAAAGCTTTTTGCATCTATTAAGGATCG
>CAYVOB010000162.1:0-1820 GCA_964452945.1 uncultured Bdellovibrionales bacterium
TCTCGGGCAGACTTTACGAGATAACGAGTAAACGAGATAACGAGTATGAAACGAATCGTGGGCCTGGGGAAGCCCGGAACCAGATACTCCGGAACACGGCATACTATTGGGGCCTATCTGGCGAAAAGGCTGCTTCTGGAAAATAAGAGGACGGCCGGTGTTCTGCTTGTTATTGCAATGTTGGGGACCATTTTAACCATTAAACTGCTTAAACCATTCTGGGAGGATAAAATTGATGACACGCCTGATCCTGTGATGGAACACCTTCTTGAGGGCAAGCGTGCTGTAAGTTTACTTGTGCACACAAATAATCTGCCTCTGGATGTCCTTTATCCTGGTGCCAGGGTCGATGTTACAGATATAAGGGAAGGAGAGGTCTTTTACCTGGCAAAAGATGTACCAATAGCCGGTCTGAGCATATTGGAAGAAGGAGGCTACGCAAAAGTCATCCTGGCAGTTAATCTGCAAGACAGCGAAAATGTCATCAAGAATAAAAGTGACACGATCAGTCTCGTCTTAAGCGAAGAAGGATCCAGCAAGACCAGCGACATAGAGATAATTGAAATGTAGGGAGTCTTGCCTTTGTTCCCTGAGAGCTAATGATATTTAAGCCTTGTCTACGCGCCTCTTATTTGATAAACCCATTGATACGGTGACTGGTAAGGCGACAACGTTGAGCTCTTCGAATCCCGCTAGGTCCGAAAGGAAGCAACGGTAAGATGTATGTTCCGTGTGTCACCAACCGGTCGCCATTTGCAAGATCTTTGGGGGTATAACACTTGTCCACCTATCAAGTATTAGCAAGAAAATGGAGACCCTTACAGTTCAGTGATGTAAGAGGACAAGACCATATAATAACGACACTAAAGAATTCCATACTTAATGACAGGGTAGCTTCAGGATATCTTTTTTCTGGAACCAGGGGTGTTGGAAAAACCTCGGTTGCAAGATTGTTAGCCAAGGCTCTTTGTTGTACAGATCTTAAGAACGCAGAACCATGCAATAAATGCCAGAGTTGTATTGAGATAACAAATTCATCATCAATGGATGTACAGGAAATAGACGGTGCCTCCAACAACGGAGTAGAGGCTATCCGAGATATTAGAGAGAACATAATGTATCCGCCGGTCAGTTCAAAGTACAAAATATACATCATAGACGAGGTGCATATGTTGACCACCTCGGCTTTTAACGCTCTGCTTAAGACACTGGAAGAGCCTCCTGCACATGGCATGTTCATCCTTGCTACAACAGAGATGCATAAGATACCTCAGACCATAATAAGCAGGTGTCAGGCTTTTGATTTTAAAAAACTATCCATAGATGCGATCGCAGCAACTTTAAAGGATATTGTTACAAAAGAGGATGTTTCAGCGACTGACCAGGCTCTTTACGCCATAGCAAGGGAGGCAAGAGGAAGTCTTAGGGACTCCTTGTCCATGCTTGATAAGGTTATCTCGTTTGCCGGTATTAATTTTAACGATACCGATGTAAGGAGCATTCTTGGGTTTGTGGATAGGAACATTATATTCAGTATGGCATCATCCGTAGTCAGTAATAACCCAAGGGAATGTCTTGCCTTAAGTAAAAAACTATTTAACGACGCTTACGACGTTAAGAACATCACTGATACCTTGGTCGAAATATTCAGGAACATGCTTTTTGTTAAGAATGGTTTATCCGATATGCTTACCAGCGAGCTCCCTGATTATGAATTAAAAGAGTTGGAAACTAATGCTTCAAAGGTTACAGCTTCTGATATTGAACAGTGGTTCTACATGGCCAATAACTGTGCAGAAGAGGTCGCCCGCTCTCCATAT
>CAYVOB010000163.1:0-1799 GCA_964452945.1 uncultured Bdellovibrionales bacterium
GATAATTTAAAAAGGCTATGTCTTGGGCAAATTGATTATGACTCCGCTGTAAAGCTCCAACTCGAGGAACGTGAGCTGGTAAAAAAGGGAGAGAGTGAGGGGACAATATTCTTTTTAGAGCACAAGCCTGCCGTTATAACGCTTGGAAGGAACGCCATTGAAAGCAATATGTTGATACCGGAAAAGCTCCTGGGATCGCGTGGGTATGAGGTCCGTAAAGTGAGCAGAGGCGGTGATGTAACGGTCCATGAACCGGGACAACTCGTCATATATTTTGTAGTTCCACTTAGGTCAAAGGCTGTAAGAGGTTTTGTAGAGGGAGTAATGCAGGGTATTAGTCTCTGTCTTAAAGAAAATTTTGGGATAGCGGCTAACTTTAGTCAGGACAAGCCTGGCTTATGGGTGGAGGACAGAAAGATCTGTTCAGTAGGATTTGATCTAACACAAAGGGTAAGCATGCACGGTATAGCGCTTAACGTCTGTAACACGCTGGAAGGTTTTTCATTGATAGTACCTTGTGGACTTCCCGGAGTCAAAATGACGACTCTTTCTAAAGAATTGGATCGCTCCATAAGCGTTGATAATGTTATAGAGTTTATAAAGACATATTTCTGAATCTAAGTTATATGTTCTAAAAATAAGTAAAAGGGGGACAAAATGATACAAAAGTACCTTAAGGAACTTGTTGCTATACCGGGGATCTCTTCTTATGAAAAGCCAGTACGTGAATACATACTTAAACATTTGAAAAAAACCAGAGCAACAATAGAAATAAATAACATGGGAAGCATTACAGCTACCTTTGAAGGAAAGAAGAAGGGTCTTGGAAAGGTATTGATCGACGGACATATGGATGAAGTTGGTTTTGTAGTACAACATATAGATAAGAACGGCTTCCTTAAAATAATAAACTACGGGAACATTGACCTTAGGGTCATTCCAAGCCAGAGGCTGGAAGTTCACTCAAGAAATGGAAAAAAGTTCATTGGAGTTACAGGCATACTGCCTCCCCATGTTACGGGAGGGGTTGCGACAAGTGTAATACCTCTGGAACAGCTTGCGGTGGATTGTGGTTTTAAGTCAGATATAGAAGTTAAAAAGGCCGGTATCAGGGTGGGGTGTGCCGTTACTTTTCCCGATAACTTTGTGGAAATGGAGAATAATAGATTTAGTTCAAAAGCTGCAGATGACAGGGTCGGCTGTGCTCTTCTTATGGCTACAGCAGATCATCTTAACAAGAACGTACAGGCAAGAACTATAGTTCTTTCATTCTCCGTACAGGAAGAAGTTGGATTTAAGGGGATCGCTCCTGTTCTGGCAAAGATCAATCCGGAATATGTACTGATCGTTGAATGTACAACCGCATGTGATATCTACGGTGTTCCTGAAGAAAAAAAGGTTGCAAAACTCGGTGAAGGTCCTGCTTTTACTATCGCTGATTCACATTCCTTGATTTGCCCGGATATGGTGGATTTCTTGATCAAGATAGCCACAAAGCATAAACTCAAACATCAACTTAAGACCCCTCGCTTTGGTGGGACCAATGCAGGTGGTTTTTACACAGTAGCCGAAGGAGTAAAGGGGGCTATTGTTGCCGTCCCTTCAAGATATATTCATTCTGCAGTGAGTATGTGTGACTGGTCTGACATAACTACGGCGGAAACCTTTATTAAAAAATATATTGGGGAACTATGATGCTCTGTCTGCTATTGATAGGTTCCATGCTTTTTGCTTCATCAACTGGGCCAAAAAGTGTAAGTAGCAAGAGCAGGAGTGCTGTCTCAAAACAAAAGATTAAC
>CAYVOB010000164.1:0-1736 GCA_964452945.1 uncultured Bdellovibrionales bacterium
CCAGGGCGCTTCTTGAGAAACAACCTGACGGTATCAACTTTTTTGAGAAGCTGGAGTATAAGAGGCTCTTGGCACTTATGCTTTATGCAGAGAACAAGCAGTTCGAGTCGATGGACATACTTCAAGAGATACTCAAATACATGCCTGGTGATCTTTTATCAAAAAGATATGTGGCACATATATATTACAGGACTGGTTGGTTCTACAAGGCTGAACAGATATACTTAGAGCTTATAAAGAAGGAGTGGCGGGATACTGAACTGTATTATCTCTTGTCTGAACGCTGTGAAATGAGGGTAAGGAACCTTAGGTTCGAGCTGGCAAAAAGTGATGCCCAAAAGATCATCAAAGAGTATCCGCAAAGAAAGGATTACATTGCTGACCTTGTTTCGCTGCTGCTTACCTATGGTAATATTGATGATGCAGTATATTTTGCATCAAAACTGTCGACTAATGGTGATGCTTACGAACAAGGCTTACGCTATTTTACAGAGGGACTTATCCTGGATTTTAAACAGGAGTCCGAGCCTGCACTTGATATGTTCAAAAAAGCGTTAGTGGTGTTCCCTTCCAAGGAATATTCTAAAAAAGTAGAGGAAGCCAATGAGAACCTTAAACAAACAGGCAAAGGAAAGGAACAGCGACCTTCATGCGAGTACCTTCAGAAGTATCATATAAGATCTGATCCTAACGGATCGATCAGGGTAGTACTTCCTATAAAATTCGTTTATGACAAGGGCAGGATATATTTTGGCGAAAAGGAAAAACTCTGGAAAAACAACATACAAAAGGTATGGTCGGTGTATGGGATAAAACTGGAACTTATAGATGGTGATCTTAACAGGATAGAGCTGGTACCGTGGCCAAGTTCTTTTTATCTTAAAAGGGTTTCCAGTCATGAGTGGAGCATTCTTACTCCACCGTCGGTGATAGTTCACGAGGTAGGCCATTTACTCGGACTTGAGGACGAGTACTACGAACATGATCCAAGATTATCATCAAGGAACGAAGGGCGGTTCATTGGTCCGGTCGACTCCATTATGAGGAATATGTGGAATGGAAAGCCGGAAAAAAGACATATACATTTTATTTTATCTCCCCTAAAATGTAACTAAAAGGCGGAGGAGAATAATGCTGGAAAGGAAGAAAAAGATGCTTAGGGGAGTTATGGAAAAGCACGGCTGTGATGCCCTGCTTTTTACCGACCCAAAGAATATCAGATATTTTTGCGGTTTTAAGGGAGATAACTGTTTATTCGTTTGTACTCATGACCAGATGGTCCTTATAACTGACCCGAGGTTTGAACTAGAGGCAAAACTATCTGTAAAGGACGCGAGGATAGTTATAAATAAGAACGAGTCAGCCCTTTGGAAAATACCGGAGCTATTCATGGAGCTTGGTATAAAGAAATTGGGCTTTTCGCCAAAAGTGGTAACGGTGGAGATCTACGAGGAGTTAAAACGCCTGGTCGATCTTGTGCCCATTGATCTCATACCTGCATCGTTCAGGTACATAAAGGGACCGAACGAATTAAAGCTTATGCAAAAAGCTATACAGATACATAAAAAATCTTTTATAGAAACACTGGAGATACTGGTCGACAATCCAACAGAGAAGGCTTTTGCGGCAACACTTGACCATATGATGAGGCTTAACGGAGCCGAGACCTATTCTTTTGATACCATTGTAGCTTTTGCAGAGAACTCTGCGATAGTTCATGCAAAACCGACAGACAA
>CAYVOB010000165.1:0-1711 GCA_964452945.1 uncultured Bdellovibrionales bacterium
ACATGCTATTCAAAGCGGTCTGAGCAGACGTTAATGAAGATTCAAGTGAATCTATAGAACCGATAATTGACCAATACTTTGTGCACATAGTTTTGCACGTATCGGCTAAGGTACCATCATATACAACACCTTCCATCTCGTCCTCATCAGCAGGTGCTTCCATTGACTCCCCTGTATTTAACGTTCTGTTGTTACTATGTCGTCTAACCTTATCGCCCTTTACCTCTTTATCCCAACCTTGGTATTTTCTACAGATCCATCTAGCCTCATAAAAGTCTGGGAAATAAATGCCACTATCCCTACTATCCCTCAAGCAAACTATTCCTGCATCACAAAAAGATAACTCTGGAGGCTCGGTCTGGGCATTAGATTCATATACAGGGCCCATAGTATCAAATAAACTGTAACGACAACTCTCACCAGTATAGGCCTTATATCCCGGCTTACCTTGCACGCCGTGGATAAAACGATAATTATCACTGCTAGGCACGTACCACATACAACTACCTGCTATCTTATTAGAGAAGCATAACTTCCTCCAGGCTCCCCATAATCCCCCGGTATCAGCATCAGCAGGTTCCTTTGAGATACATTTTTTAGTAGTTAAGTTGTAATTACCTGCTCCGCAAAGTGTCTTTTTGCCATCCTCAAGAGCCTGCTTTGCCGTATCGCAGGAACTTTGAAGCTGGTTAAAAGTGGTGGGGTCAAAAGTTGTACAAGTAGAGGTGTTGCCTCCCCAAGTACAAGTGTTAGCCGCATAAGCCTCAACTACATAAAAAAGGCCCACCATTAAAATAAAAGTTAAAAGTTTTTTCATAAACGTACTACCTCCTGACTTTCTTTTTGCCGATCTTATTATTGTCATCCTTATTATTCACCGTCTTTACAGCTGATATGTTACCTACCTCTTTCTTTTCATAAATATTTTCATGTATTTTTTGAACCGTTTCAAAAAGATCAGCATTCTTGTCGAGCAGTTCTTTTTTATTAATGGATTTATTCGTTAGGCCTCTGAGCTGCGAACCACTAGCGTCGTTGGAAGCTCCACCAAAAGAAGATCCTCCTCCACCACTACTAGGCCCTCCAAAAGCATCACCAGATCCAGAACCTGAACCGGAAGAAGTTGTTGTGCCTGCTCCTTTTGTAGCAGAAAGTCCACTTCCTGAAGAGGAACCTCCACCTTGTATAGAAGCGCTAGTCCCCGACGAGCCCAAGCCTCCGGCTGTCTTGCCCTGTCCTGCTCCAAGCAGAGTTCCCAATGAGGAAGAAAGGGATGTTGAGGAGGCGTTATCGTCCGTATTGTTTGAATTAACGTTATTGGAAGTTTGGGCATTGTAGTTTGCTGACAAATTACTATTGGTGCCACCGTCACTTTTAATTTGTTTTTTTAAATCATCCAGGTTTGTGTTAACACCTGTTAAAGCAAAATTAAATGCGGCTAAAGCAGCAACCATTACACCACATATTTCTCTACATTTTGTTTGGCGTTTTTGTGCATCAGCTTTATAAGGAAGGATACATGTATTGTAGTCGCTGGATGAAATTCCGGTCATACACATTTTATTAGGATTAGTTATCCCATTATCCTCTGCGGAACAGGCTTGGCAGGAGCCTATGCAACTTTCGCAATCGGCTATTGAAGCCTCATATACACCCAATGCTGTTGTATAAGCTGTAGTGGCTGCTGCACAAGCAACAGCACTGTAAACAG
>CAYVOB010000166.1:0-1634 GCA_964452945.1 uncultured Bdellovibrionales bacterium
CAACAACAGGAAGACCTCGTCGTTGTGGTTGGCTTGACATGGTATGTCTTCGCTATACTGTAAGATATGCTGGCCTTTCTTCCTTTATACTTACCAAGTTGGATATACTTTCCGGCTTCCCGGAGATAAAGGTAGCCGTAGCTTATGAGATAAATGGCAAAGAGTATGTTGACCTGCCTTACGATCTTTGCGCCCTTTCCGGTAATGTGACGCCTATATACAAGACATTTCCTGGCTGGAACGAGGACCTTAAGTCGGTCAAGAACATAGATGATCTTCCAAAGAACGCAAAGGATTATGTTAACTGGATACAACAGGAACTTGGTATCCCTCTTGCTATGATGTCGTTGGGTGCTCAAAGGGGAGAGAACATAGAGTCCTATGACCCATTCGAGGTATAGATGAGTCCTCAGCAACAGCAGGAAGGCCCCGTAAAATTCGGCGATTATTATTTAATGGACCGGATCGCCATAGGCGGTATGGCTGAGATATGGAGAGGTAAAGCAGTCGGTCTTGAAGGTTTCGAAAGGACTGTTGCATTAAAGCTGATACTCCCTTCGTATACACAGAACCCTGAATTTAACTCAATGTTCGTTGATGAAGCAAGAATAGCTTCATCACTGAACCACAGCAATATAGTACGTATAACGAACTTTGGTGTAACGGACGGCCGTTACTACCATGAAGAGGAATTCATAGAGGGACGTTCTGTAAGGCAGATATTGCAAAAATGTCATGACAACCAAAAACTACTGCCTATAGATTCGGCCTGTTACATAATAAGCGAAATATGCAAAGGATTGCATTATGCGCATACAAAACATGATCCTGTTACGAATGAATCTTTGAACATAGTACACCGCGATATGAGCCCTCAGAATATAATGGTCTCTTTTGAAGGAGAGGTAAAGATAGTCGATTGGGGTATTGCAAAAGCAAAGGGTAAGATGGAGGAGACCAGAGCAGGGGTACTAAAGGGCAAGTTCGGCTATATGAGCCCGGAACAGGCAGAGGGTGAAGAACTTGATTCCAGATCGGACATTTTTTCTCTAGGGATAGTTTTTTTTGAGGCTACAACTGGAGAAAGACTGTTCGTCGCAGATAATGAGATAAATACACTTAAAAAGATACGCGACGGGAACGTTCCTTTGCCCAGTAAGGTAAATCCTGTAATAGACAGGGAACTGGAAGCAATAATACTAAAGATGCTCGCCAGACCGAGGATAGAAAGATACCAGTCGTGTTATGATGTGCACGAGGACATAGTCAGGTACCTTCACAAAAAATTCCCTGCATATAATTCACTTAAGCTGTCAAAATTCATAAAAGAATTATTTAGCACAGAGATCCTGGCTGATAGGAAGAGATTGAGCGAGAGAGAACAGAGCATGCCGTCCTATTCTCCTTTTAGTTATGGCTCCAGGCCACATGAGGAAAAAACTAGGATAAGTGGTTCTGATCAATCTAACTATGATCAAGCCCTTAGATCTGATAATGATGCAGAAAGGACGCAGTTAGCGGAATCAGGACCGGCTAAAAAAGAGGAAGTCGAACCTACCATGCCGACAGTTTCCTCTGGCTTGCATGAGAGAACACAAAGTTCTGCTCCTAGACCAGTAAGGGATCCTGTTCCG
>CAYVOB010000167.1:0-1540 GCA_964452945.1 uncultured Bdellovibrionales bacterium
CCTCTTTAAGATGTCTCCAAGTCTTGGTACTACTCGCTTTTGGTCCTTATTATCAATAAACCCTGCTTTCAGCAAGAGCTCTCTTGTCTTTTCAAGAAGTACTCCAGCCTCGCCACTATCTGCATCTTTTTGGATTTCCTTATCTTTTTTAGTTATAGACTGCATTCTCCTTACCTCATAAAGCCCTGCAACAACTGCAGAAGGAAGGCTTAGTGAGTTATTCACTATCGATTTATCTATTGTAACTATATGGTCGCAAAGGCGAAGGTCCTCTGTACTAAGACCAGCGGACTCCCCGCCAAAGACCAGCTTTATGTTCTTTTTGCCCCCAAATTTTTGCATAAAACCCCAGAGTTCTGTCAACATCACCGGACAGCTCCTGCGTCTTCCAATTCGACGTGAGAAACCAAGCAGTATAGAGTTATTGTCCTTTAACTCATTCAGATCGTCGATCACAGTTGCATTATCCAATACGGTCTTCCCAAAAAGTGAGTACTTTATAGCATCCATACTTTCATTCCATGCCTTACAAGGCCTTACAAGAGCAAGTTTTGAAAACCCCATACAACTCATTGTACGAGCTACGTTACCTATGTTCATTGGATACTTAAGATCTACAACTACGACTTCTATATCCATCATTTGTAACCCTTGTATTCAAATAACCTAAAGCCAAATATTTTTTCGAACAAGTCGGACAACCAGTATCTAAACTCCCTGTAAGAAGATATCTTGGACTTGTACTCGAAATTCCAGTCCTGTAAAGCAATCCTTTGCTTCATCACCGATGGATGTGTGTCATTGTATTTTTTAAGGCCGTATTGGCTGGACTTATATTCCAGTCGTTTGTTCTCTTCATCTTTTTTGTCCCCATGCCAGAGCCTGTCCATAGCTATGGTCTTAACACGCATCTTCTGTATGGGTTTTACCCAGCCGTAGTGATATATCTTTGCACCGGTGTGCGCTGTTTTTATTTTTGAAGAGTCACTGTATCTAAATCCCTGTGCATCTGCAAAGGAGACTATACTTTTGTTGTTCCTTATTATCCTGATCTCTTTCCTGTACCAGTTCCTTGCAGTCGCGACGCAGTCATAAGAACCATAAAAATGAAGATAATCGAATAGCAGACCATCAACCTCTAAGTTGCTAAAGTTATCCATCATCGTCTTTGATATCTTTTCATGATCTAGTTCATTCACCACTTCATCTGCTTGTATATAAAAGCACCAATCACCAGTGCATTTTTGAAGGGCAAGATTAGTGTGATAGGATAATATCCTTCCACCCGACGGAATATCACCATCCCAACTTGTTTGAAAGACCTTGATCTTGTTTGAATCAATGGCTTTTACAGCCTCGTAAGTCTTATCATCAGAAAAAGGAACATTAACTACCATTTCGTCAACTATAGGCAATATGGATCTTATAGACTCCACAAAAGGATAATCATAAAGGATGCCATTACGGACGAATGTAAAGCCAGATACTTTCATTTTCTGTTTTGCACCAGGGTCCTTATTAAATCCCTGAACACCACTTC